>CADABS010000007.1 GCA_902786245.1 uncultured Erysipelotrichaceae bacterium
TGCATGTATTAGGCACGCCGCCAGCGTTCATCCTGAGCCAGGATCAAACTCTCCATTTGATTTGACTCTATTTTGACAAGTCTTCCAGACTTGTCTCTTCCATAAACTTAATTGACGTTTTCTGTGTCTTTTTCCTGTTCAGTTTTCAAAGATCTCTGCACCACTCTCACCGAGCGTGCTTTATGATATTACCACCGCTTGATTCCTTTGTCAACATCTTTTTTCAAAAGTTTTTCGAAACTTTTTTGGAAGATGTCTGACCGGCTCTGTGCGCGGGGTATTTACAATACTATCACCTTTTTTCCGGTTGTAAAGCACTAATTTTCAAAATTCTGATTCTTCTTCAAAATACATTTCCTGCCGCCGCATGTTTCTGTACAGATGATAATAATGATCAATGCATTCCTGATTGAAAGGCTCTTCCCCTTTTTCCATTTCCCTGATCAGTTTCTGCATCTGAAATTCAATGATCTTCTGCAGCTGCGGCGAATATCCCATTTCTTTGGCATGCTGGGCATATTCCGTTTCATCCAGGATCTGATAGCCGCCGTCCGGATACAGTTTAATATCCAGATCATAATCAATATTTCTGACAGCCTCGCCGTCATATACGCTCGGCGAAGCCAGATTGCAGTAATAATAGATACCGCTGTGACGGATCATGGATATGATGTTATACCATTTCTTTGTATAAAAGAAACATACCGCCGGTTCCCTTGTCAGCCATCTGCGGTCATCTGCCTCAATGACCCAGGCCCGGTCGGTTACTGCGACAATGCAGTCTTCATCTGCTTTCAGCACAAACGCTTTGCACCAGGTTCTGTGCAGGCTGCCGTCATGCTTGAAACTCTGTATATATATAGTACTGCCGATTTCCGGTTTCATTTTCCCTCCCAAATAACTGCCGCACAGGCGGCAGTCATTTTCTTTTTTCTGTTTTACAGTTCCGGAATATCCGTATTTACCGTATATTCCGGCCGTCTAACATGCATGCATTCTTCAGCGGTAGAGATCATAGACAACTGTTTTTTCAAAGTACTTCGTTGCCTCATCGATCGCCTGTGCCGCCGAGAAATAGCGGATCCTGCATCCGCCGAGTTCGGTTTCGCGGATCATTTTCTTCTTATGCATGATCGCTCCGACCTTCAGGAATGACTCTTCGTTCAAAGACAGATCCAGGTATTTGCGCCATGCATGTGTTCCGTTTTCCGTCGTCATCGCCGCGCCGTTGATCATGACCGGACGGCAGTCGCATCTGTATTCTGCCAGATGCATGCATGTACACGTATCGAAATCCGTTCCCAGCATCAGGACTGCACCTTTCAGTTCATACAGTCTTGCGCAGGGAGATTCTTCCGCCAGCGGAAAATGCAGCGACTGCCGGTTGCACAGCAGTTTTGCATATCTGCCCCATGCCGCATAGGATACGGACGGATGCGATGATACAACAACGCCTTCTCTTTTCCGGAAGTTTTCCGCTACTTCGCCCATGCGCGGAATATCTTCCGTAACCGGATCGAATGCCGGTATGGACTGCCGGATATCTTTATACAGACCGGCGCTGACCGGAGGATCCTGCCAGTCCGAAGGTTCACTGTTGCCGCGGTTCTGGGTCGGCATCAGAATGGTTCCGCCGGTACCGGCGATCTCCATCAGTGCATCCACGACCGTTCTGGCACCGCCGACGACGTAATGAAAAGATGAAAGGCTGGAGTGCACTTCAATAATCTGATTGCCCGATACACCGAGATTCCGCAGGGCACTGACCAGTGCGTCCTTGGTAACGGGATCCGCAACTGCTTCTTTTCTTCTGTCTTCCATATTCACTTCCCGCAATATGCCTTAGCGATTTCCGTTCCGACTGCCGCGTTGTTGAAAACAAGCCTGATATTTGCGGCCAGCGAATCGCCGCCGGTGATCTCCGCTGTTTTCGCCAGCAGGAACGGTGTGCATTCTTTTCCTTTGATGCCCTTTTCATCCATTTCCCGGATCGCTTCTTCAATGACCTGATTGATCATGACAGGGTCCATGGATTCCTCTTCCGGAATCGGATTGGTGATGAGCACACCGCCGTCAAGGCCCATTTCCCGTTTTGCCCTGACAATATCGGCAGCTTCCTGCGGATCATTGACCCGGCAGTCCACCCGGAGTCCGGATGTTCTGGTGTAGAAAGCCGGCAGTTCATCGGTCTGATAGCCAAGGACCGGAACGCCTTTTGTTTCCAGTACTTCCATCGTTTTTTCCAGATCCAGGATCGCTTTAGCGCCGGCGCAGATCACAGTAACATTTGTCCTTGCCAGTTCTTCCAGATCCGCGGAAATATCAAATGTCTTTTCGGCACCGCGGTGGACACCGCCGATACCGCCGGTCACGAAAAACTCGACGCCGCCTGCCGCCGCAATGATCATCGTTGTCGCTACGGTCGTTGCACCCCAGGAATGCTTTGCCATCACCACCGGCAGATCCCGGCGGGATACTTTCGGAATGCTCATGCCGCGTCTGCCGAATTCGGTGATTTCCTCTTCGGTCATGCCGACTACACCGACGCCGTCAATGATGCCGATCGTTGCCGGAACACCGCCATGGGCACGGACGATCTTTTCAACCTGCAGAGCGGTTTCGACATTCTGCGGATACGGCATGCCGTGAGAAATGATCGTCGACTCCAGCGCAACGACCGGTTTTCTGTTTTTCAATGCTTCCTCAACTTCAGGATTGACTCTTACCCACATAATCTGACCTCCTCAATCTTCAGGCTGTTTCTCTTTTCTTCTATCATACTGCTGCACAGCTTCCTTCTGCGCACCGCATCATTTTCAATTGTCAGCACCGCAGCGCAGATGCCGTCTCCGGCTGCTTCCAATGCTTCTCTGCCATCCAGTCTTGCGGCCATATACGCACCAAGGAATGCATCGCCTGCACCGGTTGCGTTATGCACATTGACCGTTTCATGGCGCAGATGAACTTTGTAATCCTGCGTTCCCAGCAGAATCCCTTCTTCCCCCAGCGATATGACGGTTTCTCTGACACCCTGCCTGCGGAACCATTCCAGACAGGCAGCGGCGCTTTTTTCATCCGCCGGCCGGATGCCGCTGATCCTTTCTGCTTCATAGCGGTTCGGCTTGAATATATCCAGTCTGTCCAGCACCGGGATAAACTTTCCGCATTTGCTGACGGATACCGGATCCGCCGCCTTCATGCAGCTGCAGTTTTCCAGAAGGAACCGGATACTGTCCGCTTCCAGATTCGCATCAGCTGCCAGTATATCATTCTGCTGCAGACTGTGCGGTATGTTTTCCAGCAGTGCCGGTGTCATCTTCTGCAGAATATGCATGTCATTGAGAGCCAGGCGCATATCGCGTTTTTCATCCAGTATGGCCATATATACCGAAGACTGCACATCGCTGAATGTGAAACTCTGCGCGCAGTCAATTCCCAGCTGCCGGCAGTCTTCTTTCATGCGCTGTCCGAAATCATCTGCAGAAAAACATGTTACCAGTGAAACCGGTTTGCCGAGCAGCGCACAGATCTGCGCTATATTCCGGCCGACACCGCCGAATTCCATGCGGATCGAGCCCGGATTCGAATCATGATCGAGCAGGCTGCTGTCTGCCCAGCCGATGATATCGATATTGGCGCCGCCCGCTACAACGATCCGTCCCTTCATGCTTCCCTCTTCAGTTTACCGTTCTTTCCAGCTGCCGCAGTTCATGAGAAAGGCGGAAACAATGGCGGTCCGTCTCCTGCAGCGTAAACTCTCTGCCATGCAGATATGTATATGCTTCCCGGGCGTACTGCGCCAGTTTTTCGGAACTGTCCGAGCCGGGATTCTGTCTGACATACTGCACTGCAGCCTCGATCATTCTGCCCAGGACCTTCAGCTTCACCGCGGTTTCATATTCCGCTTCCGCTGTTTCCAGAAGCCTGCTGACGGTCCACTGTCTGTTTTCCTGTGTCAGCCGGATCCTGATTCCGTCAAAGGCAATTCCGTACCTTTTCATCGTATGCGAGAATGAGCGGATCGATTCCACGGTAAACCCGTCATAAAGAATGAATTCCCTGGAAAACTTCTGTCCCGGTTCCGTGACCGTATTGTCTCTTTCAAATACCGACTCCGCCGGAGAAAACAGAGAATCATCCGCAAAAACACTGCATCCGATTCCTTCTGAAGCCGCTGCTCTGCTGACTTTTTCCGCTTTTTCCCGGGTCATTCCGTATAATGCTATTCTGCTCATAATCATCGTACTCATTTCACTGCCGCATTCATCCGGCTATCCCTAAGTATACTTGTTTTAAGGCTATTTTTATACTGGTTTCAGAATGTTCAGACAGCTTCACGCACATCTATTGTTTTTTTTGCCAAACATTTTACAATATCAATTAGCGGAGGTTTTACGATGTCAATGCAGATTTACGAGTCAGCAGAGGATTACCTTGAAGCTATTTTAATCATTCGCGAGTGCAAGGGAATCGTGCATTCAGTCGATATCGCTGAAGAACTTGGATTTTCAAAAGCAAGCGTCAGCGTCGCTATGAAAAAACTCAGAGAAAACGGTTATATTACCATGGAAAAAGACGGATCCATCAAGCTGCAGGATGAAGGCGAGCGGATCGCGCAGCGCATTTATGAACGGCACCGTCTGTTTACCGAGTATTTCATTTCCCTCGGTATCGATCCGAAAACAGCCCAGGATGATGCATGCAGAATCGAGCATGATCTCAGTGATGAGACCTTCGAGAAAATGAAGCAGGATATTCTGAGCCGGAAAAATTCCTGATCTGAAAGCCAAAGACGGATACATATGCCGTCTTTTTTGATGCCTGCATTAAAAAAGACATCCCGGAGGATATCTTCTATTCCAGATTCAGTTCTTCGATCCGTACGGCATCCGCTTCCGGCCTTGCAATGTAAACCTTTGCCGGATGGCTGCTGTCGCTGACAGCAAAGGTGAATTCGACATTGGTGCCGATTCCCCATTCCCCCTGGCGGCTGACTGCGATCAGGGACATCGCTTCCGCATGGCCGTTTCTTTCCTTCAGTTCCCGGTCAAGATCCGATACTGCTTTCTGCGCGGCTTCCATGGGGCTCATGCCGTTTTTCATATGCATGACGCAGGCATAGCTCAGAGCACCCTTCATGATTTCCTCGCCCATACCGGTCGCTGCGGCTGCGCCAGTGCGGGAATCCGCATAATAGCCGCTGCCGGGAACCGGTGTGTCGCCGACCCGTCCGGGTTCTTTCATGAACAGTCCGGAAGTCGATGTTCCGGCACAGATTGTTCCGTGTGCATCGCGTGCCAGAAAGCATACCGTATCATGGCCGTCATAGGCGGACAGTTTTTTCAGCCGGTCTTTTTCCGCCTTCCAGATTTCCTTTGCCGCTTCGGTCAGATTGTCTCTTTCCTCAAAACCGTTTGCCCGTGCATATGCTTCCGCTCCCGGTCCGACGAGGAAATTGTTTGCCTCTTTATCCATCAGAGAACGGGCAATCCGGACAGGAGAACGGAATCCCTCCAGCGATCCGACCGCACCGAAATGAAGCGTATCGCCATCCATGAAACCGCCGTCCAGAACGACATGGCATGTACGGTCCGGCCTGCCGCCGTATCCTACCGAATGAAACTCAGGGTTGTCCTCAACATCGCTGATGCCTTCTGTAACTGCATCCGCTGCTGTACCGCCCTGCTGCAGAATATCCGCCGCAATCCTGACTCCGGCTGCGGCCATTTTCCATGTTCCGATGACTGTCCATTCCATAAATCAGTAACTGAATGCGTCCGGCAGATCATTTTCAAGAAGTATCGTATCCTGGCTTCCTGTATTCTGATAGACGTACGCAAACGCCTCCTTCACTGTATCCACGATGATGATATCTGATGTATCAAAGCCTGTTTCTTTCAGTCCTTCCGCAATCGGTGCAGTCTGGGTACGGCCGACGAGAATGACGGTATCCGCCTTTCCTTTCATCCTGCGTCCGAATTCGCGGTTGATTTCTGCCTGCCTTTCACCCAGATCGATCATTCCCGGTGTGACGATGACCCGTCTGCCCGGCATCATGGAAAGCACATCCAGTGCCATGGCAGAGCCGGCCGGATTCGCGTTGAACGCGTCGTCGATGAATCTGTGTCCGTTGATGATTTTCAGTTCCAGGCGGTGCTCCACCTGCTTCATGTTTTTCACCGCTCTTCTGATTGTCTTCCATTCGACGCCAAGATAACGGGCACAGGCAACTGCGGAAAGAATATTCAGAATATTGAGATTTCCGAGCAGCTTTGTCTCCAGTCCGATCCTTTCATCGCCATGCACGACGGTAAAAGAAGAACCGGAGGCAGAATAGGATATATCTTCCGCCCGGTAATCGGCATCTTTATATTCGATGCCGTATGTAATGACTTTGACCTGATTCCGGATCCTGTATTCCCGGATCAGCGCATTGTCATAATTCAGCACGGCAACGCCGTCAGAAGGCAGCAGTTCCGCCATCTGCATCTTTTCCCGTGTGATGTTTTCCTGCGATCCGAATGTCAGCAGATGCTGGGGACCGATTGAAGTAACGACACCGATTGAGGGATGTACAAAATTCATCAGTTCCGTAATATCGCCGACATGATCCGCACCCATTTCACAGATGAATACCTTATGGATCGGCTTCAGCATCTCCCGGATGGTCCGGGCAATGCCCATCGGCGTATTGTAGCTCGCCGGCGTCATCAGAGAATTGTACTGTTCGGAAAGCATTGCCTGCATGATATTCTTGGTCGATGTCTTGCCATAGGAACCCGTGATGCCGACCGAAATCAGACCGGTATGTTCGCGCAGAATGCGCTTTGCATCATTGAGATAGTATGCATGGACCGACTTTTCCACCGGCAGGGTGATCCATCCGGTCAGAAAGACAATCAGCCATGGCATCACCAGCATTGCCATAACGCTCAGAAACGAAAGACCGGTTCTGACCAGCAGAAACGAAAACAGAAACAGAAGAACTGCCTGTACCGCAATCTGCCGTTTGACTCTGGCAGTCACCACCAGCGGCTTGATATAGTTCTGTCCCTTTTCATCCGTATACAGAAGAAATGCGCATACCGCTGCGGCTGCGGCCAATATGACCGTTCCGGGCCGGAAGATCAGTGCCAGGATCATCGCTGCCAGCGCAATCATGCCGGCAAGCGCCATGGCGGTCAGCTTATCGCCCAGTCCCTGCTTCATCCAGGACGCATATCTTCCGTTTTCATAGCGGTTCTGCTGAAACATCTGCAGCGCCCGCTTTGACGGTACATATGCCTCCGCCAGCAGGAACAGTATAAGAATCCATTGCAGAATACTCATGCTTTATCCCCTTTCAGAAATACATCCAGAACCCGGTTGAAGCGGTCTGCCTGATGCCAGTAGGCCCAATGGTCATCCCCTTCGAATACCGCCAGTCCTGCATCCGGTATTTCTTCTTCCATCTTCTTTCCCATCCACAGCGGTGCTGCCGTGTCGTATTCGCCCCATACAAGAAGCACCGGGCAGCGGATCTGCTTCAGATACGGTGTCAGGTCCTCATTGACGACTTTGACAAAGGTCGGACGCATGACACCTTTCGCATTCCGGTAGTCTTCCGAACCGGAACGGTTCTGCAGTTCTTCCAGTTTCTTTGTCTGACCCGTCATCTTCAGCACGGCCTTGCCTGCCTTGTATGTATATGTCCGGATATACCAGTCCATGCCTCTTTTCGGACGGATACCGGCCGCCCCGGTCAGGCACATCTTGTTCACATCACCGGGATGTTCCGCACTGTAGCGGATCGCCACCCGGCAGCCGAAGGAATGCCCGATCAGGATCGGATTCCGGATACTGTTTTTCTGAATGAAATCCTGCAGAAAAGCTTCATAATCGCCGACGCCCCAGGCTTCCGGCGGATCCTGCGATTCTCCGAAACCGGGGAAATCGAGACTGAATACATGAAAGTCCGTCTTCAGATGCTCAAAGATACAGGACATCATTTCCTTGTTCTGTCCCCAGCCATGCAGAAGGATCACATCTCTGCCGGATCCCTCTTCCTCATATGCCGTTTTTACTCCGTATATTTCCTGAAATTTGCTCATAACGTAACCCATTCTACATGAAAAGCAGTCATTCGTTAAGACTGCTCTTTTTTCTGCTTTCTTTCGCTTCTGCGCTTCTCTTTCTTTGATTTTTCCTTCCAGATCCGGAAATTGACACCGTCAGTCAGATTTTCTGCCGCAATGTGATATCCGTATGTCGTTACGACCCTGTACACAATGGAAAGTCCCAGTCCGAACTGTCCGTCCGATCCCTTCTCATACGGTCTGAACAGCGTCTGCACCAGATCCGGCGAAATCTTCTCTCCGTCATTGATCACGCACAGCTCGCCGTCCTTCAGCGTGATTCTGATATACGAGCGGGCATAGCGCAGGGCATTGTCGATCAGGTTCTCCACTACGATGCGCCATGGCTCTTCATCGCCATGGAAACAGACATCTTCATCGATTTCCTTGAGAAAGGAAATCTCCGGACGCACTACCTTCAGGGAGAGAATTGCCTTGTCGATCACTCTGGCCATTGCCAGATGCTCGCCTTCTTCGCAGTCATCCAGCAGATAGCCCATCTTGTTCAGAATGATCAGGCTTCTGACTTTCTTTTCCAGACGGTCGGCATGTTCAATGATGACATCGACCGACTTCTCCAGCGTTTCATAGGGATAGATGCCGTCCTTGATCGATTCGCCGTAGGACTTGATCGTCGCAATCGGCGTTTTGAGGTCATGGGAGATATTCTGGATCATTTCTTCTTTTTCCTGGTTCTGTCTCTCCAGTTCTTCCTTCATATCCCGCAGCGCATCCGCAACTTCGCCGATTTCATCATTGCGGCGGATATTCAGTTCCGCATCTTTGTCATCATTCTTCACTTTTGTGACATAGGTCTTGATCTGCGACAGCGGTACGATCAAGGTGGAAACCCAGATCATCAGCAGCACAAACAGAACGCTGACAAACAGAATATTCATCGTCACGACGCCGTTGATCAGAGACTGGCGGAACTGGGTACGGTATTCATTGGCCATGACCGAAACGATGACCATTGAATCGCTGAACTTTGTCATGGAGTACAGGTAGGTAACCGGTACTTCACCGCCGCCGCTGACAACGAGCGCACTGAGCTTATGATCCTGCGTACCGGCAATTTCACCGGAAGCCTTTGCCCTGATATCCGCCTGCAGATCCGGTGTCAGTTCCGTTCCCGCGACATAGTGGAAAGAATCCGTGTCGATCGCATAGACCGCTTCTGTCACAAAATTCTCGCCGCTGACGTCGTAATACGGTATTTCGCCGCTGTGATCCTCCATATAGCCGATCGTACCGGCCTGCGAATTATGCAGGATGCGGTACATCTCGGTTTCAGAAAAACGATCTATCGCAGGCGTGAGAAAAACAAACACGAATCCCGCAAAGATCGTTACAAACAGAAATATGATTGTCAGCAGCTGCTGGGAAAGCGTCAGCTCCCGCAGCCACATGCGCGCACGTTTCATCCGAGCCTGTATCCAAATCCGTAAATCGTATGAATTGAAAGATTCGGCATCTTTCTGCGCAGCCGCCGGAGCGTATCATCAACGACCCGGTCGCTGCCGTAGTAATTTTCCTCCCATACTCTCTGCAGGATCTGCTCACGCTCAAAAGCAGTTCCGCGGTTGTTTACAAACAGCATCAGCAGATCGAATTCCTTCGTCGTCAGTTCGATCTGGTTTGAACCGTCAAAGACGACCCGCTGCAGTTCATCGATCTCATATCCGTCGACGACGGTCCGCTGGGTTTCATCCCGGTATGTCCTGCGGATGATGTTATTGACCCGCAGAACCAGCTCCTTGGGTGAAAAAGGCTTGGTGATATAGTCATCGCTGCCCTTTTCAAGACCGATGATGCGGTCGAATTCCTTGTCTCTGGCCGACATGAACACCACCGGCACATCCGGCGCATGCGTTCTGATTTCTTCGATCAGATCGAATCCGGATTTATTGCCGAGCATGATATCGAGGATCCAGAGATGGACATCATCGTCCATCGTATGCGGACTTGCCTCATCAAAGGTCAGATATGAACGCACTTCATATCCTTCTTTTTCCAGATACCTTTTGACCAGTTCATTCAGGTCTTTTTCATCTTCAACTATTCCGATTACTTTTTTCATATGCTTGTACCGTCCGTTCAGCTGTTGTTTGTATCACTGCCCGAGCCGCTTTCGGTTTCGGTATTCGTCTCACCCAGAACATTCAGCTGATAGGTGGATTCCCGGAGTTCATACTTGACCATTCCATCCAGGGGCTGATCCACCTGGAGCTGGAAATCATACAGACCGGGAACAGCGTCCTTCATATCAATATATACACTGATCGAATCCGCCGTGACATTTTTGACATTGTTTTCCGTACCGATGACCGTAACCGATGTCGTTGTCTTGTTTTCCGGCTGCGACGCCTTGTAGTTATGAATATTGTTTTTATAGCTGATCGGCACATTGTCGATCGTCTTGGTCACCGCATCGCTCAGCGTTACGCTGATCGTGATCTGGTTGATATTGGAACTGTTGACGCCGGCCGGCAGAACGATCGGACGCAGGATCGTGGAATCCTTGGTGATCGTCGAAGCATTCAGTGTTACGACGACCTGATCGATGCCGGACAGAACCGACTCGGAACCGTAGATCGTGACGGTCTGCTGGTCGCTGGTGATGGTTTCGATTGCCTTGGTTCCCTGGATCTCACCGGTCACCTGCACGGAAATCGGAACCGTCTTGTTCGGTGAAGTAACCGGAACCTTAACATGGATGGTCTCCGGAACGATATCGGCGGAAACCGGCTGACCGTCTTTGGAATAGGCAATCAGCTTCGCATCCTGCTCAAACGCCGTCGTCTGCGAGCTGACATCGATCAGCGCTTTGACAAACGCGATCGAATCCAGTGTATCTTTGGAAGCTCTGACATTGACCTTGGAATATTCGAATTCCGGTACACCGACGCTGTAGACGGATTCCATCTTGTCGTGATTGATAAAGTCGTAGGACAGTTCAAACTGCTGTGTCGTCTTTTTCTTCAGTACGACCTGCACTGTCGAAGGATCGATGACGATCCGGACATTATCGCCGAATCCGGTTCCTTCCAGTTTGACATCATGCACACCTTCGGTCAGTCCCTCCAGATTCGCAATGACCGTACCGCCGGAGGAAATCGCGTTGGTTACGCTTGTCGCATCGCCGACAATATTGATATCCGCTGTCTGCGGAAGTCCGCTGAGTTCGAACGTATCCGAGTTGTATTTTGCGCTGACGGCCACATCATCCAGGAAACGGCTGGAATTCAAAGCGGCCGAATAGACAGATGCCATGGTGTTGTAATTGACAACGACATACAGCAGCACTGCCAGCACAAGCGCAACCAGCTTGCTGTATTTGCGGTTGAACAGAACCTTGTCCAGGAAGGTCGAGAACAGCCGGATGACTCTGGCAAGTCCGTCTTCGACATGCTGGTAGGAATCCGCCATCCTCTTCGACTGTTCGGCAATACGGTTGGCCAGCTCTGTTTTATTGCTGGAGAGTTCTTCTTTATTGCGGTCTCTGTCGGGCATTACCGTTCACCTCCTTCACTGTTCTCTGAAGGTTTTTTCTTTCTGTCCGGCAGCCTGTCTACCATATCAAACTGCTCATCCAGTTCATTTTTGAATCCGACAATGCGGGATACATCCAGCCTGTCCGGATCATATTCTTTCTGGACCGGTTTCTTTGCATGGCGGAACCGGTTCATGCTTGCTTCACGGGCAGCCTGTACTTCTTCCGGTGTCATGCGTGTTCTGGTTTCCGTATTCTCTGTTACCGCCGGTTCCGCAACGGTTTCTTCCACAGGCTGCACGGTTTCCGATACCGCCGGCTGTTCCATGACAGGTGTTTCTTCTTTGTCTGCCGGTTCCTGGGGAACGGCAATGGATGTCGGTCTTGCCTTCCGGGAAGGATAGCTGGGAACCGGACGCTTCTTCTTATGCGGCAGCTTGATTTCAGCAGCCTGCGCTTCGGCATCTGCTTTTTCATGGATGATCCGCATATTTTCCGTCTCGCTGATTTTCCTGCTGCTGCCGGTCACGACCGACTCCGCTTCGATTTTTCCGGAAGCCGGTGCAGGCTGTTTCTTGATCGACAGTCTGGAGAACATGCCGGTTTTCTGCTGTTCATCTTCCTGCGGTACGCTGTATACCTCGCTCACCGGCAGACTGTTCTGCATCTCGGTAGCTTCGCCGCAGATGACCCGCAGCAGATAGTCGCGCAGCTGTTTGCGGTCGACATGGAAAATCTTTCCGCCTTCCGTAACCGAAACCATTCCGGTCTCCTCGGAAACGACGATCGTTACCGCATCGGTGATTTCAGAAATACCGATGGCAGCTCTGTGACGGGCGCCGAAACGGGAAGGAAGCTCCATATTGGTCGGCGGGAAATATGCCGATGCACATGCGATCTTGTCGCCCTGGATAATGACCGCTCCGTCATGCAGAGGCGTGGACGTAACGAAAATCGATGTCAGCAGTTCCGCTGTAACATCCGAATTCATCCGGCTGCCGGTCTGGATGAACGCTTCCAGTGAATGCGACTGCTCGATGGAAATCAGGGCACCGGTCTGGTCTTTGCTTAAAAGCATAACCGCGGTCACGATATCATCCACCAGTTTTTCCTTTTCATTGCCGGTCAGCGTGGTGATTCTTGAGAACACATTGGATTTGCCCATCCGCTCCAGGATCGAGCGGATCTCCGGCTGGAAGATAATGATGATCGCAAGGAAGCCCCAGTTGATAAACATATCCGCCAGATACTGCAGCGTTTTCAGTCCCAGCAGCTTTGCGATACCGTCGATGACAATGACAAACAGAATACCCTTGAAAATCTGAATCGTACGGGTATTGGTGCGGATGATCCGCAGAGCATAATAAATGATCAGCCAGATGATGAAAATATCAAGGATCATCATCGTGATCATGCGTATATTTTCCAGTGTTACATTCATTCCGTAGGTAGACAAGGAAACATCCCCCTTTGCGCTCTAGGCTTTTCTTATTATACCGCATTATCCCCCTGCTCATGAAAGAGAGTTTTTCACAGAAAGAAAAGACAGGAATTCATCCTGTCTCTATGAGTTAACATGAATCGCTGATTATCCGTTGAAGCGGAATACCGCAATGCCGTATCCCGGCAGCGGATAGGAGATCCGGCACGGCTGCTTATCGCATTCCAGCGCTTCCGCCTTATAGGATCTCTGCTTTTCAGATTTGGTTCCGACGGTGCCGTGTTCATCCAGGATCAGTGTATAAGTTTCCTTCTTCGGAACGCCGCACATATAATCCGGTCTGTCGACAGGCGTCATATTGATGACAAACAGCAGACTGTTCTTCTTTTCCTTGCCGCGGCGGATGAAACTGAAGATACTGCGGTCGGCGTCATCGGCGTTGACCCATTCGAATCCGTTCCAGGAGTCATCCAGTTCATACATCGCCGGATACTTTCTGTACATATGCAGCAGATCTCTGACAAAGTTCTGCAGATCTCTGTTCCATGGTTCATCGCACAGCCACCAGTCAAGCTGCACCTTTTCATCCCATTCATGGTACTGGCCGAAGTCCTGACCCATGAACAGCAGTTTCTTGCCGGCATGTCCGAACATGAATGCATAGCCGCATTTCAGGTTGCGGAACTTGTCTTCACCGAGGCCCGGCATCTTCTCGATCATCGAACACTTGAGGTGGACGACCTCGTCATGGGAGAGAACAAGGATAAACTTCTCCGATGTCGCATAGCTCATGCCGAAGGTCATCTTGTTGTGATTGTTCTTGCGGAACAGCGGATCCAGCTTCATATAGTCAAGGAAGTCATGCATCCAGCCCATGTTCCATTTATAGATGAATCCGAGACCGTCGTCTTCCGGTCTGGTCGTGACTTTCGGCCATGCCGTGGATTCTTCCGCGATAATGATCGTGCCGTCGTTTCTTCCCCGGATGACAGAATTCAGATGCTTGAAGAATTCGATCGCATCCAGGTTACCGTTGCCGCCGAAACGGTTCGGGATCCATTCGCCGTCTTTTCTGCCGTAGTCCAGATACAGCATGGACGCAACCGCGTCGACCCGCAGTCCGTCAATGTGATATTCATCATACCAGTACAGCGCATTGCCGATCAGGAAGTTCTTGACTTCATTCATGGAGTAATTGAAAATCTTGGTCCCCCAGTCAGGATGCTCACCCATCCGCGGATCGGCATATTCATAGGTTGCCTGTCCGTCAAAGTCCGCCAGTCCGTGCGCGTCTTTCGGGAAATGCGCCGGTACCCAGTCAAGGATGACGCCGATGTCATGCTTATGCAGGTAGTCAACCATGTACATGAAATCCTGCGGTTCGCCGTATCTCGAAGTCGGGGCATAGTAGCCGGTGACCTGATAGCCCCAGGATCCGTCAAACGGATGCTCGGCGATACCCATGAGTTCGACATGCGTATAGCCCATATAATGGCAGTAGTCCGCCAGTTCCTTTGCCAGTGCACGGTAGTTCATGAATCCGTCTTCCGTGCCGTCCTGCTGTTTCATCCAGGAACCCAGATGGCATTCATAGATTGCCAGCGGCTGATCGAATATGCCGCTGGAAGCACGCTTTGTCATCCAGTCCGCATCGCCCCATGTGTAATGGTCGATATCCGCTGTTTTCGATGCTGTGCCCGGACGCAGTTCGGCAGAGAATGCATACGGGTCGGCTTTGAAGAGCACTTCGTCATTCTTGGTCAGAATTGCATATTTATAGGTTTCGCCGAAGCCCATGTCTTCCATGAATCCTTCAAATATTCCGCTCTTTTCCAGCGGAAGCATGTAATTGGATTTGGGATTCCACTGGTTTCTGTCGCAGACGATCGAAACAGCCTTTGCATGCGGTGCCCATACAGCGAAATGCATGCCCTTCTTTCCTTTGTGGACGGCCGCATGCGCACCGAGTTTCTGATAGATTTTATAATCCGTGCCGTTGCCGAACAGATATCTGTCGAACTTTGTCAGAAATACAGGATCAAGCGGTTCTTCTGCCGGTTTTGTCTTTTTGACAGGCGCCTTCTTAACACAAGCTCCAGCGGTTTTCTTTGTTGTACGTGCCATGATTTACTCCTTTTATCCGAATTATCTTCCGAAAATCATTTCTACCATAAGTGTATGACTGAAATGAAAATCTTTCAAGATTCTCACGGCGGCTGATCAGTTTTGAAGAATATGCCGGGCGATCGTATCGATGACTTCATCCGGTATATGGCGCTCTGTGCCGTATTCCTTATTTGCTTTCAGTGCACTGTCATACATCGCCTGCACAAATGCATGGTCCAGACCGGGAAAGAGCCGGAACGTGACATTGTCTCTTCCGTCCAGCAGTTTCTGATAAGACGCATAATCGTCTTTGACCGTTGCCTGAAAATCTTTTTCTCCCTGCAGGATCAATACCGGTTTTTCACAGTCCGCAAGATAGGATGCGGCAGGATGAGCGTTCATTTCCTTGAAATAATACAGGGTGAGTCCGCCGCCGAGGTTTGTGTTCTTCGCTTCTTCATCGGATATTCCCTGCAGTCGGCTGAACATGGCGGCATATTTTTTCTTCTGCTTTCCGGTCAGAAAACCGATCAGTCCGCCGCTGCTTTCAATCGCTTCCAGCTGGGAGATCATGATTTCATCCAGTGTCCGCAATGAACCGGCCATCAGGATCAGACCGCGGAAATTTCCTCCCTCTGCGTCAATGCGCGGTGCCAGCATCGCACCCATGGAATGGCCGATGATGAAGATCCTTTCCGGATCGATCCGCGGATCGCTGCGCAGCAGTTCTGCCGCCCGCACTGCATCAATGATAGTCTCCTCA
The DNA here is from genome assembly GCA_902786245.1 of uncultured Erysipelotrichaceae bacterium. Taxonomy (GTDB): domain Bacteria; phylum Bacillota_I; class Bacilli_A; order Erysipelotrichales; family Erysipelotrichaceae; genus Bulleidia. The sequence goes on from CADABS010000007.1 coordinate 15,918, forward strand.
CGTATGGTGATATTCTTTTCCTTCATGCACCTGCGCCGATGCGCAAATGTTCTTTTGTCATAGCGCAGCGACGCAATGCCTCTTGCGGCAAGTCCTTCCGCGATATCCAGAAACGGTGTCAGCTTTCCCACTGCTTCGTTCATATCGCTCGGTCCGGAGCCGTGAACAAGTACGGCAGCCGGCACTTTTCCTTCCGCCGTTTCCGGCAGGGTGAGTATTCCGTTCAGCGGGTATTCTGTCGATGTTCCGATCATGATTTTTTCTCTTCTCATATCACACCTCTTTGCATTATTTATATTAATTCAATATATGCATAATGTAAATATGAAAAGACAGCCCTGCGGCTGTCTGAGGTTTAACGTTTGCTGGGATCGTAGATCTCGCCGGATGCCTTCGGTCCGACCTGCTTTCCGGAAGTCAGGATGATGACCAGGATCGTTGTCAGATACGGAACCATGGACATGACTTCCTGCGGAATCGCCGTACCCGATACATAGTAGGAAAGCGTCTGGGCAAAGCCGAACAGGATGCCTGCACCGAGGATGCCCCACGGATTCCATTTACCGAAGATCAGTGTTGCGATGGCAACGAAGCCGAGGCCGTGTACGGAAGCACCGGTAAACTGTGTATCCGTTGACAGAACCAGGAATGCACCGCCCAGACCCGACAAAGCACCGGAGAGCAGAACACCGATCCAGCGCTCTTTGGCGACATTGACACCCATCGAAGCGGATGCCTGCGGGAATTCGCCGCAGGAGCGCAGACGCAGACCGAAGCTTGTCTTGTATGCCGCAAACCAGACGATGACGACCAGAATGAATGCGACATAGGTATACGGATAGTTATTGGTGAAGAACAGCTTGCCGATGACCGGAATATCTTTCAGCACCGGAATGGAAACACGGCTGAATACTTCGCTCATGCTGTAGCTGTTGGTACGCTCCTGATTGAAGATGATTTCGCACAGGTAGATCGTCAGACCGCTGGCGAGAACGTTCAGGGCCGTACCGGAAATCGTCTGGTCCGCCCGCATATGAATGGAGGCAAACGCATGGATCGAAACGAACAGGGTTGAAGCCAGAACTGCACAGATGATTGCCCACCAGATGCCGCCTTTGAAGCCGGAGGTGGAAAGCAGTACCAGCACTGCGGCAGCGGTGAAGCCGCCGATCTGCATGCATCCGTCCAGGGCGACATTGACAACACCGGAGCGTTCGGAGAAGAAGCCGCCCAGAGCAGTGATGATCAGCGGGGTCGCAAGCATCAGCGCAATCGGGAACATTTCAGAAATCATGTTCAGCATACTATGCGTCCTCCTTTACTTTCTTGTCTTTTTTGCTGTTGATCATATTCAGCACGAGAACGATACCGTACTGGATTGCAATCAGGATCAGGATACATGCCTGGATCAGATTGGTGATGGACTTGGTCATGCCCATTCTCTGCAGCGTTGTTGTTGCGGATTTCAGCAGACCGATCAGCAGACCGCCGAACAGAATACCGGAAGTCTTGCACGCACCGATCAGAGCGACGGAGATACCGTCGAATCCGTAGTTGTCAAATGCATCGAAGATACGGCCGTAGCCATAGACACCGATCGTGACGATCGCACCGGCAACACCGACGAACGCACCGGCGATCATCATGGAAAGAACCGTATTCTTTGTCGTGGACATACCTGCGTAGCGGGCGCCTTCCTTATTGAAGCCGGTCGCTCTCAGAGAGAAGCCGAAACTTGTCTTTTCAATGATGAACCAGTACAGCAGCAGCGCGATGATGACAAACACAAATCCCCAGTTGAACTTGGAAGCCGTGCCGAAGTTCAGCGATCCCAGGGATACCGTTTCCGGGAATTTGACGGTTTCATGCAGTGTATTGATATTGATCGGCAGTACGTTTCTGATCATGAAAGTATTCAGATACAGTGCCGTATAATTCAGCATAATGCAGATGACGACTTCGTTGATGTTGCGCATAGCTTTCAGGAAGCCGGGCAGGAAAGCCCACAGCGCTCCGGCAAGACCTCCGGCCAGAACGCAGGCAACCGTATGGATGCCGGCCGGCAGCGGTACATAGAACGCCACGAACGTGCATGCCAGGGCACCGACGATGAACTGTCCTTCGCCGCCGATATTGAACATACCGGTACGGTATGCAAAGGCAACGGAGAGACCGGTCAGGATAACCGGCATGGAGTTCAGCAGCCAGTTCAGCGGATACAGAATATTGACGCCTTTTTCCGGATGGGTCAGATCGAAACCGATCATTGCCCGCAGAATTGCGATGAACATGTTGACCGGATTTCTTCCCGTTACCAGCAGCAGAAGGCTTGCCAGCAGGAAACCGATCAGAACAGCAATCAGCGATATCGTACTTGCTTTGTATTTCTTCATGCCTGTGCTGCCTCCTTCTTCAGAGCGCCGGACATCATCAGACCCAGCTCATTCTCATTTGTATCTTTTCTTTCAACGATACCGGTCAGTTCTCCGTCATGGATAACTGCGATCCGGTCGGAAAGGTTCATGATTTCATCCAGTTCCAGCGATACGAGCAGGACTGCCTTGCCCTGGTCGCGCTCGGAAACGATACGCTTGTGAATATTCTCGATGGCACCGACATCGAGGCCGCGGGTCGGCTGAACGACCAGCAGCAGATCTGCACCGCGGTCCATCTCCCGGGCGATGATTGCTTTCTGCTGATTTCCGCCGGACATATCGCGGGTCAGCGATTCTCTGCCTTCACCGGAACGCACGTCGAATTCCTCGATCAGACGGTCGGCATATGTATTGATCTCACCCTTCTGCAGAACGCCCCGCTCCGCAAACGGAATCCGGTCATAGCTGTGAATGACGAGGTTTTCCTTCAGCAGGAAGTCGAGGATCAGTCCATGTTTATGTCTGTCTTCCGGTACATGTGCCATGCCGGCATCATAGTGCTCGCGGATCGAGGCATTGGTGATATCGACACCCTTCAGAATAACCGATCCGGATTCGGGCTTGACCATGCCGGTCAGGGCATAGACAAGTTCTGTCTGTCCGTTTCCGTCAATACCGGCCAGACCGACGATTTCACCGGCCCGTACCGACAGGGAGAAGTTTTTGACCGCATCCAGTCCCTTGACATCCTTGACACAGAGATTCCGGATATCCAGGACCGTTTCGCCCGGTTCCGCTTCTGTTTTTTCCGTAGTGAAACTGACTGCACGGCCGACCATCATCTCGGCCATCTGCGTCTCATCGACATCTGCGACCTTGTATGTTCCGATGCATTTGCCTTTGCGCAGGACCGTAAAGGTATCGGCGACCGCCTTGATTTCCTTCAGCTTATGCGTGATCAGAAGGATCGTCTTTCCTTCTTTGATCAGGTTGCGCATGATTTCCATCAGTTCTTCAATTTCCTGAGGCGTCAGAACCGCTGTCGGCTCGTCAAAAATCAGGATGTCCGAATCGCGGTAGAGCATCTTGAGAATTTCGACTCTCTGCTGCATGCCTACGCCGATATCCTGGATCAGTGCTTTCGGATCGACCTTCAGGCCGTACTGTTCCGAAAGTTCCGCCACTCTTTTCTCCGCGCCTTTGATATCTACCGTTCCGAACTTTGTCTTCGGTTCTTTGCCGAGAATGATATTTTCGGTAACGGTAAAACTGTCAATCAGCTTGAAATGCTGGTGAACCATACCGATTCCCAGATCATTGGCAATGTTCGGGTCGGTGATCTTGACTTCTTTTCCGTTTACCTTAATGATGCCGCTGGTAGGCTGATACATACCGAAAAGAATCGACATCAGGGTGGACTTGCCGGCACCGTTTTCTCCAAGCAGAGCATGTATTGTATTTTTTTCTACCTGAAGAGTTATGTCGTCGTTCGCCCGGATGCCGGGAAAATCTTTTGTGATGTTCAGCATCTCGATTGCATACGTCATGGAAACCTCCTCATACTTGATACTTCTGCTAGTATTTTAACAGGTTAGCGTTTGATTCTTATATGGAAAATCACGAATTCGGAAAATAAAAAAAAGGAAAGAACACAAATCATTCTTTCCTTCCGGATCAATTACTGAATACGGTCGTCTGTTTCGATTGCCTTGGAATCGACAGTGACTTCACCGCTGATGATCTTCTGTGTCCATTCATCAACAGTCTTCAGAACGTCTTCTGTCAGGTTCGGGTTGTTCTCCGGCAGAGAGACACCGCCGTCAGCCAGTGTGTAGTTGACAACACCGTGTACGAAGTTTCCTTCAGCGACCTGCTTGCAGGCATTGTAAGCAGCGACGTCAACTCTCTTCATCATGGATGTCAGAATTGCGGACTTTTCATTGCCTTCAGCGACAGAGCCTTCATAGATACCCTGTTCATACTGGTCTGTATCGACACCGATTACCCAGACATCTTCACCGTTTCCGCGGCGTTCAGCACCTTCCTGGATGACGCCGTTTCCGGATGCGCCTGCGCAGGAGAAGATAACTGTTGCACCGTTGTTGAACTGCTTCTGAGCCAGAGTCTTGCCCTTTTCAGGTGCAGCGAAGTCTTCGCAGCTGTCGAAAGAGATGATGCAGTCAGGACATACAGCCCAGACACCCTGCTGGAAGCCTGCCCAGAACTTGAACATGGAGTCGGACTTCATACCGATAACCATACCGACATGCTTGGAGCCGTTTTCGATTGCCTTCAGACCGGCAACAACGCCTACGAGGAATGAACCTTCGTGTTCAGCGAAGACTGCCTGCTGCAGGTTCGGAGAATCTTCGAGCCAGCCTACGTCGATGATCAGGATCTTCTGATCAGGATACTGCTTGACTGTATCGTTGACAGCACCTTCGAACAGGTAGCCGGCAGCGACTTCGAGGTCGACCTGCTCATCAGCGAACTGTGTCAGGTTCGGTGTATAGTCAGCGTCTGTGTTGGACTGCAGATAGGAATAATCTGTTCCTTCCTTCAGACCGTTTTCTTCAGCGAACTGTACGATTCCTTTGTAAGTTGTCTGGTTGAAAGACTTGTCATCGATACCGCCCTTGTCAGTAACGAAACCGATTGTGATCTTGGATCCTTCATCACCGCCGTCTGTTGTACCGCCGTCTGCGGCCGGTGTGCTGCCGGAGCATCCTACCAGGCCGAGAGCGAGAACAGCGGCCAGAGAAGACTTCATAAGCTTATTCATTTGCTATTTCCCTCCTTAAGTTTTCCCTATCGTTATTTTATGGACTCTATCCGCTGAATTCAATCATTTTGTCTGTGTTTTCAAAGTTACATTTTCCCTGAAATTTTTTCATGCTGGAATGCGCTTGTTTCAGGCGGTACAGAGATGAAACACCGCCCGGGCAGACTGTTCAATCTTCTGTTCAATTGTTATAATATTCGACGATATAAAAGGAAGTTATCCCATGGTATTCAGCAGCCTGACATTTCTGTTTGCATATCTGCCGGTCGTGTTCCTGGTATATTTCATCGTACCGGCCGCCTGGCGGAATCCCGTCCTGTTTCTCTTCTCCCTGTTTTTTTACGGGTGGGGCGAACCGGTCTATGTGGCGGTCATGCTGTTCTCGATCCTGTTCAACTGGCTGTTCGGTGCATTTGTCGCAAAATACAGAAAAAAGAACAGGGAACTGGCAAAGAAATGGATGATCGCATGCATCGTGCTCAACCTCGCACTGCTGGGTTTCTTCAAATACTATGATTTCCTGGCAGAGAATCTGCAGGCACTGGGTCTCTCGTTCATCGAACCGCTGCATCTCGGTCTGCCGATCGGTATCAGTTTCTACACATTCCAGGCAATGTCCTATCCGATCGACATCTACCGGAATGAGACCGATGCCCAGCGTTCCGTCATCAATTTCGGTGCTTATGTGACGATGTTTCCGCAGCTGATCGCCGGACCGATCGTACGCTACCGCGATATCGCCGCAATGCTGACGAAGCGCACCCATTCCCTGCAGAAATTCAATGCCGGCATCGACCGTTTCATGATCGGACTGGCAAAGAAGGTTCTTCTGGCCAACAGCTGCGGAATGATCTTCGAATCCATTTCCGCCCTGCCCCAGGCCCAGACCAGCACGGTCACCGCCTGGCTCGGTATACTCTGCTATGCCTTCCAGATCTACTTTGATTTCAGCGGCTATTCCGACATGGCGATCGGACTGGGAAAGATGTTCGGCTTCGAATTCCTCGAAAACTTCAATTACCCGTATACAGCCGTATCCGTCACCGACTTCTGGCGCAGATGGCATATGTCTCTGTCGACCTGGTTCAGAGATTATGTATATATTCCTCTCGGCGGCAACCGCCATGGTCTGCCCCGGCAGATCATGAATATCATGACGGTCTGGCTGCTGACCGGTTTCTGGCACGGCGCTTCCTGGAATTTTGTCCTTTGGGGCGTATTCTACGGTATCGTGCTGATCATAGAAAAGACATTCCTGCTCAGGTATCTGGAAAAAGCACCCGGCTGGCTGAAGCATGTCTATACGATGTTTATCGTTCTTCTGGCCTGGGTCCTGTTTGCGTTTACGGACTTCTCCCAGGGTCTGCAGTTTCTTTCCCGGATGTTCTTCGGGGCATCCGCATTCATCAACGGTGTGAGCATCTACTATCTCCGCAGCAATTTCATTCTGCTGGCGGTCTGCTTCATCGCCTGCACGCCGGTTGGAAAGGAAACATGGGAAAAACTTCTGAAAAAGGAAAAGCGGTTTATCTGGCTGCGTCCGGCACTGATCCTGCTCGGGCTGACCGTATGCACCGCATTCATTGTCGACGCGACGTACAATCCGTTCCTGTATTTCAGATTCTGAGGTAACGCCATGAAAAAACGGAGAAATGAAAACATTGTCAATATTCTGAGCGCTGCCGTATTCGCGGTCTTTATCTTCGGCATTGCCATTGTGAATCTGTTCCACGGCAACGGCAGCTTCTCGGAAAACGAAAACAGATATCTGGCTTCCTTTCCGGAAGTTTCGGCGCAGAATGTATTCTTCGGCGATTTCGATACCGAATTCGAAACCTGGTTCAGCGACCAGTTCATCGGCCGCGATACCTGGATCGAGCGCAAGGCGGCCGCCCGCCGCAGCATGGGCGCAATCGAAAACAACGGCGTCTATTTCGCTTCCGGACAGCGTCTGATCCAGCAGTTCCTTTCGTATGATGAAAGCCAGCTGGAGCACAACATCCGCTATCTGCTCGATTTCGCGGAAGAAAACAAAGTACGTCTGAATGTCCTGCTGGTACCGGGTGCCGGTACCGGTGAAAAGAAGTTTCTGCCCTTCGGCGCCTATAACGTTGATGAAACAAAACTGATCAGTGACATCTATGCACAGATGCCCTCTCAGAACTGTATTGAAATTGCGCCGGCGCTCAGTTCTTCCGGTGATTATTATTTCCATACCGATCACCACTGGAATGCGGAAGGTGCGAAAACCGGCTATGATGCGATCTGCCGCAGCGTTCTGAAAAAAGAATCGCTGGCATTCAGCTATACCGAAGTTTCCGATGATTTCAAAGGAACCATGTATTCCCGCTCCGGAGCCTTCTGGACAAAAGCCGATCCGGTCATCCGTATCGATCCGGTCCATCCCCGCAGCTTCACCGTGACCTTTGAAGACGGCTCTGTCATGCATTCCCTGTATGCGGATGCGCGTCTGAAAGAAAAAGACAAATACACTTACTACCTGGATGGCAACCATCCCTACGTCAATATCAAAACAGATATCGAAGGCGGACGCAGAGCAGTCATCATCAAAGACAGCTTCGCCCATATCCTGCTTCCCTTCCTTGCCTGCGAATACAGTGAGATCGACATGTTCGATCTGCGCTATTACAACGGCAGCGTATCCGAATACATCAAAGACCGTGAAAACACGGACGTCTATGTAATCTATGGTGCGGAAACATTCTGCACAGACAAGAATCTGGCGGTATTATGGTAAAACTGACTATTAAAAAATCCGGAATCAACGGCGAGGGAATTGCCTACCGCAATCATTCGCCCGTATTCATCAGCGGTGCTCTGCCGGAGGAGACGGTCATCGCTGAAATCACAGCAGAAAAAGAAAAATACGCAGTTGCGCAGCTGCAGAAGATCCTCGTCCGCTCAAAGCGCAGAGTAAAGCCGGCCTGCCGCTGTCAGAAAGAATGCGGCGGCTGTCCGCTGATGACTGCCTCCTATGATCTGCAGAAGGAGATCAAGGTGCAGCTTCTGGAGGAAGCCCTGTATAAATACGGAAACGTACGTTCCCATTTCATCCGGGACATGCGCGGATGCGAAAAGGAACTGGGATACCGCAACCAGCTGAAGCTTCCGGTTCATGAAGAAGACGGAAAACTGACAACCGGTATGTTCAGCGCGGATTCCAACCGCTTTGTGGCAGTGCGGAACTGTCCGGTCCATGACCCGCTTCTCGAGAAGACCCGCGTCAGCGTCCTGAAGGTTCTCAACGCGCATCATTTTCCGGCCTGGAGCCTGAAGCGTCAGGAAGGTCTGCGCTATCTGATCATGCGGATCATGGAAGGAAAGATCCAGTGTACGCTGGTGACCGGCAGAGGCACGGTTCCGGAAGAAATCGCGTCAGAACTGGCTGCCATTCCCGCTGTCAGCGGCGTATACCAGTCCGTGCAGTCCGCCCGCAAAGCAACGGAGATGTTCGGCACAAGACCGTTCCTGCTGGCCGGCGGAGAGGATCTGCCCCTGACCGTCAAGAATATTGAATTCCGTCTTTCACCGCAGTCCTTTTTCCAGCTCAATACGGAACAGGCACTGAAGCTGTATGAAACAGCTGTATCCAAGATCGATCCCTGCGATGTGCTGGTGGAAGCCTACTGCGGCATCGGCGCAATGTCCTTCTTAGCAGCGGACAAGGCAAAGAAGATCATCGGCATCGAATCGGTCAAAGACGCTGTCCGCAATGCAGCGGAAACTGCCGAACGGAACGGATTCCGTCATTTATCGTTTATGCATGCGGACGCAGCGGAAGGTCTGCGGAAAATCGCAGAGACGGAAAAAGTCGGCTGCCTGCTGATGGACCCGCCCCGTTCCGGCCTGGACGATGCCATGATCGAAGCAATCCTTGCGGCTGATCCGAAGAAGATCATCTATATTTCCTGCAATCCTGCAACGCTCGGCAAAAACCTGAAGAAACTGAAACATGCCTATCATGTGGTAACTGTCATTCCGTTTGATCTGTTCCCGCAGACTCCGCATATTGAATCTGTTACGGTACTGGAACGGGGGTAATGCCATATGCGCGGAGAAAAAGTACGCTATATCATGACAATGATCGCGATGTGCGGTCTGGTCGGCAGTTCTGTCGGCATCTGCAGCGGTACAGCCGGTCTGTTCTACACAGCCATATCCGAAGATCTCGGCATTTCCAAAGCAACCATCTCCCTGACATATACGATCAGCGCACTGGCATCGGCCTTTTCCGGACTGGCGATTCCCCGTGTACTGCGGCGGGAATCCAATCTGAAACCCCTCATCTTCGCCGGTGTCCTGCTTTCCTGCGGCGGCACTGCCCTGCTCTCTGCCGCTTCCGGCATCTGGATGCTTTATATCCTGTCGGCTGTCCGCGGCATCGGTGCCGGTCTGCTCAGTTTTGTTCTGGCGACGACCGTCATCAACCAGTGGTTCCTCGCAAAGAACGGACTGATGGTATCCATTGCCATGGCATTCAGCGGTCTGCCGAATGTGCTTCTTGCCAATCTGTTTGCCAGGATCATCGAAACAGCCGGATGGCGATTCGGATATCTGTTTGTCACCGGTGTCATGGTCCTGTTCAGTCTGCCGGCGCTGCTGTATCCGGTATGTCTGCGGCCGGCCCAGTGTTCGATGGAACCTTATGGCTATAAAGAATATCTGAAATTCAGAGAAGAGCATCCGGAAGCTGCAGTCGTGACCCAGGGCAATGATCACATCGGCATGACCAGCCCCCAGATGATCGGTCTGTTCTTCTTCTCAATGATCGTATGCATTATTGCAAGTATGCTGCAGCACCTGTCGTCATTCGCCGTATCGCTGGGAATGACCGCAGCAGTCGGTGCCCTGATGACCTCGACTGCCAGTGCTGCCAATATTGTTTCCAAACTCATCTACGGCGTGATGACCGACCGTGTCGGTCCGTACAAATCCTCGCTGTTCTGTGCAGCAGTCAATGTGGCTGCGGTCGTGATCCTGATCACAGTCCATACACCGGCTGCGATGGTCATCGCCTCGTTCATGTTCGGATTCACGTTCGCCAACAGTTCCACTGCCATGTCCATGCTTACCAAGGATCTCTACGGCATGGAAAACTATACCCGGGTCTATCCGCTGATTTCCTTCAGCGGCTCAGCTGCCAATGCGGTCGGTGTTACGCTGATCGGCATGCTGTATGACGCATCCGGTTCCTACTATGCCGTATTCATCGTATGTCTGATCATGCAGGTGCTGGTCCTGATGGATGTCTTCAGCCTGATGCGGATCGGAAAGAAAGAGAAAACTGCCTGATGCGCTATACCTTTACTGACAACCGGCTGACCATCGATCCGGGCGGAAGCTTTCTGAAACGGACCGTTTCCGATTTCTTCGATCAGTATGCCCAGTCCCGCCGCAGCCGCTATCTTCTGATTCAGGAAAAACGCATCCTGCTGGATGATGTCCCGGTACGCGATGCCGGACAGATCATCGGCAATGCGAAAATCACGGTCATCGAAAAAACAGAAGAGCCCGGATGGGTATGTGCCGCAGAGCCATGCCGCGTCATCTATAACACTTCTCTTCTGTATATCGTTCATAAAGATCCCGGCATCATCATTCACGGTGAGCCGGATGATACATCCTGTCTGATGGCTTCTGCCGCAAAATGGCAGACGGACAATCATATTCAGGTTCCGGTCCGGCCGATCCACCGGCTCGACAGAGATACGCAGGGACTGGTATTCTTCAGCAAATCGCCGTTCTTTCAGCCCTGGTTCGATCTGCAGCTCAAAGACAAGCAGATCCAGCGCCGATATCTGGCGGTATGCTATGGCACACTTGAACCGGGCGCTTCATTCATATGCAATGAACCTCTTGGCAAGGACCGCCACAGAAACAATGTCTACAGGGTTTCTGCAAACGGAACAGAAGCGCGCACCGATGTAACCTGTATCGCCCGCAAAGGTCCGTATGTTCTGCTGGACTGCCGCCTGCATACCGGCAGAACGCATCAGATCCGGGTTCATCTGAACCATCACGGACTGCCGATCGTCAACGATCCCATCTACGGCAGACCGTCGGACGATTTCAGAAATATGGGTCTCTGGGCGGAAAGCATTGAATACCGCGACCCCATCACCAGAAAAAAACACCGGATTCATGATGAACCGGCGGATGACTTTACATACTTTCAGGAGGATCAAGAAAATGAGATTTGATTTCGAAACAATCATGGACCGCCGCGGTCACGACGCTATTGCCGTTGACCTTCCTTCCGCCGAAAGCGGACAGTTCGCCGCTGTACACAGAAAAGAAGGCTTCGATGTCATCCCGATGTGGGTGGCAGACATGAACTTTGCGGTTGTTCCTTCGATCCAGAAGGCAATGACAGACCGGATCGCCCACCCTGCCTTCGGCTATTTTGCGGTCAGGGATGAGTATTATCAGGCAATCATTGACTGGCAGACCGGACGCAATGGCGTACAGGGACTGGAACCGAAGCATATCGGCTATGAAAACGGTGTACTCGGCGGTGTGCTGAGCGCTCTGGCTGCTCTTTCCTGCCCGGGCGACAATATTCTTGTCCATTCGCCGACATATATCGGATTCACCTTCTCCATGGAAAGCGCCGGCTACCATATCGTCCATTCGCCTCTGTACCTGGATGAAAACAATATCTGGCGCATGGACTATGAAGACATGGAAAAGAAGATCCGGGAAAATCACATCCATACTGCCATCATGTGCAATCCTCACAATCCTTCCGGACGGGTATGGACAAAAGAAGAACTTGCAAAGGCAATGGAAATCTATGAGCGCAACCAGGTGTATGTGATCAGTGATGAAATCTGGTCGGATATCCTGCTGAACGGAAACAGACATACCCCGACCCAGTCGGTCAATGACTATGCCCGCGAACATACAGCTGCTTTCTATGCCCCCAGCAAGACATTCAATCTGGCCGGTCTGATCGGCAGCTACCACATCATCTACAACGACTGGCTTCGCGACCGTATCCTGAAGCAGTCGTCTCTTTCCCACTACAATTCGATGAATGTCCTCTCCATGCATGCACTGATCGGTGCCTACAGCGAAGACGGACGCCAGTGGGTCGATGAGCTGAAGGAAGTCCTGAGCGGAAACATCAATTACGCAGTTGACTTTATCCGGGAAAACCTGCCGGGTGTAACCCTGGCAAAGCCGGAAGGCACCTATATGCTGTTCCTTGACTGTACAGAATACTGCCGAACGCACAACTGTTCCGTGGAAGATGTTCTGTATAAAGGCTGGGAATACGGCGTCTACTGGCAGGACGGCAGACCGTTCCACGGCGAGTATTCCATCCGCATGAATCTTGCTCTGCCGCTGAGCCGTGTCAAAGAAGCATTTGAGCGGATCAGAGAATACGTACTGCTCTGAGAAAAAAAGCCATGTCCTGTTCATGCATTGAACGGACATGGTTTTTTTAATTCTCAGATACTGACCTGTTCGACATCGCCGACCAGCTGCTTCTCCATGAAAATCAGGGCATTGTCATGGAAATGCTCGGCATCGTCGCTGACATAGTAGCGGTGCTCACCGCCCTTTTCCTCCCGGATCATCCCGCCGGAGGAAAGTCCTTCATACAGAGCATCCGCCGCTGCCTGGGAGGAACTGATGACATTGATCTGCGGAACGATCGAGCAGATGGCATCCATCAGCAGCGGATAATGCGTACATCCCAGTACGATCGTATCCACTTCCTTTTCGGTCAGCGGTGCCAGATATTCCTTCAGGATGATCTGCACGACCGGATCATCTTTTTTATACCGGCTGTTTTCCACCAGCGGAACCAGCAGCGGACAGGGCTGGGCAAAAACCTCCGCTTCCGCATTGTATTTACGGATCTGCTTTTCATAGGCCCCGGAGCGGCAGGTAGCCGCTGTCGCCATGATTCCGATCCGGTTGTTCTTCGTTTCATGCGCTGCTTTTCTGGAAGCCGGCTCAATGACGCCGAAGATCGGAAGATCGAATTTTTCCTCCAGCACTTCTCTGGCAACCGAGTCAGCTGTATTGCATGCGATGACCAGTGCCTTCAGGGAAAACCGGTTCAGGAATGTCACGTCATTGACTGCGAAATCGCGGATCTGTTTTTCTGATTTTGTGCCGTACGGAAGATGTGCCGTATCGCCGAAATATATCGTATTTTCATCCGGCATCTTTTCCATAATGGAACGGGCGACGGTCAGGCCGCCGATTCCGGAGTCGAAGATACCGATGTATTGATCTCTACTGTTCATAATGCATTCACGATTTTCTTGAAATGTTCTCCTCTTTCTTCGAAGCAGGAATACTGATCGAAGGAAGATGTCGTCGGCGACAGCAGGACCGTATCGCCGCTGACCGCCAGTTTCTTCGCTTCCCCGACCGCTTCCGGCAGATCCGTTACGACGATTGCCTGATCCCCGACCAGGTCAGTGGCAATTCTTCTGCCCGAAGCACCGTATCCGATGACGTTCTTCACACAGCCGAGATGTTTTTTCATCTCATCCATGGACAGTCCCTTTTCAAAGCCGCCGACCAGCAGGATCACGCCGTGATCGAATGCCTTCAGGGCAGTGATCGTTGCGTCTGTATTTGTTCCCTTGGAGTCGTTGTAATACTTTACACCGTCCAGTTCTCTGACAAATTCGATCCGGTGCTCAACGCCTTTGAAGTGATACACAACATCCGCAATCACCTCCGGTGATACGTTTTCATACATGCACAGGGTTGCGGCAATCAGAATGTTCTGCAGATTGTGCTTGCCCGGCAGCGGAACTTTCGCTGTTTCCAGGACCTTTGTGCCGTTCACCGTCATCCAGCCGTCTTTCAGGCAGGAGTCTGCTTCATGATCCAGCGAGAACGTATGGGTCCGGCACGGGATGGGATATCTTTCCGTATATTCCAGCACATTGGCATCATCGGTATTCTGCAGGAATACATCATTGTCTTTGGTATTGAGATATACGCGGGTCTTGGATGCATAATAATTGTCCAGACCGCCCATCTGGTCGATATGGTCCGGTGTCAGATTGACGATGACGGATACTTCCGGCCGGAATCTGTCGATATCGATGAGCTGCGCATTGGAGATTTCCAGAGCGATATAGTGGCCTTCTTCATTCAGCAGGTTTTCCTGCAGAACGATCTCGCACAGCGGCGTACCGATGTTTCCGCAGACATGGACCTTCTCACTGCCGTATGCCTTTTTCAGGATCTCATAGGTCAGCGTCGTTGTCGTCGTCTTGCCGTTTGTGCCGGTGATGGCAGCGATATGCTGGGGCTTCATGACATCATATGCCAGTTCGATTTCGGTGATGACCGGAATGCCGCGCTCTTTCAGCCTCCGGATAAACGGGGTGACAGGCGCAACGCCGGGGTTCTTGATCACCAGGTCATAGTTTTTTTCAAATACAGCATCATCCTGTCCGACAATGGTTACACCCATGTTCTCGAGTTCTTCTTTTTCCGCGACTTCTTTTCTCTCGGAAAGTGTTATATGACGCGCACCGAGCGCGTTCAGCAATCTGATGGCAGCCATGCCACTGCGGGCAAGACCGATCACCAGAATCTCAGCTTCAGTATAGTTCATATCCGATACCGTCCTTTAGTGTCATCGACAATCTTATCACGAACTCAGACTCTCTTCCACGTATATAAAAAAGAAAACATCCGTCAGGATGCTTACTTCACGATCAGTTTTACGATCAGCGGTATCAGGATGAGCTGGCCGATGATGCCGGGCACCGCATTAAGGAATGCGCCGGCCATGAATGCCTGCATTGTAAAGGCATTGCCGGCAGCCCCTAATAATACGACTTCGGCAAGGCCCCAGACGATGCGTCCGCACAGCATGGCAATGATCAGCGTGATATAGATCTGCACCAGACCGCGTTCTTTCATCCGGCTGAAAATCAGACCGCTGACCAGACCGTAGGTGCACAGTTCAAATGCCATGGCAAGGGCATTGGGATACATCGGCGGCATGCCGAAGAGCACCGAACGCAGCAGCGGGCAGATGAATCCGATCAGGGCACCATACTGCCAGCCGCAGATGAATCCGCACAGAAGCACGGGATAATGCATCGGGCACAGCATTGCGCCGATCTGGGGAATCTGTCCGGTAATAAACGGAAGTACCTGTCCGACTGCCAGCAGCAGCGCTGCCATCACAAGATTCTTTGTTTTTGTCTGTGTCATATTCTGTTTCCTTTCATAAAAAAGGCATATCTAAAATACAGATATACCTTCTGGTTTCATTGTATGCGCTTCTGCGCAATGCATGGCTTCTGCCATACCTGCTTATCATATAGTTATTTCATCAGTCCTGCAAGCATTTCACCCGCAAAATCGCGGCCGAGTGCTTCGGAGTTGATGCAGAGATCATAAATGTTCCTGTCGCCCCATACGGTATCGCTGTGCGCCATATGATAATTGGAGCGGATATTGTCTTCTTCTCTGATCTTTCCGATGATTTCCTCCCGGTCCGTCAGATCCGCATAGAGCGGGCTGATGCGGGCTCTTGCGACCTTTGCGTCCATATCCGTCGCATACATCAGAACATAATTGCATGTATAGCCCCGGGATGTGATCATTTCAACGGTTGCCCGGTCATGGATCAGGCACGGTCCCGCTGCCAGTGCTTTATCGATTGCCTTGTCAAAGGCAGCCGTGATTTTTGCATACATCGGATCGGAGACGATTTCTTCCCGGGTCAGACCGCTGCGTCTGAGTCTGTTTTCAAAGGCAGTGACATCATCGATTGTCACGCCTTCTTCCGGTACCAGTTCCAGCAGGATCACTGCATCGTAGTACGTATATCCTGCTGCGCGGCATGCCTTTACACCGATCATCCTGCCCATCGAGCAGTATTCGCTGTCCAGCAGAACGCAGTCAGGTTTCGGATGCTTTTTTTCAAATTCAGCCATTCCGGCAGTATTCAGTGCCGTGCGTACATCTTCAGCCATAAGTATCTCCTTGAATTTATTGACTGATCCAGCCGGCCAGGGATATTCCCTTCCGGCGGGCTTCATTTCCGTTTTCTTCCAGTTTCAGCACCGCCTGCAGCGAGCGGTCCAGTGCTGTCTCTGCCTGCAGGAAGATCTGCAGATCGATGGTCGGTTCCGCCGGCGATCCGGCAGAACGGATGCCGTAGGAAAGCAGGATCGTATTCCGGTAGAGCGGAAATGCGTCCGTATACAGTTTCTCCAGTGTTTCCGCCATGGACAGATCCGCTGCACTGATCAGTCTGATCTGGGTCATTGTCTGCATCGGAAGGGCTCTGCTGACTTTCAGGTCTTCCAGCTTCCGCTCCAGACGGGCAAGCAGCTCCCGGTAGTCCTGGGCCCGCATCGTGTCTTCCAGAAGATCTGTCTGCTGCGCCCGCTTCACAAGATCTGCGTATCTCCCCTGTTCTTCGTTTTTCAGGCAGCACTTTCCGGCATAGATATACAGATCGAATTCGCGGATGGTATCCATGCACTGTTCATAGAAGCGCTCCATCCTCCGGCTGTGGCGGATCAGGGAGCCTCTGTGTATTTCCAGCCTTCTGCCTGTTTCCGTCATGACCGCGGAAAAGGGATCATAGATCTTTCTGAAATCCGCATACGGCAGCGGACCTGCGGAACAGATGCGGCGGACATTGCCTGTGAAGGTTTCCTTCTGGCGGATCAGCTTCCGGATATCCTTCGCTGCCTCCTGCAGATCGCTGTGCGGCACATCCAGCAGAGAGGATTCCGAAAAATGAATGACTTTCTGCCGGGCCGCTGCCCCGTACTGCATGATCATCGCTGTATCGGTGACGTCGATCTTCGCTGCGAACGCTTCTGCATAGCGCCGGTTGGCTTCGCTCAGCTGGGTCGCATACAGTCCGCCCGGTTCTGTCTTTTCCAGTTCAAGTTCAATCTGATGATCTGCCATGTTTCACCTTTTTGTCAGTATACAACGAACCGCTCAGTTAATGCTATAATGTTGTCAAAATTCCAGAAGGAGAGCTGTTTATGTCAAGAGAATATGCGGTGGTTTCTTTTCAGGGAACAGAACCTGAAATTCTTTACCGTACCGAAGGATTTATGCCTGATGACGTTCAGGAAACAATTCGCCTTTCCTCTGATGCGCAGCTTTGGATCAGCGGCATCGATGAAATACAGAAAAAGAACGAAGAACTTGCAGAAATGCTGCGGCAGTCGGAGGACGCCAACCGGGCAAAAGAAGTTTTTCTCAGCAATATGTCACACGATATCCGCACACCCATGAATGCGATCATCGGAATGACCGCACTGGCTGCCAAGTACATTGATGAAAAGCCCAGAGTCCTGGATTCTCTGCAGAAGATCACCACTGCCAGCAGCCATCTGCTCAGTCTGATCAATGAAGTTCTTGATATGTCGAGAATCAATTCCGGACGTCTGCAGATCGCGGATGAACAGTTTTCGCTCAGCGACCTTCTCTATGACACGCTGACGATCATCCGGCCGCAGATCGATCAGAAGCACCATACGCTTGACCTGGATATCCGGGACATTGCCTTTGAAAGTTTGTACGGCGATGCCATGCGTCTGCAGCAGATCTATGTCAATATCATCAATAACGCCGTCAAGTATACAGAAGACGGCGGTGAGATCCGTCTGACTTTCTGCGAAACCGCTGAAGACGGACGGTGCATCCTGCATTTTATATGCAGGGATAACGGCATCGGCATGTCTGAAGAATTCCTGCAGAAGATTTTCGATCCTTTTGAAAGAGCCAACACGACGACCATTTCAAAGATCGAAGGCACCGGTCTCGGCATGAGTATCGTCAGGAAACTCGTTGAGGCCATGCAGGGTACGATCCGTATTGAAAGTTCTCCCGGTGCAGGCACAGGTGTACTCATCGATATTCCGCTGCGCTATGAAAAACTGCAGATCAATACATCCGCTCTTGCGGATAAATACATACTGATTGTGGAAAAGGATCCGCATCTGCAGCAGCTGTACAGAGAATACCTGCATGAATTCAATATCCGCTTTGCCCTGACCGATTCGCCTTCGGAAATGGTCACCGCCATGACAGATGCGGAATTCAGGAATGATCCGTTTGACGGCGTGATCCTGGGTGAGGATACCGGAAGCGGCCAGATGGTTTTTGATCTGGCTTCCTATATTCATCAGTCAGACAGCAGTCTGCCGGTCATTCTGGTCAGCAGTATGGATAAAGAAGAAATCGAGTACCGTGGCGCACGCAGCGGGATCTCCCGGTTCATTCCGGTTCCTTTCTTCCGCAAATCTCTGATCAACGGACTGAATGATGCATTCTCCCGCAGGAACAGTACGGAAACATCAGCGGCTCCGGATCTGTCCGGAAAGCATATTCTGCTTGTGGAAGACAATCTGATCAACCGGGAAATCGCAAAAGAAATCCTTCTCACAACCAATGCCGAAATTCACACCGCTGAAGACGGCAGTCAGGCTGTACAGATGTTCACAGAATCAGAGCCGGGCTATTACGATCTGATTCTGATGGATGTGCAGATGCCTGTGATGGACGGATATGAGGCAACCGGAAACATCCGGGCCAGCGGCCGTCCGGATGCGGATGTGCTTATTTATGCCATGACAGCGAATACTTTCGCTGAAGATATCGCCAAAGCCCGGGCTGCCGGGATGAACGGACACATTGCAAAACCGATCGATATCTCAAAACTGATCAGTACCCTCAGAGAAATCGTATAACGGAGAATATCATGCGCCAATATCAGCAAAAATACATCGACAACATAAGGGAAATCGCACAGCTGAGCAATTTTTACAGTGTTCCGGCGGATGATTTTGATGCGTGGTATGCCCACCATTCTGCTTCCCGCAGACGCATCAATGATCTGCGCAGCGAGAATATCAGACTGCTGAGCACGTATTTTTTCCCGGTCATTGACAATCTTTACAGCGCTTCCGAAGAAGAACTGATGGATCTGACGGAGTTTTCCCTTCAGCTGATGGACTGGACAACCAACCTGGACTGCGGACTGTATATACTGATCCATGAATCGCTGCTCAGCATGTACAGATATCAGAAAAACCGGGCCGGCATCATCAGGGAGCTGTATAACCTCGGCATGGGACTGTATTATCAGGACCGCATGATTCAGGGCATTGACGATCAGCGTACCGCCCGCTTCCTGTTCCGCAACGAAATGGTGTTCACGGAAGCAGGATCGTATCTGCGCTTCTTTGATGAAATCGAAGATGAAGAAACAAAAGGATATATTATCCGGGCTCTTGCCAATATAGCAATCTGTACTTCCGACAGGAAGCGCCGGGTCGCTGTCAGCGCAAAGATTCTGCGGATCGTGCAGGATCCCTTTTACCGGGAGAAAGCTCCCGGTCTGCCATGGGATACATTCCTGCGGCGCACGCATCAGCAGATGAGTGCCAACCGGGATGTTCTCTCCAAAGGAAATATGTCGGCAGAGGAATTATCCCTGATCCTGGAATCATGCCAGGTCGTCTTTGAGCCGGAGATCAATACGGACAAGCCGAATATCCGCTGGCTCTGGCCGTATTATGAAATGGAATACAGCTGCGGCTTCGTCGATCTGCAGACGACGCTTGCCAGGATGGAAAAACTGATTTTTGACGCATCCTATGATCAGTATGATTATTCCGGACTTTACGCCAATGTGCAGCTGCCCATCTACTATGGCCGGCTGATCCGTGACAACCCTTCCCTTGCCGGCAGACAGAGACATATCCAGATCCTCAGCCGCGCCTATGCGAAAATGATGAAAACGCTGATGACCTTTCCGCAGGAAGATTTCGGTGATTTTTATTACTACAACATCACACTGGTCATCACCGACTATTATGAAACCGCCGGGGTTGAAACATACCGGTCCGTCACCGAAAAACTGATGCGCAAGATGTCAGGTCTTCTTTACGTCGATGCGCTCATGACCGGAAAAATCATGGAAACGCTGTGCAGTGCGATCTATGATGATACGCCGGAATTCTTCCGGGACCTGCCGGTATTCCATTCCGCAGATAAGGAATCCCTGCTTGAATATGCCCGGCTGTGCGGACTGTACTGCAATTTCGGACTGATCAAAATGAATATCCGCAGAATACAGCAGTCGCGCAATCTGCTGGAACCGGAATATGAACTGTATCAGCTTCATGCGGCATCGGGCTATGATGATCTGCGCAGACATCCTTCCACCAAGGCTTTTGCGGATATTGCCCTGGGCCATCACAGCTGGTACAGCGGCGGCGGATATCCGGATGATTATGTGCGCAATGAATCCGTTTACCGCCAGATGACGGATATTGCGGCTGTCGCATCCTATCTCACGGAGAAACGGGATACGGCGGATTCACCCGTAGAAATGATCTTTCAGGAGAAACGGGGACGGTTTTCCAGCAGAGTCCTTTCATGGCTGCATGATCCGGCCGTGCAGCAGGCAGTCGAAACGATCCTGAAGGATGAAAAAGAATTATACCGGACTGTATTCAGCAGTCTGAAAAACGAACAGAACTGAACGGGACCGCACAGGTCCCTTTTCTTCATCCCGGTCCTTAAATAAAAGATGCACCGGTCATTTCCGGTGCATCCCATCAGATATTGTTTACAGCTGCGGCCATTCTTTCATGCGGTCAGCGGTCTGCTTCATATCATCCAGCAGATCGTATACCGCATCCTGGGAAAGCACGCCTCTTTTGAGGCCGTCCGGCAGAAGTCCCTTTTCATCATCTTCATAATCCTGCCGCCACTGTCCGCTTTCGTAATACCGGCGCAGTTTTTCCAGATCGCCGGAAACTGATTCCAGTTCATCCAGGGCTGCCTTCATCTTTTCATATGCGGCAGTGCATCTGTCCAGGCACGCCTCCATATGCATGATTCTTTCTGTCTGTGCATTCATCGTTCTGTCTTCCTCCTGCAGTTTCAATCCCATGCCGCATCCGCCTTCATCTTCTTCGAGAATCTCAAAGCCGAGTTTTCTGTAGAAGCGGAAGGCTCTTTCATTCTTTTTTGCCACTCCCAGCATAACGCCTTTCACCCCGTCTGCTTTCATGATCTTCAGCGCTTCTGAAACCAGTGCGGTTCCGTATCCCCGGGAAGTATGTGCTTCAAGAATATCGATATGCATATGAGCCGGATATGTCTCTGCATATCTTTCACAGAAATCCATTTCCCCTGCACATCTTTCTTCATAGCCGCCCAGTTTCCGGATTTCTTCCATATACGGACGCATGTTCTTCCGGTATGTTTCATAGTTTTCCGCAAAAAGGATGTATCCCTGCGGCTGACCGTCTTCAATCAGGACCAGCGCATGTTCATGGGCAAGGTACGGTTCGCAGTAGAACAGAAGCGTAAACCTGCCGTGGCGCGGGTCTGTGCGGGCTTTCTCTGAGGCTGTCGCAAGACAGATGGCTGTCAGTGCGTCATGATCCTCCGGACGGTATTGTCTGATTTCCATTTGCATGCCTCCCTGTACTTCTTCTGAATGTATTCCCTGTTCATATGCGGAAAGATGTATAATCTCTTTGAGGGGATTAACATGAGAAGAGCAGCTTTTCTATCGTATGACTGGAACTACAATATCATAACAGATTTATACAGAGGCGCCGGAATATCGGCGCGTGAACATGCGGATACGCAGCTGTTTATCTTCAGTGCGTTCGGCGAAGACGGGAAATCCAGCCCGGAAACCGGTGCATTTGAGATCTTCCGGCTCTGCAATCCGGAGGACTATGACGGATTTATCATCCAGGGCAACCGGGCCTGGCCGCCGGCAATGCGGCAGGAAACCGTACAGCGCCTGCGGAAGTTCGGCAAGCCGGTCGTTTCCGTCAACTATGAACTGGAAGATACCGTCTATGCCGGCACAGATAACTATGAAGCAATGTACGGACTGGTCCGGAGGGTTCTGAAAGAAAGCCGGTGCCGCAGACCTGCTTTTGTCAACGGTCTGGAAACCTCGATCGAAGCACAGCAGCGTTCAAAGGGATTCTTCGATGCCTGTAAGGAAGCGGGCTTTGAGAAGCCGGACTTCTATCAGGCAAGCTGGCAGATCGAAGAAGGCGTCCGCACCGCCCGGGAAATGCTCAGGGACCGCAGCAATATCCCGGATATGATCTTCTGCTGCAACGATGATCTTGCGGCCGGTGTGCAGGAAACCCTGCAGAATGCCGGCATTCATATTCCTGAGGATGTACGCATTACCGGATTTGACAACCGTGAGCACAGCCTGCGCTCGCAGCCCCGGATCACAACGGTTGACCGCGATTATCTGACGATCGGCTATAATGCCATGAAAACACTGTGCGATCTGATGGATGGAAAAGATGTGCCTGCCGCTGTCTACAGTCCGGTCCGCTATGTCTTCTCCGAATCCGCAGGGATGCAGAATACGACCGAAACGATCGAGTCGATCCGCTCCGTCTACTACTCCATCGATAAGGCAATGCGGCAGTTCTATGAAACGCTGATCCGGTTTCAGCCGGCAGTGCTCAAAGCAGATACCCTGCCTGAGATCCTGTCGGTATGCGAAGAATATTTCCCGCAGCTGAAGCTTCCGGCAGTCTACCTGGTTCTGAACAATGACTTTCTTTCAGATCAAAGCGGAACCGCACCCGTCGGCTACGGCAGCCGCAGCAGTCTGGCAGGATGCGCAAACGGATGTCCGCAGCTTGCGCCGGATCATATCTATGGGGAATTTGACACAAGGGAACTTCTGCCGCAGAACATACGCATGAACGCATCGATGTATATCATCTATCCGCTCAGGGATGAAGGCACATGCATCGGCTACTTCATCACGGAAGGCATCTCGCCGTCCATGAAATACGGATTCCTGACGGTCATCCTGACGCTCGTATCCGCAGCGGTGCAGAATGTCCGCAGAAAAGAACTGCTGCAGAACAGCCGATAGCAGAAACAGACATATCACAAAATAAAAGAACTCTGCATGAAGTTCTTTTATTTTCGTTTATTCAGAATATACCAGTCATAGAAGAAACTGCCGGTCTGTCCTTCCGGAGGATATGCGTCATCCGGCAGATCCAGGATCACATGACCGTATCCGTTGATGATCTTCGTACCGCATGCATGCGTATGTTCGCGCTGGAAGGAACCGTATTCTCTGTGCACATGGCCATGGAACATATATGCAGGCTTGTATTTCTCCAGCAGATCATTGAAACAGCTGAAACCGGCATGGGCAAGATCATCCAGATCGCCATACCCCTCTGCCGGCGCATGGGTCAGAAGAATATCAAACCCGCCGGTAAATGCCAGCAGTCCCCGCAGTTTCCGGATCCGTTTTTCCATCTCTGCTTCCGTATACATATCCGGACCGGGCCGGTAGCGGTAGGATCCGCCCAGTCCGAGAATGCGCAGACCGTGCCAGTTGTATATCTTATCGTCAATATCATCGCAGCCCAGCGGTTCTTTCCTGTCATAGACACCGTCATGGTTGCCCCTCACATACACCAGTGGCCGGTTTACCATGGTTGTCAGAAATTCCAGGTAATCCGGATCCAGATCGCCGCAGGAAAGGATCAGATCCACGCCTTCGGTCTTTGCCGGCGTGTAGTATTCCCAGAGTCCGGGTTCTTCACAGTCGGCAACGATCATGAGTTTCATACGGCCGCACCGCTTTCTTCCGCTTTTTTCTTGCCTGAATCCGTGAGCTGGGCATAGCCGGGAATGATGCCGATGATATTGTCATTCAGCCAGTTCATCGTCATGATTTCTTCATTGGAGAGAACCGGATCATAGGGACCCTTGATCATTTTTTCCGTGCTGTGCAGTTCACCGTCAAAGGGATTGAGTTTTCCGGCTTTCAGCGCTTCTTTCAGCAGACTGATCAGTTTTCTCGAGGAATACGGCAGACTGCCGGAGACATTGACATCCAGCACCTGCGAGCTCATTCCCCACCAGTAGCTGACCGCCTTGTCTTTCTTTCCGCCGTACGTTCCGCTGATCATGCTCTGGATCAGTTTTTCATAGTAATTCGCCCAGTTGATCACCGGGACTGCCAGGTTGACCGGTCCCTCTGCGGTCAGCTTGAAGAGCCCTGCTTCGGTCGCGTTCTCTTTGAATTCCTTCATATCCGTACTTGCGAATACCCGGATGTTGAGACGGCGCATCTGGTCCTGCCAGTCCTGGTCCAGCGTATCCTTCCATCCCAGATAGACCCGGGCTTCCGGATCGATCAGAGAGGCACCGATCGCAAATGCATTGATCTCCGCAACCGTCCCGAATTCAGGATATCCGGCAATATAGGCAAGCTGATGGTTCTCGCCGAATACCGCTGCCAGGGCACCCATCAGGAACGATGCCTCATAGGTTCTGACGGCATAGGTGCGGACCGATGCGTCCGATCTGTGCATGGAACAGTTGAGAAAGCGGCAGCCCGGCATACGCACTGCCTGCCGGTATGTTTCGGCATAATGGGACGGGGAAACCGTGATTACGGCATCCGCTTTTTCGGAAGCGTCCTGCAGAGCCAAGCGCAGCGAAGACGGTTCACTGCAGTTTTCATAGACGTATGTAGCGACCTTGTTTCTGAATCTGCTGTCAATCATGATCCGGCCGAGTTCATGTTCGAATACAGCCATGGATGACTGCGGATCAGCATCATAGATAAAGGCGATGCGCAGCGGCTTTTCCGGAATCAGCGGAACGATTTTTCTGATATCAATGACCGGTTCCTTCGTCTCGGAAGGACGGTCGATAATCTCGGCAGGGCTTTCCTGCAGGGATACGGCAAATTCATCTGCCATGGCGGTCAGACGCGGCATGATCTTCTCGGCGGACAGCCGCAGGCTGTCGCTGCTGTATGCCGCAAGATACTTCAGGAAGGCATCGGACGGACTGATATATGCAGGATCAGCATATCTTTTTTCATAGACTGTTTTGAAATTATGGAAAATGCCGCGCAGTCTGCGCATATCCATCTCATCCCATGGCTGATCCATGGAAAGGTTCAGCATGCGGCAGAGCTTTCTGTAGCTGCCGGCTTTGGAAAAGGAAATGTCATACATGCCGGAAACCTTGAAGAAGTGCAGAAATTCTTCATATGCTTCATCTTTTTCCTTCGGCAGCAGCCGCGTTACGCTCGCCCGGATCATGATCGCATCGAGATACTTCATGACCGATACGCGCTTGTTTCCTTCCTGTACATAGAACAGATGTCTGTATTCATAGACCTGTACCGGATCGCGCAGTCCTTCTTCCATCTGGCTTTTGAGCAGAGATGTCCATTTCATGGCGAATTCGGTATCGGGTCCGGCAATGGGCATGAAATCGGACGCAAAAGCATTCTGCCGGGCAGCGGTTTTTGTGCCGGCGATCTGCGCAAGCGGTATATCAAGCGTTCCGACATAGACACTGCCGGCAAGGTCATTTTCACTGATCATTTCATCCAGAGAGCGGACATAGGGATATTCACCGTGTATGACAGCTTTCCGCAGGGTTCTGTCCCCTGCTTTTTTGGCTTTCAGATAATCTTCCATACAATACCTCCGCGGTTCATTCCATTTTCAATTCTGTATTGTTATGGAAGACAATGCAACCGGGAATTGAACAATGATGGCATATTGTTTCATGTACTATAATAAAATCAGATAATGGAGGCTGCGCATGATCAGAAAAGCAATTATGGTACCCCACCCGCCGATTGCCCTGGCAGAAGTCGGACGCGGCGAAGAAAAGAAAATTCAGCAGACGCTGGACGCATACGGAGAAGCCTGTTCATTCATTGCGGATGATCATCCCGATACCGTCATCATCCTTTCTCCGCATGCGCTGATGTACAGAGATTATTTCAATATTTCCGGCGGAAAGGATGCCTATGGCGATATGGCCCGGTTTCATGCCGGCAGGGTCGCCTTCCGGAAAGAATATGATACGGAGTTTGTTTCCTGTCTGACGCAGATGCTGGAAGAAGAAGGATTCCCGGGCGGTACGCAGTACGACCGCGATCCTTTACTGGATCACGGCACGATGGTTCCGCTGTATTTCCTGACACCGTATCTGCCGGACTGCCGGATCGTCCGGATCGGACTCAGCGGTCTGCCGCTTTCCATGCATTACCGCCTGGGCATGTACATTCAGAAAACCGCAGAAACGCTGGGCCGCCATATCGCGGTCATCGCCAGCGGCGATCTTGCCCACTGCCAGAAAGAAGACGGTCCCTACGGCTATAAAGCAGAAGGCCCTGCCTATGATGAGGCCATCATGAAGACGATGGGAACGGCCGCTTTCAACGAACTCTTTGATTACCCCGCTTCCTTCCTGCATGCATCCATGGAATGCGGACACCGGGCATTCGTCATTCTGGCCGGTATTCTTGACGGTCTGTCTGTCACACCGCATGTATTGAGCCATGAAGCGACCTTCGGTGTCGGCTACGGCATTGTCACTTTCGATATCGGTTCTGCCGATAATGAAAGACATTTCCTCGATCAGCACAGAGCTGTGCATTCATCCGATCCGCTGGTGCAGCTGGCTGTGCAGGCAGCCGCATACAGCGTCCGTACCGGAAAAACGATGCCCGTACCTTCTGCACTGCCTGCATCTCTGCAGAAACCGGCCGGATGCTTTGTATCGGTCCACGAAGACGGCGATCTGCGCGGATGCATCGGAACGATCTTCCCTGTCCATGATACCCTGGCAGAGGAAATCGTAAACAACGCCCGCAGCGCCTGTCTGCGCGATCCCCGCTTTTCCGCAATCACCGAAGATGAACTGCCGTTTCTGGAGATCAGTGTCGATGTCATGGGAGAGCCGGAAGTCATCCATGACCGCTCGCAGCTGGATGTGCACCGCTATGGCATCATCTGTACATCGAAGAACCGCCGGGGACTGCTTCTGCCGGATCTTGAAGGCGTCGATACCGTAGAACAGCAGATTGCCATTGCCTGTTCCAAAGGCGGCTTCGACCCGGATGAAGAAGACCTTGTCATCGAGCGGTTTGAGGCGGTGCGCCATGTCTGAAATACGCTGTGAGATCTGTCCCCACCGCTGTCTGCTCAAAGAAGGACAGACCGGACGGTGCCGGGCCAGAAGAAATATCGGCGCAGAGAATACATGCATCAATTACGGAAAACTGACATCCCTGGCAATCGATCCGGTTGAAAAGAAGCCGCTGTACGGATTCTTTCCGGGTTCCTGTATTCTTTCCGCCGGCAGCTTCGGATGCAATCTTGCCTGTCCGTTCTGTCAGAACCATGAAATCTCGATGCAGAATGAAAACAGCGTACCGACCGCTGATGTATCCCCGCAGCGTCTGCTTGATATCTGCCTGCAGCACCCGGAAAGCATCGGCGTTGCCTTTACCTACAACGAGCCCTGCATCAGCTATGAATACATCATCGATACCGCTGTTCTGCTCAGAAAACATGATCTGAAGACCGTACTGGTCACCAATGGCTGTTTTGAAATCCCGGTTCTGGAGAAGCTGATGCCGTATACCGATGCCATGAATATCGACCTCAAAGGCGGTGAAGATTTCTACCGTGAACTGCATGGCGACTATGAAACGGTCCGCAGAGCAATTGAATACTGCGTACCGAGGACCCATGTGGAAGTGACGACGCTGATCATTCCCGGACGCAATGATACCGAAGCATTCATGCGGGAACAGGCAGCCTGGCTGGCGGATCTGGATCCTGAGATGTATCTGCATATCAGCCGCTATTTTCCCCGCTACAGATATACTCTGCCACCGACGGAAACCGAAACTCTGAAGAAACTGAAAAACATTGCCTCGGAATACCTGAAACACGTATACCTCGGCAATGTCCGGTAAAACTATTCAAATGCCTGCGGACTGATTTCCGTATCATTTCCGCAGTGAAAGTCCCGCAGCTGCGTGCAGCCTTCAAAGGCATGTGCGCAGATTTTTTTCAGTCCTTCATTGCATACGAATGTATGCAGGTTCCGGCAGTCCTTGAATGTATACGGAATGATCTGACGGACACCATGCGGCAGGATGATTTCTTCAATACTGCTTCTGACAAAGGCATACTGCCAGAGATTTTCCAGCCCTGCCGGCAGTTCGATATGCCGCAGACCCGTGCACCCGTCAAAGACGAAGCCGCCGATATCCCGGACCGTATCCGGGATCCGGACAGATGTGATCTCGGTATGACGGCGGAACACATCATCGCCGATCAGGGTAACCGGGTGACCCCAGTGCACCGGCGGTATGACGGCTTCCGCATCATCACCGATATACCCGATGACGCTGAATGTTTCATCATACAGCTGTTTGAATATGAAATCCTGCATCAGACTGAGCGTTTTCCCATCTCTGCGTAGACATCTGTACGCGGCAGCCATTCCAGGAATTTCTCGATCTCGGCATCCCAGAATCTCCATTCATGGCCTCTGCCTTCGATTTCATCCCAGGTCACATCCGCACCGAGTTCCTGCAGCTTTGCGGCAAATTTCTTATCCGCTTCATAGAGGAAGTCTGCCGTACCGCAGGCAGCGTATATTTTCGGGAATGCCTTTCCTTCGGCTCTGACCTTTTCCGCCAGGGCATACAGGTCATATTCCGGTGCCGGCTTTTCCAGGGAACCCATGGGATTTTCCGCAAATGTCTGCGGATTCAGCGAAACAGCGGCTGAGAATGTGCCGGCTGCCTTATAGTTTTCAGGATGGGTGAAGGCATGCAGGTAAGTACCGAAGCCGCCCATCGAAAGCCCGGCGATATAGGTATCTTCCGGCCGGTCGGATACCGGAAAATAGTTTTTCACAAAGGCAGGCAGTTCCTCGTCGATAAAGCGCATGAAATCATCTCCGCCGACTTTGGCATATGCCTTGTTTTCGGCTGAGAGATTGATAATGGCGATGCGCTGTTCTTCCGCATACATTTCCACATTGGTATAGCCTGTCCACTGGGCGTGGTTATTGCCGAAGCCATGCAGAAGATACAGAACCGGAAACTTTGCCGGCAGTGCATGGGAAGGCACAATGCCGGCCATTCCCAATGATTCGGGACAGGTGACTGACGGCAGGACCGCGGTGATGTCAACCGCCCGGTTGAGGACATAGGAATAGAAATTGCATGTCAGTTTTGCCATATTCTCGGCTCCTTTCAGAAAAGGCTTCCGGGCTGTCCCGAAAGCCTCATGTCAACCGGTTTTTATTTGCACTCGGCTATGCCAAGATCAACGCCTTCGTTGAAGTTGCGCGCATTTTCAAGTGTCGTAGCCGCAATTGCCTGCAGAGCTTCTCTGGTGAAGAATGCCTGATGCGATGTCAGAACGACGTTCGGGAACATCAGCAGTCTGGCTGTAATATCATTGACCAGATAGTCATCGGAGTGGTCTGTATAGACGTTTGCGTCTTCGCCTTCATATACGTCAAGACCTACTGCGTGGAACTTACCCTGCTTCAGTGCATCGATCAGCGCTTCTGTATCGATCAGTCCGCCGCGGGCTGTATTGACCAGCATGGCTGTATCTTTCATCTTTGCGATGGCATCCGCATCGATCATATGATATGTTCCGCCGGGACCCATGATCAGCGGTGCATGCAGAGAAATCAGATCGGATCTTGCATACAGTTCATCTTTCTCAACATATGTCAGGAGTCCTTCATCAACCAGTTTCTGGTTCGGATATGCATCCCAGCCGATGACCGTCATGCCGAAGCCCTTGCAGATATTCGCCATGCACTGGCCGATTCTGCCGGTACCGATGATACCTGCGACCTTATTGTGCAGGTCGACACCGAGCAGTCCGCTCAGCGCGAAGTTGTTGTCCTTGACCTTATTGACCGCTTTGTGCATACGGCGGTTGCAGGTCATGACCAGTGTCATTGCATGTTCAGCGACTGCATACGGAGAGTATGCCGGAACTCTTGCAACACGGATGCCGCATTCACGGGCAGCCTGCAGGTCGACATTGTTGAATCCTGCGCAGCGCAGCAGAATCAGTCTGACGCCGCAGTCATGCAGTTTTTCAACAGCACTTCTCGGGCATTCATCATTGACGAAAATACATACTGCATCAAATCCTTTTGCAAGACCTGCTGTTTCAGGTGTCAGTCTTGTATTGAAATACTTGATATCGCAGTTATATGTTCCTTCACCGATATCTCTTGCCAGTTCGCTGAAGAAAATTCTGTCATAGTCCTTCGCACCGAAGAATGCAATTTTCAGGACGGATACTTCATCGTATTTCTTGAGTCTGTGATCGAGTTCTTCTTTGATGATTGCCAGTGCGCCGTCTTCGTCGCCGCCTTCAGCGCTGATTTCAAGAACAGAACCCTGCTGTGCATCAAGGGCAAGGATCTGCAGAACGTTTGTGCCGTTGGCAGTTTTGTCACCGCATTTGATAACGATCTGGGAAGGCAGTGCTACGCAGGCCTGTGCGACAAAAGCCGCCGGACGGGCATGCATACCGAGAGGACTGGTAATTTCATACGTAATCTTTTTCATTTTTCTTTCTTCCTCCAATGATGAATTATGTTTCTGTCATCTGATTACAGGAAAATCATACTACACCCGAACTCAAATGACAAAGAATACATGCATCTTTACGCATATATTCTTCCGTTCATATGATTTCTTTCAGAGGTGAAAGAATGATTCCTTCTTCATTGCAGGCATGCCTGATTGCCTGGATAAATGCCAGAGCGCTTTCTGAGTCCCCGTGTACACAGACAGAATCCGCCCTGACGGAAATCTCTCTGCCGGTAATGGCAGTCACTTTCCCTTCCAAGATCATCCGGATGGCCCTGTTCAGTGCTTCTTTCGGATCTTTGATCATCGCTCCGGGCTTTGTTCTTGCGACCAGGGTTCCGTCTTCTTCATAGGCTCTGTCCGCAAAGACTTCCGCGGCAGCTTTCATATGCATTCTGACAGCCGTTCTGTACAGTTCTCCGCTTTCCTGGGCCAGGATGATCAGACCCGGATCATAGGCCTGCACCGCCTGGCAGATGGCTTCTGCAATTGTCCGGTCCTTTGCGGCCATGTTGTACATGGCGCCATGCGGCTTGACATGGGCAAGCCGAAGTCCTTCTGCCCGCACAAATGCATCGAGGGCACCGATCTGATACAGAACGCATGCCTGCAGTTCCTCTGCCGATAAAACCATGTTTCTGCGGCCGAATCCCTGCAGATCGTCAAAGCCGGGATGGGCACCGATGGATACACCGGCGTCCTTTGCCAGACGGACGGTCTTTTTCATGACGAGCGGATCACCGGCATGGAATCCGCAGGCGGCGTTGATGGATGTGACAAGCGGAACGACCTGTCCGTCATTGCCCAGTGTGTAGCGGCCGAAGCTCTCGCCCAGATCGCTGTTGAGATCGATTTTCATAGGAAGGTCCTCCTTTATTTCCTGAAGATTCCGAGAATGCCTTTCCGGCTGAATTCTCTTTCTGCAGCAAGCAGGTATGCATTCTGTTTCCGCAGTGCTTCCTGTGCTTCTTCCAGAGATACTTTCCGGAAGCGGATCCTGTCACCCGGCATCAGCTGCGAAGCCTTGGAAAAGTCCGCGCTGATGACTGCCGCAATCACTGCATATCCGCCCGTCGTCGCATGGTTTTTCATCATCATGATCGGTGCATCCGGGGTTACCTGGATCGCTCCGTCGCACAATCCGGAGGAAATGATGTCATTTCCCTGTACGGTCTCGATTGCAGGTCCTTCCAGACGGAATCCCATCTTGTCCGACTGCAGAGAAACCGTGAATGCATTTTCATAGAATGTTCTGCGTCCTTTTTCACTGAAGCTTTCCGCATTCGGTCCTTCTATGACGCGCAGAACCGTAAAGCCTGGATCCGGTGTTCCCGGCGGAAAGAACCGTCTGTCCATATTCGGAAGCGTACTGCGGACTTCCGTCAGTTCAATCACCGTACCGGCCTGCAGTTTCCCGCCGCGGTTGGGCCCCAGTCCGCTTTTGATATCCGTTGCCCAGCTGCCATAGACTGCCGGCAGAACAAAATCCGCAGAAAACGCAATGACACAGGAACGTCCTCTCGGCGCATTTGCGATCTTCAGAAGATCGGCTGCTTTCGCCCGGTATGTACGGTTTGTTTCGATCGGCTGTTCATTGAGAAAGACCCTGAAGCTGCCGCCGCATACCGCAAAGCATACCGCACCGGAGAATTCGATTTCGGGTCCGGTTCCGATGCATTCAATGACCGGATGGTTCACCGGATTTCCGACCAGGATATTCGCCATTTTCATTGCCAGAGGCGACATGGCGCCGCTGAGCGGAATGCCCTGTCCCTGATAGCCGTATCTGCCTGCGTCCTGCACTGTTGTCAGCGCACCGCTTTCCCGTATCGTTATATGCATAATGCGCCTCCGCTTTTCTCAATGCTTTCGAATTCAGCCTGGCTGACGGCATGGAAATGAACGGTGTCGCCGCTTCTCAGCAATACCGGTTCGGACCGGGAAGGATCATACAGACGGACCGGAGTCAGGCCGATGATATGCCAGCCGCCCGGCGATGTCAGCGGATAGATGCCTGTCTGCTTGCCGCCGATGCCGACGGAACCTGCCCGGATGGCAGTGCGCGGCCGGGTCCTGCGCGGAGTATGGATACGGCTGTCGAGATTGCCCAGATACGGAAATCCCGGCAGAAAGCCGATCATATAGACCGGATAGGCTCCGGCGGTATGGATGCCGATCACTTCTTCTTCGCTGAGTCCGGCATGCATGGCTACGTGCTTCAGATCCTCCGGATACGGACTTCCGTAGAGAACCGGGATATGCACTTCCCGGCCGGCAGCGGATTCTGTCTGTACGGGAAGTTCCTGCAGGTCCCTGATCCTTTTTTGGAGGCGTTCAAAAGAAATCCTGTCAGGATCATAAATGATCATCAGCGTTGCATAGGCAGGAATCCTGTCGAGAACGCCGGGAATATGCGCTTCATCGATCCGGCGGCTGATTTCCGTCACTTCGGCAAGGATCCGCGGTTCGATCTTCTGTTCAAACTGGATGAGCAGCGCTGCGTCGCCGCATGGTTTTATCACGAATTCATACATGGTTATTATTGTATATGCCGATAATCAAAAAGAAAACGTTCATTCGTTTTCTTTCTGTATTTCATCCATATGTGCGTACAGGCCGTTATGCTTCAGCAGTTCTTCATGGGTGCTGCGTTCGGCGATCTGTCCGTCTTCGATCACCAGGATCTGATCTGCGCTGCAGATCGGACTGAGCCGGTGCGCAATGGCGATGATCGTTCTTTCTCCGGCAATGTTATTGATTGCATCCCGGATTGATCATTCCGCCGCTTTTTCTATAACGATCAGGTCAGCTGCTGAAAGAATCTGCTGCACTGCTTCCCGAACGAAGGTTTGACAGTCTACTCTGTCTCCATATACGCATCCAGAAGATGACGTGCTTCCTCCATAACATCCGCTTCGCTGTCGGAAATCATTACCTCCTGAAGCAAGGCCTTCAGCGGTTCATGCAGTTGGGTCAGATCATTCTGATAATACGGATCGAGAACCTGATCAAGATAAAAGAGAAGCCTCCGTTTTGCATTGCTGTCTTTTCCGCGCAGAACCGTCCGGATTGCTTCAATGCCCTGCTCAACAAGTTCCTTTTCCTCTGCCCCGTAGAGATAATTCTGATCCAGTTTCCAGATCATCAATGAAAACTGATCCAGCCATGGAGAGATGATCCTGAGGTTCGGACGATAGTCAAGCTTTTCAGCAGTTTCCACTGTTTCTGCTTTTTGAATGATCTTCATCATGAACTTGACATCTTCAGACAGTGTATCTTTATTCCAGGGCATTTCATCTATATCAAAGGAAGCTGTTCCGGGTGCTGCCAGATTTTCCTGTCTGCGTTCTTTCAGAAAACCGATGAGTTTCCTCTGGCTGTCAGTCATATCATTTTCAGACGCAGCCATCTCCAGCAATTCCAGGAAACAGTCAGTTCCCTGATTTGACATGGAAATTCTTTCATTTCCAAAAGCAGCTTTACTGAAACCGATTATATTGCTCATAATCCCTATTCCTCAAACCTGATGTACGGTAAGACAGTTCTGTCATGATCCTGCGAATATATCATCAGCGCACGTACTGTTTTTCATTCCTCTTTTTTGCCGTGGAATTCGTCAGCGCTGATTTCTTTCGTCCTGTCTGCTGTTTCACCTGTGAACCCGTTGTATGTATAATCGACGTCATAATAATGGGTTTCCATCGGTTCTTCCTTATGTTTCCTGTAAACCAGGAAGAACATATATCCCATCATTGTGAACATCCATACAAAGGTCATCGCAAAGAAGAAAACACCTGCTTTTGTTTTAAGAAACGATAATACCAAAGCCAGAATGACATGGACTGCAAAAACCGTTCCCAGGATTTTGATGGCGATATCTTCTTTCCTGCTTACTTTCCAGCTGCCGCTTGCTTTGAATTCTTTGCCTTTTCTTCTTTCATATAATGTCTTTTTCATATGCACCTGCCTCTTTCATATTACCATTCTGTCTGCATTCGGAATATATCATCCGCCTTTCTGTACTGCAGTATGCATGCAAAAGCGCTGCAGGAACACAGGGCACAGGTCTGACACTTCATGGATCAGAATACAGAAAAGTCCTGCGGATGCTGTATTTCTGCAGCCGCAGGGCTTCGATGTTTCAGATTGTTTCATGAGTCTGCTGTGTGCAGAAGATCAGCAGTCAATAAGGACACTTCTTGATTATATCTCCTTTCGATCCTGCAGATCATGTACAACGGCTGTCCTCATTATAGAAATGCAGAATCTTCCCATCCGGTATATTGACTGCAGCGGTATGGGAGTTCACTTCAGAAAGTATTCGGATATTCCTTCCGCCCATTCAAGGATACTCTCATAGGAGACACCGTCTGCAGGCAGATAATATTCTGTATTGATCTGTATGTAGTCTTTGTGAAAAGAAACGACGATTTCCTCAGCACCTGTCACTTTCTCAGACGGATTGAAGATAATACGATACAGCCAGTCGCCTTCATTATCAGCCGGTTCCAGAGGAGATGGCTGTATTTCCAGATCAGCAAAAGAACGCAGCAATGCAATCTCACTGGCAACGTAAGTACCTGATCCATCCGGCAGTTCCATCCTTGCGGCCGGGCTTTCTATTATTCTGCTGAATACTGTTTCATCTTTGCCTGGGGAACAGGCCATCAGCAATATTGCTGTCACAGCAGCAGTAAAACCTGCAGTTATGCTTTTCCGTTTATGCATTTTCTTTTCTCTTCAAAGGCCGGCTGCCTTTGTATTCTGCGGCTGCATAATCATCCGTTTTCTCTTATCTTACGATCGTCATATAGGTGTTATACAGATGACTGATTACAGACCTGATCCGGATATAGGTATCCCGGATATCTCTGTTATCAGAGAGCAGAAGATAATCTTCAGAGCTGATCAGATCCATCAGGATCTTCTTGTTTTCGTAGTCTTTTACCGGATCGGAATCTGTTTCAGTTTCCAGTTTTTCCAGATACGTCTGCAGAAATGCAAGATACCGTCCATCCAGTTCTCTTTCCGCACAGAGTTTTCTGAGACGCTTATAGTAAGAGTTAATGTCTTCAGCGATAAACCTGCTCCAGTATTCCGGCTGTTCTTTTGCATATCCGTGACCGAACGGTGTATGTACATCATTGCCTGAAACCACGATTCTGCGCCTGTAGCAGTCCTTCAGTTTCCGGTATATTTCCCCGCCCGTTCCGGTAAAAGAGGAGAAGTCTTCATGCAGGATGCTTTCAGCGATGGCTGTGTTCGTCTCGATGTCGCTGATATCTGTCTCTGAGACCCAATACGGATAGGAACCGTCCATACTGCCTAGCAGAACAGCCTTTCCGTCATCCGGCAGATATGCAAACTCAATAACTCTGCTTTTGCCCAGATCCTGTCTGTATCCCGGCTTGACCGGTGCACACCGGGGAACCTGATTGAGCCCGCTGATGTCCTTTTTTTCTTTATCATGTGTTCTGAACAGTTGCATATGCCTCCTTCGGATGAGAATCTCTGCTGTACCTGTATTTCTTGTTGCCTTAGTGAATCCGAATGAATCAGACCGTTTATTTCTTCCATGCTATTTCCGCTGTCTGCATTCTCTGTCTTTCCTGTTTTCATATTACCATTCTGATGCCAAACCGGTATCCGGGGAAATCAACACACTTTTCCAAGCGTGTTTTATTGTGCTTATTACATTTTTCCAAGCGACTTATTCCCACTCGGTAATGAGCTCCTGCACGTAAAGCAAACAATTTACGTTTCAGTATATTTCATGTGTTTCTGTCTACAGTTTTCACTCTCGCCTACCTCGTTTACGATCCATATGGTAGCAAAATGGTATCAGAGAGTGGTAGCCGTTCAAGAAGGAAACTTATTCAGTATGTTTTACCATTTCTGTTTGATCAGTCTTTTAAGCATCCTATAGGAACAACGTAAACTCCATCAGGCCGGATATAGCCATACTTGGTGCCGGTGATGACAATTTTCAGATCCGGCAGACGAAGCGGAACCTGTTTTTCGGTTTTATTATATTCGCCTATCAATCTTTCTATTTCAAGAAGGTGCTTAGCTCCTTCTTCTATTTCTCTTTGCCCAAGTTTCACTTCGATCAAAGCATATCTGCCATCTTCAAGATGAAGTACCGCATCTGCTTCCAACCCATATCTGTCACGATAGTAGGAAACTCTGCCTCCATGTTCGGACGAGTATATTTTAAGATCTCTAATGACCAGTGATTCAAACAAGAAGCCCAGGGTTTTATAGTCTTTATCAAAGTATTCAGGGCCAACGCCCAATGCCGCAACAGCCAACGAAGGGTCAATAAAGTTCTTTTTCTTTGAAGCGCGGATTGCTGTTTTTGATCTGATTGCCGGACGCCATGCCTCGACATCATCAATAATATACAGTTTCTGCAGAGCTTCAATATATTCAAAGAAAGTGCTTTCCGCCATATTTGTTTCTGTTTTCGCATCTTTATAGATATTTTTCATTTCTGTAAGCTGACAGATATTTCTGGCGTATGAACGAAGAATAGATTCCGCCCAGGAAGGATTTCTTTTCACTTTATCAACCTTAGATATATCGATCTGTGCTGTCTGATTAAACAGTGTTTTGGCTGCGATGAGTTTTGCTGCTGATTTTTCATCGATAATCGTCCGTGGCCATCCGCCCCTGCATATTGCAAAGATCAGATCTTCAACCGTTAAATCCGACTCCCACTCCTGATCATTGATATCTTTGACATTAAACAAATCAATGAGAGATACTTTTCCGTTAGATTCTCCGCTTTCATATAAACTCATTGGATACATCTTGAGTCTGGCAATTCTCAGTGTTCCTGTATGCGGAGTATCAACATTTGATGATGAAGAACCAGTCAGAATATATTGACCGGTAAGACCGCTGTCATCCACATCCTTTCTGATTGCTCCCCAGATTTTTGGTGCATCCTGCCATTCATCAAACAAGATAGGTTTTATACCTGCAAGCAGCCTTGAAGGTCTGTTTTCAGCAAGCAGAAGATAATTCTCTCTCTCCTCTTCATCCTGAAACTCGACTACTGTAGCTGCCTTCTGTTTGGCAGTTGTGGTTTTGCCGCAGCCTTTAGGTCCGACTATGAGTACCACCCCAAACGCGTCCATGAGTAATTCAAACTGGTTGTCTATTATCCTATGAAGATATTTCATACACTCACTGCTCTCCTGTTTATATCTGTATTTTATTCTATCGGAGTGATTTGTGATATTTTATCGGAGCATTTTGCGCATTTTCGCCGAAGTGATTTGCACGTTTTATAAAAGAAATCTGCTGCTATTTTTAGTATCAAAATGGCAGCAGATTCGCGTAGTATATATAATTTGTAGATATGAATGAATAGTATATACAGCAGTTAATTTCATATAGGTATTTCACATGTCTCTGCCGACTCTGTATAATGTAAGCAGAAAGAGAAAGCAGAGCTTTTTATGCGGCGGACCGGTGTTCCGGTCTGCAAATCAGAAGGAGGAGAACGGAATGATTTTCTATTTTACATCTACCGGCAACAGTTTATATGCAGCTAAGCATTTTGATGAAGAACTTTACAGCATTCCTCAGGAAATGAAAAAAGAGAGCAGAAATTACAAAGCTGAAAAGATCGGCATTGTCTGCCCGCTGTTTGAATTTGATCTGCCTTCACTGGTAAAGGATTTCATTCTGAATTCACAGTTTGAAACTGATTACTTCTATATTGTCATGACCTATGGCATGCACCATGGCGGATGTGCTGCCCGCAATGCAGATTTTTTTGATAAAGCCGGCAGACATGTTGATTATTTCAATACTGTCAAAATGCTCGATAACGCTCTGCCTGTCTTTGATATAGAGGAACAGAAGAAACTGGATCCTGAAAAGAAAGTTGATGAGCATCTGGCAATGATCAA
Source organism: uncultured Erysipelotrichaceae bacterium (assembly GCA_902786245.1). Lineage (GTDB taxonomy): Bacteria > Bacillota_I > Bacilli_A > Erysipelotrichales > Erysipelotrichaceae > Bulleidia. The sequence goes on from CADABS010000007.1 coordinate 54,474, forward strand.
GGCTGATCTTGAAGAGAAAAAGCATTATATTCAGCCTGCCGCAAAAGAAGAAATTGATTTCTATGAGGGCTACAAGGCAAACGCGATTGACTACAGCGCCTCGGTCAATAAGCCGAGATACAAGGTTTCTGATAAATGCATCGGCTGCGGAATCTGCACCCGCGTCTGTCCGATGGGATGTATCAGTATTGCGGAAGGACGCCCTGTTTACGATTACACAAGATGCTTCGGCTGCATGTCCTGTATTCATGCCTGCCCGCAGAAGGCAATCGGCTACGCGGCTCTGAAAGAAAAAAATCCGGATGCGCGCTACCGTCATCCGCAGATTGAACTGGCTGAAATCATCAGATCCAACAAACAGATTTAACCTTGGCGGGATTGTGGTCTTCTCTTTTTTAGTACCTTTCTCTTTCTATTGTTGAAGAAACTAAACAGAATGTGAATATAAAAACGCGAAATATAATTAGCTGATAAATAGTAACGCTAAAATATTTCGCATATCACATTTATAGTGCTGTGTTTAAATTGTTAATAAAATCGCCTTATCCGGCCTCCAAAACAGTCCGGAGAAATTCTGAAAAAGGAAAAAAACTGCAGGCTTAAGCCCGCAGTTTTTTTGAATACCGATTATTTATTTGTGACAGACTGAATGAATTTGTCGACTTCTTCCCATCCTTTGGTGACATTCGCAAAGGCGGCTCCTGTGCCGAATCCATGCGGTACAGCATTGTAAATGTGAACTTCCCAGTCGATCGGATAGAGCTTGTCTTCACGGCTGTTGAATGCGTAGAGCTGTTCTGTGACGGCGGGCAGTGAATGACCGGCAAAATCCTGTGTGCCTGAAAGGAACATCATTGCCGGAAGCTTCAGACCTTTGGCAAAGTTTTCTTCACTGTAAAGGCCTTTGTCATCCAATGTGAACTCGCCTGTCTCTCTGTCAACAACACCCGCATTGCCGTAACTGAAGATGGAAACCGCAGTGTTGGCAGGTACCGCGTCAATCTCATCTTCCTCATAACCGTCAAGCTTGAGCCCGAGGGATTCACAATATTCGGTTGGAGTAACATCGAAGAAGGATGTTGTCATCATATGAACACCATTGCCCTTGGATCCGCCGATCACAGTAATTTTGTCAGCGTCAATTCCGAGATCCTTTGCATGGTATTTGATATAGCGGACCGCACGCTGTGTATCAAGTGCCAGCATGATAAAACCGCCTGCTTCCTCAATCTGATTGAATCTGTATTCAACGCCGAACACGTTATAACCCATCGCATTGAATATTCTTGCAAAGTCGAGTTCTTCCGCGGAACTTGCGCGGACCGACGGAACTGCAATAAGTGTTCCGACTGCCTTGGACGGATCCTCAAGACGCCAGTCATTGATCACAGGTCTGAAACCCGGATCATCCGCCAGACACGCCTGAGCAGTACCCGACGGATCGATTTCTGTCCCCGGCACTGGCAGCTTTTCATGACCTTCCCATATGTCGAAGGTCGCTTCCTCATGCGTCTTGATCTGGTAAGTATTGTTATAAAGATTTCTGAGTTCTTCAATTTTCTTTTTTGTTTCCTCATCCGGATTAGCAAAAAGTGAAAGGTTATCGTTAATTGTCGGATTGAGATCAAAGTTCATGATGAAATAGTTCTGCAGCTGTCCCATGGATTCACTTTCATAAGCTGCCAGATACGGTCCCATGGCGCGGACTGCCTTATAGAGTTCAACGTCATCTTCAGGAGCTTCGAGTTTTGTGCCTGTTACTGCTGTTTCTTCGGTCACTTCCGGTTCCTTCTGTTCTGTCTCTTCCTGCTTTTGACTGCTTTCATCAGCTTTTTCTGCAGGTGCTGCACAGCCTGCTGCGAGCAAGAGTGCGGCCAAAGCCGCAGACATCATTTTCTTTGCGTTCATTATCTTCCTCTCTCTGCAATTTATTTTGCTTACACCTACATAGTAGACAAACAACTCACACAGTTCCTGCACAAAAAAAGAAACCGTTCACGTTTTGTGAACAGCTTCTCGAAATCTGAGATTCAAATATTCCTCGGTCATTCTGGATGCGAGCCTTTGTGTTATCATAAGTTCTTCAAAACTGCCTGACTCCTCACCCGGATCGATTACATTTATAACGCTGTTCTGCGACCTGTCTGCCCCGAAAAACCAGATCTGGCATTCTTTCTCAAGAAGTTTCCCGAGAATGTCGTTTGTCGGCGCTGTTTTAAGTCGGAAATCTTCTGTGCTGTTATTGACAGACAGGATCAGAACCAGATCCTTATCAGTAATATATTCAAGTTCCTCAGGATGGGCATTCAGAAAATCGCCATAAAAATACCTGCCGTATTTTGAAGACGCCCACAAAACCCTGAAGAAATGCGTGAACATTCCGCGATAAGCCGATTTGCCGATCAGATAAACAGATTCACAGTTTTGTATTCTCTGTGTCATCTCTCTGATTTCTTTGACATTCTGCTGATATTTGTTCTTGAAGTGCCCTTCAAGACGGTTTGCAGAAACAATCAGCTGGCTGCTGTCCGGCATACTGTATCCAAGCTCCTGCTCGAGCGCATTCTGAAAAGAAGCGAATGTTCCTTCGCTGGTCATACGGGAAAAGAAACCTGACAGATATCCCTTGGAAACGCCGATCTCGCGGGACATTTCCGAAAGTGATGTGGACGGAACGCTTCTCAGGTTTGCAAGCAGATACGCTGCGGTCACTTCATCAGGCGTGCCGGTCAGAGACCGGTCATAGATCTGTTCAATCTGGTCGATGATATACATTTCAAACTCCGTATGCCTGAAAATACATGTATTTGATATACCTGAGCATTTCCGCCAGCAGCACATTTGCATTTTCATCATCGCCGGTTACAGGCACGTGAATAACTGCGGTTTTTTCAGCCAGCAGGCCGGCAGGTGAACGCGCGCTGAACACGAAGATATCCGTATTTTCCTGGGCCAGCTTTTCCAACGGCTCACGGAAATAATCAAACAGTTTTCCGGTCAGCGTAATGATTGCAACAGCTGCCCTCTCCCTGATGACAGGCAACTGCGGCCTGTATCCGATCGGGCAGACAATTACGTTTTTGCCCATAATGATCATATCTTCAATGTAATTCAGTGCGATTGCCTGAGGGTATCCTGCCGCAAGAATATACAGTTCCTGATCTGCGTGAATATGTTCATTGAATTGTCTGACGATTCTGATAAATGCTGTCTCGTCAAAACTCTCATCAGACAGCAGCTTCAGTCTTTTCAGCAGTGTTTCTTCGGAAGTCAGAGCATGGCGATGGATCAGCTGGCCCCGGCGCACTTTCATCGTTGTCACCATCTGAGTGCGCAGTCTGGTAAAATCATCAAAACCAAGCCGGCGGGCAAACTTATGCAAAGTTGACGGTGAACACTGGCACGCATCTGACAGCTCTGCCATTGGCAGCGTACTGATCCTGTGTGCATTTTTAATGAGCTGCTTTGCAATCTCACTGTCGGTCTCATCCTGAAATGACCCCAGTATTATCATCAGAAGCATTGTGATTACAGTATTCATGCCTTAATAATATCAGACATTCCTTTATTCTCACTTACCATATTTCGACTCCCGATATATGTTTGTTCTTTTGTTTTTAATGCATGTCTCTGCAAGGTGCACTGCCGCATCCGCGGCCGATCAATCCTCTTTTTTTTCCAATCCTTCCACCAGGCATTTTTTAGAAAACGCCCATTTTATCGGATGTTTTTGAGCCTTCCTTCCTCATTCAACCTGCTTTCGCAGGCAAATAGAAAAAGGCCCTGCTCCGTATGCAAGGCCTTGTTAAAAGATAGATTTTATACTCTTTTTCTGTTTTTCCTTTTTGGAAAAGGATATTTTTGAGTGTAGATTTTTGGATAGTATTGGGTGGAGATTGATACAGAATTATTCCCACTCGACAGGACTTAACTGATTCCGTTTAGGAAATATTGTTTGTCCTGTTTATCGTTCCTTTGATTACTTGATATATCCATATTATCCAGCCTATCACCCCTTCTGTTATCATTTTGTTATCAGCGTTGATAACAGAGAAGGGGAACTGCTACAGAGGTCAAGTTCAAGATGCTTTGAGATAATACGATTATCTCTGGGAGACGGTGAACAGCGAATAGAAATAGCCTTTCTGTTCCATCAGTTCTCCGAAGGTTCCCTGTTCCGAAACCTCGCCATTTTTCAGCGCGAACAGACCGGTACAGCGGCGCAGGATATTCTCGTCCAGGTCGTGGGTAACGATGACGCGGGTGTAGCCGTCCAACTTCAGAATTGCGTCCAGCACCTCAAATGAGGTCTCGGTGTCCAGGGAGGCTGTGGCCTCGTCCACGAAGAGCACAGGCGTCTTGCGCAGCAGTGCCCGGGCGATGGAGATCCTCTGCCGCTCGCCGCCGGAGAGGCCGGAGCCGTTTTCGCCGCAGAGATAGTCCGCGCCCTTTTCGTCGATGAGCTTTTTCAGCCCCGAAAGCCGCACGGCGCGGTCGATCTCTTCCTCCGGGAATTCGGAGAACATGGTGATGTTGTCGCGAATGGTGCTGTTAAAGACGAACACGTTCTGCTGAATGATGGATACGAGATCGTAGAGCGAGCCGGCGGAGATGCCTTTGAGTTCCCTGCCGTCGTAAAGGATCTCGCCGCCGTAGTTTTGGGAGGATGCCATCAGCAGATTCAGGATGGTCGACTTGCCGCTGCCGGAACCGCCCACCAGGGCGTAGCAGCCGCCGGCGCAAAGTTCCATGTCAACGTCACGCAGCACCGGCTTTCCTTCTTCGTAGGCAAACGCGAGGTCCCGGACCGAGATCCCTTCGGTGAGATGCGGCGGGATCTGCTCGCCCTCATCGGAAACGTTTTTATTCAGCGCCTGCGCCAGCTTGTCGATAAGACCGCAGGCGGACATCATGCCGGCGAAGAACGTCGGGAACGCCTGGATGGGGCCCAGTACGTAGTTCAGCAGCTGAACGAATACGATGGCGGTACCTGCCGTGATCCCCTTGCCGGAAAGCGCCAGCGCGGCGGCCACGAAGAACACGCCGAACTGCAGGACCGCGCCTGCGAAGCCTGAGGAATAGCTTACCAGAACGTTCACCTTCGTGCGTTTTTTCGAGGCTTCCGCAACGCACCCGTTGCTTTGCGCGTGAAGCCTGGCAATGCTTTTTTCCGCCTTAAAGCTTTTGATCACGGAGAAACCCGTAAGCGCGTCCTTCAGCATGCCGGTGTAGCGCTCTTTTTGATCGGAAACGTTCTTTTCCGCGATCGCTGCCTTGTTTCCCAAAACAACAGAGACAACGATGGGAAGCAGGGAGAAGCCGATGGCGATCAGCGTCAGCAGCGGGCTGCACCACAGCATCAGACCCAGCGCGCCGATAAACGCGATGCCGACCTGTACCGTACTCTGCAGCCGCCCGATAAAGTCCGTTTCGATCGTGTTCACGTCGTTGGAAAGGGCGGAGATATAGAGCGAGCTGTTCTCGCCGGAGAAGGCCTGAATGCCTTTTTCCAGAAGCTGGTCAAAAACGTATTCCCGGTACTGCTTCATCGCCTTTGCGCGGAACTCGGAGAGAAATGCCCTGTCCAGGAGCCATCCCAGTCCAAACAGCGCGAACGCTCCTCCCGTGACGATCAGGAGCGTGCCGAAGCCGTAGGGGCAAACTCCGGAGATCAGGTCGGCGACCTCCTTGATGAGCCATGAGATCACCAGCTCCGCCGCGGCGCCGCACAGGGCCGCGAGCACGGTCATGGCAAGATTGAATTTGTTTTCCCGGAACAGTTCTTTGATGAAGGGGCGGCGCAGCGCCTTGATCTCTTTTTTATTCATGACAGTCCTCCTGCTTTGCGAGGGATCTCCAGAGAGCGGCAAACTCTTCATTTTCAAATTGGCTGACCGCGAGATCGACAGCGTCCGTGGCTGTCGCCCCCATGTCGTCGTGGGCGCTGGCGCCTTCAATGCGGCCCACGAAGCGAACGTCGCTTTCGTCATAGCTGGGAGAAGCGTCAAAGAACGCGGCAAGTTCTTTGGCTTTGGTCAGAGTCTCCCGCGCTTCGGCTTCCTGCCCGGACAGGAACTGCGACCCGGCCAAGGCCGCGAGAAAAACGGCGCTGATCCTGTCGAAGTAGTTCGGTCTGTCTGCTTTCCGGAGCCCCGAAAGGAGCCGGGTCCCCCAGTTCAGGATCGCCTGGCAGGAATCATGGTCGCCGCATTTCAGGTATACGTTCATATAGCCGATGATCGTGCTGATCAGATCGGAGAGGATCTTTGCAAGGGCCTCGGACAGAAACGGTACCGCCTCCGCGGTATGATCGCTTTGCGCCAGAACATGACCGATTCGAGGGCTGTACAGCCCGTCCGCGTTATGGGCTTTCCAAAGTTCTATGGCCTTATCGGTTTCTCCGAGCCCCAGATACGTCTGCGCGATTCTTCCGCAGATGGTCTGCTCGCTGATCTGGGGATCCTCGTTTTGCGGCAGCAAAAGACGCGATTGCTCCAGAAGTTCCAGCGCGCGGCGAAACAAAGCCTTGTCCCCTTTCTCAATGCCGAACGCGTGGTACAGCGCGGCGCTTGCGCTGACGATCCGGAAGGAGTTCGGATACTTCGCCAGGGCCTTTTCCGCCTCCGCAAGCCCTTCCGGGTCCTTTCTGCGGCGGTATTCCTGTAAACGCTTTACCGTCGCTTCCAGGCGGTTGTCCTTAACTTCATAGCCCAGCAGCACGTCCACCGAGGTATCGAAAAAGTCAGCCAGCTGAATGATCAGATCCAGCTCCGGGATCGACAGCTTCGCCTCCCACTTATATACCGCGCCAGCCGTCACCCCTAACGCTTCGGAAAGCTGCTCCTGGGTCAGCGACCGTTCCTTGCGGAAGGCGCGGATGTTTTCCGCCAGCATCATCTTCATTTGCCCGCCTCCTTTGTACTTCTGTAGATGATTATACAGCATCGGAACCGGAAATCGGACGGACCAGTCGTATCAATCGGATTTTATTTTTCCTACTGGCAGTAAGATTTTCATGCTTTGCGGATAAAAGAAATAATAGAGCAGCCGTCTATCATGATCCTATGCACATTTCGCAACACAATATAATGTTATCAAATTGTTATCAGCACTGATAATATAAATACAGCAGGCACTCCGAAGAATGTCTGCTGCTTAAAGCTATTCAGGATAACTCAACACATTTCAAGATAAAATGTGCATTATTCCCACTCGATTGTTCCGGTAGGCTTCGGTGTCAGATCGTAGAGAACTCTGTTGATACCCTTTACTTCGTGTGTAATGCGGTCTGTGATCTTTGCCAGCAGCGCATATGGGATCTCTTCGATCGTCGCAGTCATAGCGTCTTTTGTATTGACGGCACGGATGACACATGGCCACTCAAAGGCACGGGCACCGTCCTTGATACCGGTTGTCTTGAAATCCGGAACGATGGTGAAATACTGCCATACTTTTCCTGCCAGACCGTTATTTGCGAATTCTTCACGGAGAATCGCGTCGGATTCTCTCAGTGCTTCCAGACGGTCTCTGGTGATTGCGCCGGTGCAGCGCACTGCCAGACCCGGACCCGGGAACGGCTGACGCTCAACCATGTTTTCCGGCAGACCGAGTGCCTTGCCGACAACTCTGACTTCATCCTTATAGAGAAGCTTGACCGGTTCGACCAGTTCCATCTTCATTTCTTCAGGAAGGCCGCCGACATTGTGATGGGCCTTGATGCCCTTTTCGCTTTCGAGAATGTCCGGATAGATCGTTCCCTGTCCCAGGAAGCCGATTCCTTCCAGTTTATGCGCTTCTTCATCAAATACTTTAATGAATTCTTCGCCGATAATATGACGCTTCTGTTCCGGATCGGAAACACCTGCGACCTTTTCCAGGAAGCGGTCTGCCGCATCCACATAGATCAGATTCGCGTTCATTTCATTTCTGAATACCTGAATGACCTGTTCCGGTTCTCCCTTGCGCAGGAAGCCGTGGTTTACATGTACGCAGACCAGATTGCGGCCGATTGCTTTGATCAGCAGAGCTGCAACGACAGATGAATCGACACCGCCTGACAGTGCAAGCAGAACCTTTCCATCGCCGACCTGTTCACGGATCTCTCTGATCTGTTCTTCAATAAATGCATTGGCAAGAGCCTCTGTTGTGATTCTTTCCATTGTTTCCGGACGCACATTGCTAGATGTCATATTTAGTTTTCCTCCGTATGTCTGCTACATTCTAACAGAGTATACGGTTTACTGCTATACCGATATGTACGATTTTTGATGCATAAAAGACCGGTTCTGCGTCATAATATTGTGTATGTACAAGGAGCTTTTTTATGAAATATCTCAAGCAGTTTCTGCTCATACTGATTATCACCTGCATCGGTGAGATCCTTCATTTTATTCTTCCCCTGCCGGTACCCGCGAGCATTTACGGACTGGTACTGATGTTCGTGCTGCTGATGACAGGCATCATCAAGCTGGAAAACGTAAAAACGACCGCGCAGTTTCTGATCGAGATCATGCCGGTCATGTTCATACCCGCAGCAGTCGGGCTGATCAATTACTGGGCTGATCTCAAGCCGATCCTGCTTCCCGCTCTGATCCTGACGGTGCTCTCCACGGTCATCGTCATGGCATCGACCGGACTGATCGCACAGTTTATGATCCAGAAAGAAAGAGGGAAAAAAGCATGAACGATATGATGGCAGCCGGCGCCACCATGGGTGCCGTAATCAGTCTGATCAATTACTGGATCGGTCTGAAAATCAAAGAAAAGACAAAACTGAGTATCTGCAATCCTCTGCTTATTTCGATTATCCTGACTGTGCTGTTTGTTCTGATCTTCCGGATTGATTATGATACATACAACGCAAGTGCGAAATACCTGAGCTGGCTGCTGACACCGGCAACCGTATCGCTGGCAATTCCCCTGTATCTGGAAATCGACCGTCTGAAGAAGAATATCAAGGCGATCCTTGTCAGTATCTTTGCCGGAAGCGTGATCTCCATGGGTTCGATTCTGCTCATGTCCATGCTGTTCGGCTTCAGCCACAGTCAGTTCGTTACCTTCCTGCCCAAGTCGATTACCACTGCCATCGGCATGTCCGTATCGGAAGAACTGGGCGGCTTTGTCTCGATTACCGTTGCGGCGATCATCGTTACAGGCATCCTCGGTGCCGTCATTGCGGATACGGTATGCAAGGTATTCCATATCACTGATCCGGTTGCCCAGGGTCTGGCCATCGGTACCAGTGCCCATGCGATCGGAACATCGAGGGCAATGGAAATGGGCGATGTCCAGGGTGCCATGTCCTCACTGTCCATTGTCACCGCCGGTATCATCACCGTTGTCGGTGCCAATATCTTCGCTTCCTTCCTGTAATGCAATGCACGGCAGTATCCTTCGGGGGTACTGCCTTTTTTATGAAAAAAGATCCGGCATTACTTTGCCAGATCTTCCGGTGTTGTGATCTTGATATTGGTGTAGGAACCTTCCACTGCTCTGACCGGCACATCGCTGAAGCGCTCCACCAGTGAACAGTCATCCGTTCCGATAAATCCTTCTGCCATGGCTTTTTCAATGCACTCTGTAAGCAGGGCAGTACGGAATGCCTGGGGTGTCTGGGCACAGCGCAGCGTATCGCGGACATATGTTTCCTTAATATAGCCGTTTTCAATCCGCTTGACCGTATCCTTGCAGGGCACGCACAGCAGCGCCGCATCCTCTGTTTCCATCGTTTCTTTCAGAAGGTTCAGTTCATCCGCACGCAGATAGGGACGGGCACCGTCATGGACGAATACCGTATCTTCCTTCACCGCCAGCAATGCGTTGTAAACACTGCCCTGGCGGGTGCTTCCGCCCTGTACCAGAACGATCCTGCCGGGCATGCGCCAGGTGATTTCATGCAGGTATTCCGTACCGTCTGTCGCGATGACAAGTTCCGTACAGTCTTCATCCTGCATGAATACATCCATGGTATGTTCCAGAAGTGTCCTTCCGTCCTGCAGCCGGGCATAGACTTTGTTATAGCCGAGTTTCATTCTTGTGCCGCTGCCGGCAGCGACAATAATCACTGCATATTTCATTTTTTCTTCCTGTAGTATACCCAGAGCAGTACCGCAGCCGCAATGACAACGGCACCGCCGATGATCAGCGGCTGGTATGTCCAGTATACCGTTTCCACGACTGAAGGCGGTGCCACATCCGCATGAACAGGCGCCGCAGAAGCATGCAGCAACGCAAAGCACATCAGAACTGACAGAACAGTTCTCAGCTGGTTATTTTCAGCCATAATAATCCTCCCGCAATTGTAATCATATTCAGAATCAGTGAAAGCCGAAACGGCATATCAGTGCCGGGCATGCGGTTTCTGTACAGAATTCCTTCTGCCGCGATCACGCACGGTTCCAGCAATGCATATGTCAGGATCAGCCCTGTTTCTCTGCCCATATTGTACATGAGAAACTGCGAAGTGACTACCAGCAGTGGATTCGTCAGACAATTGACCAGCAGGATCAGAAACTGCTGTTTTCCCTGCCGCAGTCCGAGCAGACAGCCGCCTGCGCACTCCAGCAGCACGGTCAGAAACAGCGGAATGAGAATGACAGTATATCCGTTCATGATGTACCTGCCTTCCATGCCGCAAAAACGAGCAGTAACAGAGAAACCAGCGACAGGACTGCGCCGGCAGGTGCAGGATGTACATGAAAGAACAGACCGTACTGTACCGGCAGATAGCCGACGAATAAAGCAAACGTCAGAATGCCGAAGGCAAATCCTGGTGTATCCGGCATTACATCTGCCAGCAGATACAGCGTTAAAGGCATGGTCATGTTGAAAAGCAGCAGCGCTGCCAGTCCGGATGCCATCCGGTTTCCGGCCAGATAGAACAGAGCGGAGAGAAGCAGTGAACAGAGGATCGTTTTTTTCATGCCGCAGGAGGCCGCAAAGAATCCGCCGGCAGCTTTTCCCAGGGCAGTGCAGGCAGTGCTCAGCAGAACTGCGGCAGTCCCGGTCTTCCAGGAAAATGCAATTCCCAATCCGGCCATGGACCGCAGAACAACAACCAGAAAACATGCCGCAATCGCGGGGATAATATCCTTTGATGTCCCGGACCGGGATGTATATGCAAAGGATCTGCCCCGGAAAGAAACAGCTGTCCATATACCGCACAGTACCAGTGCAGCAGAAACAAGCATCCTGATCAGCGCATGCATTTCCGTCTGATAGAGAAGCAGACCGAATGCCACGCCGAACGCACCCGGTGCCACAAATACACCGAGTCCCCTGCCCTGCATGCCGTTCTTCCTGTCTTCGCCGATCGTCAGCACACCGCCGCCGCAATGGAACAGCGCATTGCCGATGCCGGAAAGCACCGGAGACACCATAGAGCCGATCACGGTAAACAGTATCCCTGCTTCGGTAAACAGAACCCCGGGCAGTACACTGTTCTTCCTGTCTTTCTGCAGAATATCCAGTATAAGTCCGAACGGCATCTGCAGGGCAAAGGCACAGAAGTTATATAGCAGGATGGCTTCCGCGGTATTTCCGTATTTTCTGAAGAGCGAAAAGATGCACAGAAAATCGACCAGACTGTGAATCAGGGACAGTAAACCGATTGTATTTATTATGTCTTTACGCATACTCATGAATCCATTATAATCGGTTCCGCCAGCCCGTAAAAAAACTGTTCAGAAATTTTCAAAAAAAAGTTAAAAATGTTGTTGACACATAGGTTGGTGGTTGGTATTATAGATAAGCATTCGGTGAAACATGGGCCTGTAGCTCAGGTGGTTAGAGCGCACCCCTGATAAGGGTGAGGTCGTTGGTTCAAGTCCATTCAGGCCCACTGTTGCTTCACTGAATTGATATACATGGGGTTATAGCTCAGCTGGGAGAGCACCTGCTTTGCAAGCAGGGGGTCAGGAGTTCGATCCTCCTTAGCTCCACTGTCGAAAGGAATGATTCATTCCTTTTTTTGTTTTATTGCAGGATTGCTCTGTTCATGGTACAGTAACACGGTTGATGGAGATTTAACATGGAAGCTTTTATTGCATGGTGGGCATCCCACGTGATGCTTTCACCCAGATTATCGATATTCTTTGTTTCAATGATCCCTCTGATTGAAGAAAGAGGCGGTCTGATTCTTGCGAGAATGCTCGGCGTACCGATGTGGGAAGCCGTGTTCTGGTGCGTAATCGGAAATATCGTTCCGATCCCGTTCATTCTCTGGGGCATCAAAAGCGTCATTCACTGGATGTCCGAACATAAGCTCTCGAAAATCGCCGACTGGCTGCTGAACAAAGCAGAAAAGAACCGCCCGAAGATCGATAAATACGGTTTCTGGGGACTGACACTGTTTGTCGGCATCCCCCTGCCCGGTACCGGTGCCTGGACCGGAAGTCTGGTCGCTTCGGTATTTGACATGGACCTGAAAAAAGCATCGGTATCGATACTGATCGGCATTGCCCTGGCTGCGGTAATCATGACAATTGTATCCTACGGACTGATCGGAGGGGTGATCTCGTAAGAGACCGCCTTTTTCTTTGATACAATGATAGTCATGAAAACCGTTGATATGCTTAATGGCAGACTGCTGCCCAATATCGTCCGCTTCAGTCTGCCGATCATGATCGCAGATCTGCTGCAGATCTGCTTTAATACAGCCGATACGATGATCGTCGGAAGATTCTGCGGACAGCAGGCGCTGGCTGCGGTCGGCGGCGCTGCCCCTGTTCTCGTACTGTTCACCTGGTCTCTTTCCGGTGTCGCCATGGGCACAAATGTCTATGTTTCAAGACTCCTGGGCGAAGGTGATGAAGAAGGTGTACGCAGGGCTGTGCATACATCCGTATTCCTGGCAGTACTGCTGGGAACCGCTGTCAGCCTGGCCGGGATCGCCGGTGCCCGCTTTCTGCTGCAGGTGATGTCTGTGCCTGCTGAAATCATTGATGCCTCGGCCCTGTATCTGCGCATTTATTTTCTGGCAGTCCTGCCGATTGCACTGTTCGACTTCAGTGCCGCTATCCTGCGGGCAGACGGAGATTCCGCCCATCCGACCGTCTATCTGGGGATTGCCGGTGCACTGAATGTCGTTCTGAATATCCTGTTCGTCATTGCGTTTCACTGGGATACCGCCGGTGTTGCACTGGCTTCCGTGCTTTCACAGATTCTCAGTGTCATTCTGATCCTGCGGAAACTGACCCGGCTGCGTGAACCGCTGCGGCTTTTCCCTTCCCGGATCCGTATCGACCGGGAATGCGCGGCTGCTGTCCTGAAAATCGGTCTGCCTTCCGCCCTGCAGAATTCTCTGTATTCTCTGACCAATGTTGCGGTGCAATCCAGTATCAATTCCTTCGGCACAGCCGCTGTTGCTGCCAACAGTGCCGCAAATGCAATTGAAGAATACGTGTATATCGCGTTGGGCGGATTCAATCAGGCAGCCCTGACATTTACCGGACAGAATACCGGTGCCGGGCAGTATAAACGCATTGTCCGCATCCTCATTATGACGCTGATCCTTTCCGGAATTTCCGGAGCACTGATCGGCTGGGGCGGTTATCTGGGTGGCACATTCTTCCTTTCTATGTTCACCGCGCAGCCGCAGGTCATCCAGAACGGCATGATCCGTCTGGCTTATGTAACCCGCTGGCTGTTTCTCAACGGTCTGCTGGAATGTTTTGTCTCCTCCATCAGAGGCATGGGTGTTTCGTTTCTGCCGACAGCCGTCACACTGACAGGCATCGCCGGATTCCGCCTGCTGTATATCGCCTTCTGGTTTCAGGCCCATCCCGATCTGCAGACACTGTATCTGTGCTTTCCGCTCAGCTGGCTGATCACCCTGGCAGCCCAGGCGGTATTATGGTTCTTTACATACAGAAAATACGGCGGCCGGCAGTAATTCAGGAAATGTTCACATTCTGTTCATGAATCATACGCAGGCATTGAGCATAATACAGTCATCCGGTAAAGATACCGGTTTACATATAAATTTCCCTTTCATGCAAAACACCGCAAGGTGTTTTCTTTTTTATTCTGACTGCTATAATACTCCAAAAGGAGTCCGACAATGGAAAGAGCATACAATTTCTCGGCCGGTCCGGCGGTCCTTCCGGAAGAAGTCCTGCGGGAAGCCGCAGATGAAATGATGAATTATCATGGCAGCGGCATGTCTGTCATGGAAATCAGCCACCGGTCAGATCTGTTTGATGAAATCATTACCGCAGCGGAACAGGATCTCCGTGATCTTCTGTCCATCCCGGATCATTATAAAATCCTCTTCATCCAGGGCGGCGGCCATGTGCAGTTCTCGATGGTGCCGATGAACCTGCTGCAGGGCGGATGCGGCGATTATATACTGAGCGGCCACTGGTCAAAGAAGGCCTATCAGGAAGCCCTGAAATTCGGACCTGCGCATGTCATTGCGGACAGTTCCGACAGAAACTTCAGCTATGTGCCGGATGTTTCCGGTCTGCCGGTACACGAAGATGCGGATTATGTATATTACTGCATGAACAATACGATCTTCGGAACCCGGTTCAGGGAGATACCCGACAGCTGCGGAAAACCGCTGGTATCAGACATTTCCTCCTGCTTCCTCTCCGAACCGCTGGATGTATCGCAATTCGGTATCCTCTGGGGCGGCGTGCAGAAAAATATCGGTCCTGCCGGTCTGGCCATTGCCATTGTCCGGGAAGACCTGATCCGGGATATTCCGGAGCTGCCGGTGATGATGAAATACAGTACCTATGCGGACAGCCGCTCCCTGTTCAATACCCCGCCGGTCTATAACATTTATATCTGCGGCAAGGTATTCCGATGGCTGAAGAACATGGGCGGTCTGGAAGCTGTGAAGCAGAGAAACGAAGAAAAAGCAAAAATCCTCTATGACTTCCTGGATTCTTCCAAACTGTTCCACGGCACTGCCGAACGGGAAAGCCGTTCCCTCATGAACGTCACCTTTGTCTCCGACAGCAAAGAGACAGATGCTCTGGCTGTCCGAAAGGCAGCAGAAAACAATCTGCTCAATCTCAAAGGCCACCGGTCGGTCGGCGGCCTGCGGGCGAGCATCTACAATGCCATGCCGAAAGAAGGTGTGGAAAAGCTCACGGCATTCCTCAGAGAATTCGAAAATGATTACAGGCGCTGAAAGGCGTCTGTTTTTCATGCATGCACATCGACATACAGGATCCGTACGATTTCCCCTTCGCCGGTGACATAGCGGTATACTGCCGCTTTTCTGCCCGGTTCGGAAGTATCCACATCGACCGGCAGGATCAGTTTCCCGGCCCGGTTGTCATTTCTTTCGATATAGGAAGATGCGTCAAATACATCCCCCTGCTTCAATGTGACGGATTCCCTGTTCAGTAACAGATACGGGCGGTCATGCACAGCCTCCAGCGCAATGATGCCAAGACCCATCAGGACAGCGGCTGCGGCGGTCAGTATTTTTCCGTACGGATAGGGAATCATGGGCTGCTGTCCCTGTTCCAGGCACCTCCGGATCCTGCACATCTCCTGGTGGCTCAGTGAAGGCTTCAGAAGAAAGCGCAGATTTCTTCCTGTGATCCCGTTTTCCATGGCAGTACGCAGTTCCTGCATCTGCAGGAAATTGTAAGACGGCTTCGCATACAGACGGATCTGCTTTTCCTGCAGTCCGTGTTTTCTTCCGAGTTCGATCTGCTCATTCTGCAGAAGTGTCAGTTTTCTGTTCATCATTGTCCTCCTGCATTGTATATACGCACCGAAAAAGAAAAAACCCATCCTTGCGGATGAGTTTTCCGTCAGTTTGTTCAGAAACAGGAAACGATTAACGCTTGCTGTACTGCGGTGCACGACGGGCACCCTTCAAACCATACTTCTTTCTTTCCTTTTCACGGGAATCACGAGTCAGGAAACCGGCCTTCTTGAGGATCGGTCTGTAATCTTCACTCGCTTCGAGAAGTGCACGGGAGATACCGTGACGCATTGCACCGGCCTGGCCTGTGTAACCGCCGCCTGCGACATTGATCTTAATGTCGAACTGTTCTTTTGTTTCCGTAAGAACGAGCGGGGAGTTGACGACCATGCGCAGTGTTGCCTGCGGCAGGTAGTCTTCCAAGGAACGGCCGTTGACCGTGATCACACCTGTACCCGGAGTCATAAAGACACGGGCTACGGACTTCTTACGACGTCCTGTACCGATATAGGTTACCGCTGATTTTTTCTTCGCTACCATCTGTCTTTATCCTCCTTATTTCACCTTCAGCTCAACAGGTTTCTGAGCTGCATGCGGGTGATCCGGTCCCAGGTAAACAAATACATGCTTACGCTGGACATCGCCCAGTTTGTTATGCGGCAGCATGCCCTTGATGGCCTTTTCGACCCATTCAACAGTATACTTCTCACGCATGATCTTCGTGCTTCTGACTTTCAGTCCGCCCGGATATCCGGAATGACGATAGTAGAACTTCTTGAAATCCTGATCGCCCGTGATCTTTACTTTGTCCGCATTGACGACGATGACATAGTCACCGCAGTCAACATGCGGCGTGAATGTCGGCTTATGCTTGCCTCTTAAAACTGTTGCGACCTGTGTTGCGAGACGGCCAAGTGTGCAGTCTGTCGCGTCCACGACGTACCATGTACGCTCGACTTCGCTTGGTTTGATCATTGTAGTCTGACGCATAATAAGTTTTTCCTCCAATTTTTTATGTAGTTTCCGGGGCTACATACTTTAATGGTGGCACGAAATATTGTAGATGAATCAAATAGGCAAGTCAAACAGTTTTTCCAGATGCGGAAACGATTCATCCGCGTCCGGCTGTATTTGCATGCCTGATATGGATCTGTTCCGGCACATAGCCCTCTTTTTCCAGATAAGCGCGGATCTGATCTTCGATCGAGGCATAGATTTCTTCGCCCCGCTCACTGAGAATCTGAAGCTGTACGGAATCCTCTGTCAGTTTCAGAACACCTGTCAGGTCCTGATCATGGCGTCCGGTCATCATATAGCTGCGCGGTTTCGCATGTTCACGGACGGCTTTTTCCAGTTCTTTCAGGTCCATTCCTTCCATCAGTGCGTCGCCGGGCAGAAATTCACGGATCATGCCTTTCTGGGACAGTGCAATCATTTCGAAATAATCGACTTTCATCAGCGTCAGTCCGTTGGCCGGTGCGCTTTTATGCGGTATATCCTTGGAACATGCCTCCAGATTTCTTCGGACATCTTCCGGTGTCAGTTTCCCTTTTCCAACTTCGATCAGCTGACTTGTCAGCATCCGTACCATATAGCGCAGAAATCCGTCGCCTGTATAGGAGATACGCAGCAGATCTCCTTCTCTGGAAAAGCGGATATCGAATACCGTCCGGACCTGATCCGGTGTTTCCGAAAGAGAATTGGAATTGAACGATGTGAAATCGTGCGTGCCGATCAGGCAGCGCGACGCCTCAATCATGCGGTCAGTATCCAGTTCCACCGGACACTGGTATGCGATGTCTTTTGTGAATACATCATACGGTCCGAGATTGATCAGATAGTCGTACTGCTTGGAGCGGACATTGAAGCGGGCATGGAACAGTTCATTCACCTCTTCGACATCCATGATATGAATGTCTTTGGGCAGATGTCCGTTCAGCGCTCCTTTCCATTTCAGCGGCTTCATGATGAGATCCGTATCGAAATGGAACACCTGTCCTTTTGCATTGACACCCGCATCGGTCCTTCCGGATGCGGTGATACTGATCTTTGCATGCGTGATGTCATGCAGAACAGATTCGATTTGTTCCTGTACGGAATTTCCGTTCCGCTGCGACTGCCAGCCGCAGTAATCTGCACCGGCATAGGCGACTGTGCATTTGTATCTCATCGCAGGAATGCCAGCCAGATCATGCACAGCTGTACGGCAATGGTGCATCCGAGCAGGATATAGTCCCGGCCTGCCAGTTTCAGAACCTTATAGCGGGTACGGGGTTCGCCCGGTGCATAGCCTCTGGCTTCCATTGCGTTTGCCAGGTCTTCTGCTCTCTGGAATGCGGAGACAAACAGCGGAACGATCAGCGAGAGAATCGCTGCGATGCGCTCTGTCAGCTTGCCTTCCTGCAGATCGACGCCGCGGGATTCCTGGGCCTTCATGATACGCTGTGTTTCTTCGATCAGATCCGGTATGAACCGCAGAGCGATACTGATCAGCATCGCGATTTCATGGGCGGGCACATGGATCTTTGTAAAAGGCTTGAGCAGGTCTTCGATACCCAGGGTCATATCCAGCGGCTTTGTCGTCGCGGTCAGACAGGTGGTGATCATCACCATCAGCAGCAGGCGCACGGCAATGTACAGGGTCTGGAAGATGGCATCGCTGTAGAGTACGAATGAACCGACCGTGACCAGCGGGGTGCCGGTTTTGAGAAACAGCGCATTGATGACAAACAGGAACACCAGCATGAACAGCATCGGTTTCATCGCTTTCCAGATAAAGCTGAAACTCAGCTTTGCCAGAATGATCGTCAGCGCAGTGACTGCGAAGATGATGCCGTATCCGGTCCATCCGGCCGGCAGGAAGATCGAAACAAGCATGATCAGCATTGCCATGATCTTCGCCCGGGGATCCATCTTATGGATCGGCGAATCAAGCGGTATATACCGGCCCAGTGTAATATTACCCATGATGCTTCACCTGCCTTGCAATGACCTTTGCCAGGCCGTCAATATCCTGTACTTCCTGCGGCACCTCGAATCCGTACTGCACAAGCAGATCTTTCATCCGGATCAGGGCCGGCGGCAGGATATTCATTTCACGGCACAGCGAGGAATCTCTGAAGAATTCACTGACCGGTGCATGCATGCGGATCTTTCCGTTTTCCACGACAACGACATTGTCGCAATGGGAGAACACCTGTTCCATGTCATGGGTGACGATCAGGATCGTCTTCTGATATTTCTTGTTCAGGGAATGGAACAGTTCCATCATCTGGATCGTACCGAGCGGATCCAGACCGGCAGTCGGCTCATCCAGGACAAGAACGGAAGGATTCATTGCCAGAATGCCGGCAATTGCCGCTCTGCGCTTCTGACCGCCGCTGAGCTCCAGCGGACTCTTTTCAAAAGTATCCTGACCGAGACCGACCAGCGTCAGTGCTTCCCGGGCTTTTGCCATCGCCTCTTCTTCGGTTGCGCCGAAGTTCTTCGGTCCGAAGGCGACATCCTTGATCACGGTTTCTTCAAAAAGCTGATACTCGGGGAACTGGAATACCAGGCCGACATCCTTGCGCAGGGATTTCAGCTTTTTCGGCTTTTCTCCGGCTTTGATCGTTCTGTCGAGAATACAGATGGTTCCTTCGCTCGGCAGCAGCAGCGCATTGAGATGCTGAACAAGGGTACTCTTGCCGGAACCGGTCTGGCCGATGACTGCGGTGATCTTTCCTTCTTCGATCGTGACGCTGACATCATCCAGTGCTTTGTATTCATACGGTGTGCCGGCACTGTATACATGGCTTACATGTTCGAAAGAGATTGACATAATTCTTTCACCAGTCCTTCCATCGTAATATGCCTGCCGGCATCGACCCCCTGCTTCGCAAGGGCTGTACGCATCTTCAGACTGAACGGTACATCCAGCTGGATCCTGCGCAGTTTTCTTTCATCGGTAAATACATCATGCGGCGTGCCTTCCATCACGAGCTTTCCGTTATCCAGGGCAAGCACGTAATCGGAATCCGCAACTTCGTCGATATCATGGGTAATGGATACGATCGTCAGATTGTTTTCCCTGTGCAGCTGGGAAATCACCTTCTTGATTTCATCCTTGCCCTGGGGATCGAGCATGGCGGTCGCTTCATCGAAGATCAGCAGCTTCGGCTTCATCGCAAGGACACCGGCGATGGCGACTCTCTGTTTCTGGCCGCCGCTCAGTCTGGTCGGTTCATGATCGAGATATTTGGTCATCTTTACCTTGGCGGCGTTGGTCTCAATGATGCCGTCCATTTCCGGCTGCGGCACATTGTGGTTTTCCAGTCCGAAGGCAATATCATCTCTGACCGTCGATCCGATAAACTGGTTGTCGGGATTCTGAAAGACAATGCCGATCCGGGAGCGGATCTTTGTCAGGTTTTCCATGTTCAGTTCCAGACCGTCGATCTGAATCGATCCGCCCTGCTTCTCCAGCAGACCTGCCAGCAGCTTGGCAATCGTCGACTTGCCGGATCCGTTATGGCCTACGATCGTGGTATAGGAACCGTCGGGAATGCTGAAAGAAACATCGTCAATCGTCGTTTTCGTATCATCATAGGAGAACTTCAGATTCTTCACTTCAATCACTGTATTCTCCTCCTTTCGTCCAATAACCTTATTAATATAACGTATCCTCTCCGTTTCGTCACGCCGGGTGCGGAAGAAATCATTGATTTATACCAAAAAAGGCATAATGACAGACCGTTCCGCAAAAAAAGAAACCTCTGCGGGTTTCTTATGCTACTTTGTCCTGCGGACAAGGTCTTCCATGGTTTCCTTCGGCAGCGGATGATCCAGAGCCATGATTGTATAGCTGTAATCCCCGTCTGTCCAGAAAGCCATGCCTACGGTATCGCCGTCGCCGCTTTCCTGCACTTCCAGTCCGTCCACGGTTTCAACGACAACGCTTCTGAACTGGCGGTTGGCCTGATAGATCTGCGCCCCGTTGCATGTATATGCCTTGGAAAACATGATACCTTCTTCCCCTGCTTCATTGCGCCAGGAAACTTCCATGATCTGATAGGAGAACGTCCGGTAATGCACTGCCGGATAGTCTGTCAGCGGCTGATCCGGTGTTTCAAAATCAAATCCGGCACTGACCTTTGCGGCAGCGTAGCCGGCCTGGTCGACCCAGACGGACTGGGTAGTCTGGCCGAATGCCGACTGCGGATTGACGCCGCATCCGTTGGCTGTCTCCGGTTCTGTTTTCCGGGATACGATCATGGCGATCATGACACCGACCGCCATAACGATGGCCAGTATGATCATATATGATTTCGCATATCCGCTTTTTCTGTTCTGCTCACTCATCCCTGTACCTCGCATTAAAAGACCCGCTTCAGCGAGTCTAGCTCATGACCTCAGAATAAAGTACTCGTGGTATGTTCCCTCCAGGGCATTGACCTGGTTGGCAACGTTGAGCACATCGGAGAGAACAGCACCTTCCACCGTATAGAAGCGTCTGCTGACAGTCACCAGCAGCGGTGCATCGCTTTCCGCTGTATATCCGCTGTCCTTCATGATCTGCGCAAATGTCTCTGCCGTCTCCGCATTCGGGAATACGGCGTTGTGCGTGATCTGTATCAGTGTATCCTCCGGATATTCATCCATGTGGATATGGTCTTTTCTGAGTTCTTCTTCCACGAAGTCCGGATCCAGGTACGGGTATACCGAACAGATTTCCTGTACCTGCTGAGGTCTTGTCCGGATATCTTTCTCCGGTTCCTCATCTGTGTCGCTGATCCGGATGAAACGGATTTCTTCTTCCTCTTCTTCCGGTTCTTTCTTTTCTTCTTTCTGGTCAGCCAGAGTCTTATAGACCAGAGCTGCGGCGATTCCGGCGGCAGTCAGAAGCGCGCCTGCTATCGTTCTGCGGAACATATCTGTCCCTCCTTATGTATGCAATAGCACCATTCTAGCACATCAGTGCGCAAGAAGGTACTCCATGATCTGCACGGCATTGGCCGCTGCGCCTTTTCTGATCTGATCGCCGCAGCACCAGACGCTGATTCCGTTTTCACTGCACAGATCGCGGCGGATCCGTCCGGCATAGACAATATCCTGATCGGATGTCTCCAGCGGCGAAGGCACATGGTCTTCCACGAGTCTGACACCGTCAAAGGCATTGAGCGCTTCTTTATAATCGTCCAGCGATACATAATCTTCCGTGACTGCCGTCAGGGAAATGGAATGGGAACGGTAGACGGGTACGCGTACGCATGTGCATGTGACATTGAGCTGCGGCAGATGCAGGATCTTTCTTCCCTCATTCTGCATTTTCATCTCTTCCGTCGTATATCCGTTTTCTGTATAGGAACCGATCTCGGCAATGCAGTTGAATGCGATCTGCTGGGGGAAGACCTTGATTTCCGCCGGTTTTCCTTCAGCCAGATCTCTGACCTGGTTTTCCAGTTCATACAGACCGCCGATGCCTGCTCCGGATACCGCCTGGTATGTCGAGGCATTGACTGCCCTGATCGGGCTGAGCTTTGCCAGCGGTGCCAGTGCCATCATCGAGATGATCGTCGAGCAGTTGGGATTGGCGATGATGCCATTGTGCTTCAGAGCGTCTTCGCCGTTGATTTCGGGAACGACCAGCGGTACATCTTCTTCCAGACGGAAGGCGCTGGAATTGTCGATATAGACCGCACCCGCTTCTTTGACCATCGGCCTGTATTCCTTTGACAGTGCGTTCGATACGGCACCGAGCACGAAATCAAGACCGTTCAGTCTTTCCTGCGTTACGGTTTCAACGGTGAGTTTCTGATCTTTAAACGGTATTTCTGTTCCGGCCGAGCGGCTGCTTGCGAATACGCGGATTTCTTCCGCGTCAATGTTTCTTTCCGCGATGCATTCCAGCATCTGTCTGCCGACAGCGCCGGTGGCACCGAGTATTCCGATTTTCATTACCTGCTATCCTCCGCAATAAATTTATCATAGATGCACTGAATTGCCTTTTCAAAGTCTCTGTTTTCAACACCGACGACGATCGTCAGTTCATCCGAGCTCTGGCTGATGGTTTTGATATTGATCTGGCTGCGGCCGAATTCCGACAGAAGCCTGCCCGACATGCCGGGCACTGCTTTCATGCCTCTGCCCACCACCGCAATCAGGGCCAGACGCTCTTCCATCTTCAGATCATCCGGATTGAATTCCTTTTTCAGTCTCGACATGATCTCATAGACGCAATGCTCAACGGCTGAAGTCTGCACGATGACCGAGAACGTATCGACGGTGACCGGAACGCTTTCAACGGACACATGATATTCCTCGAACACGGACAGGATGCGCCTCAGGAATCCGACTTCCGCCGAACTGTGGCTTTTGACCAGTGTAATAACCGTAAAATCCTTTCTGCCGGTGATGCCGGTAACCGCATGCGGCGGTTCAATTGCGTCATATTCGCTGCAGTCATTGAGAATCATCGTACCGGGATTGTCCGGATCATTGGTGTTGCGGATATTGATCGGGATGTTCTTGGAACGGACCGGGAATACCGCATCATCATGGAGAACATTGGCACCCATATAGCTCATGCCGCGCAGTTCGTTGTAAGTAATGCGGGGAATCCGCATGGGACTGTCGATGATCCGCGGATCGGCTACCAGGAATCCGGAGACATCGGTCCAGTTTTCGTATACGTCCGCATCGATGACATTGGCTATGACGGAACCGGTGATATCCGATCCGCCCCGGCTCATGATCCGGATCACGCCGTTGGGCAGAGCACCGTAGAAGCCCGGTATCACGATTTTCCGTTCCGTCGCGGATATGCTTTTGAGTTTCTCATCGGTGCGCTGCAGATCGATTTCCCCGTCAAAGCGGAAAGCGATCACATCTGCCGCATCCGCGAAATCCGCATCGAGATATTCTGCCAGGCACAGAGCCGTCAGGTATTCGCCCCGGCTGACGAGATAGTCGATGGATATGCCCCGCTTCAGCTGCTTTTCGATGACGGAGAATTCTTTATCCAGATCGACGTGCAGACCGAGATCCTTTTTGATCCGGTAATACTTGTCCTTGATCAGACCGAATATCTGTTCATGCGATACGCCGTAGCGGATATGCGCTTCGCACAGGAACAGAAGATCCGTGATCTTATGGTCTTCATGCGATTCCTTGCCGCAGGCACTGGTAACGATGAATCTGCGGTCCGGATCTGCATCGATAATGCTTTTTACTTTCCGGAACTGGGTGCTGTTGGCAACACTGGATCCGCCGAATTTGACGACCTTGATCATTCAGCCACCTCAGCGATGAACAGATCCTGATCTGCCAGTGTCCGGATGGCATTCTCCGCTTCCAGAACAGATATTTTCTTTGTCAGGATCGCATGGTCTCCGACCCGCTGATCGGTGATCGAAGCCAGCAGCGCATCCTTCACGGTACGGATATAATAGATACCCTGATGGAACTGATTGTCGATCGGCACACGGGTCTTGGGATTGATCTCAGAATCCTGGTCTTTCCAGATGTCGATGACATTCTGCACGACCGCATGGGCGGTGGGAAGCGATCCGGCTCCCTGGCCGACAAATGCCGCACTGCCCAGGGTTTTTGAATTCGATTCAATGGCATTGAAATTCAGCGGAATATTGGCAAAGACATCATCCGCATGCAGGAAGACCGGAATAACCATGGCACTGATATAATCCGTATGCCATTCGCCCTTTCCCATCAGTTTGCAGGCATAGCCGCTGTCCCGGCAGAACTGCAGATCCTGCGCGGTGATATTGCGGATGCCGTATGTCAGGATCTTTTCCGCATCGACGATTGCATCAAATGCCTTGGCACAGGACAGAGCGACTTTATAGCGGACATCATAGCCGTCGATATCATCGGTCGGATCCTGTTCGGCATAGCCGAGTTTCTGTGCTTCTTTGAGCATATCCGCGAAATCTCTGTTTTCATGGAACATGCGCTCAAGAATATAATTGGTCGTTCCGTTGAAGATACCGCGGAAGGAGACAATATCATCGACTCGTCTGGTTCTGTCCAGAGATGCCATCCAGGGGATGCCGCCGCCACAGGAAGCTTCGTAATGAATTGTCACGCCGTTTTCTCTTGCCGTATCGAACAGGTCGCCGCAGAATGTCGCCAGCATCTTCTTGTTCGAAGTGACAACATGCTTTCCTGCCTGCAGTGCCCGTTTCGCATATGTATGGGCCGGTTCGAGTCCGCCCATGCATTCTGCAACCACCTGAATTTCAGGATCATTGATAATGTCATCTGCGTTCAGGGTCGTTCTCGGATCGGTCATTTCCGTTTCATCTTTCACCAGAATTGCGGTGACCTCAAGTTCTCTGACTTCCCATGTTGCGCCTTCATCAATGATCGTTCTGACGCCGCTGCCGACGACGCCATGTCCCAATAAGCCAACTTTCATATCCTGCCCTCTGTTTCTAAAACGAATACACTTGTGTTTAAAACACGAACATAGTATCATTTTCATGCGTACTTTACAAGGAGGTATTTATGCCCGTTTATATCAGTTCGAGAAACAGGGAAAATTCCTGTACTTCACATGAAGCAGTCATTCAGGGTCTGGCCGCAGACGGCGGTCTCTACACCCCTGCTTCTATCGATTCCTGCATTGACGTAAAGGACCTGATCCATGCCTCCTACCAGGAAACCGCCATGGCCGTACTGCAGGCAATGTGCAGCGACTACAGCCATGAAGAACTGCATGCATGTGTGTACGGTGCCTATGATACAAAGTTCGATACGGATGAGATCGTTCCCGTCACGGCAACCCGGGACGGATGGATGATGGAGCTCTGGCACGGACCGACCAGCGCATTCAAGGATATCGCTCTGACGATCCTGCCCCGGCTTCTGACCGCTGCATACAGGAAGGAAAACCGGAATGACCTGGTTTCGATCCTGACGGCGACCAGCGGCGATACAGGCAAAGCAGCACTGTCCGGATTTGCGGATGTGCCGCATACCGCTATTACGGTATTCTATCCCGAAATCGGCGTATCCGCCATACAGAAGATGCAGATGCGCACCAGCCGGGGAAACAATGTAAAAGTCATCGCAGTCAGAGGAAACTTCGACGACTGCCAGCGGATGGTCAAGGAGGCTGTTTCTTCTGCAAAAGTGAAGAATGCCTGCCATGGCGTCACCATCTCTTCTGCCAACTCTATCAATGCCGGCCGGCTGATTCCCCAGATCACCTATTATTTCTATGCCTATGCACAGCTGGTAAAACGCGGTGCGGTTCGATGCGGAGATCCGGTGAGTTTCTGTGTTCCGACCGGAAACTTCGGCGATATTCTGGCCGGATATCTGGCAAAACTGCTCGGTCTGCCGGTGCATAAGCTGATCTGTGCGTCCAACTCCAATCATGTCCTGACCGATTTCTTTGAAACAGGCACCTATTCTCTCGACAGAGAATTCATTACGACGATTTCCCCTTCCATGGATATTCTGATTTCTTCCAATCTCGAGCGTCTGCTGTTCATGCTGAGCGGCAATGACGATGCATTTGTCAGAAAATGCATGGCGGACCTGCAGGAAAAAGGCAGCTATTCCATTCCTAGGGACATGCTGGAGGAAATGCAGAAAACATTTGCCGGCGCATGGGCGGACGAAGATGCATGCCGCAGAGAAATCCGGCGCATGTACGAAGAAGAAGGCATCGTCATCGATCCCCATACATCCGTCGCATTCTGCGGTCTGAAACAGTACCGGAAAGCAAGCGGCGATGATACTCCCTGTATCGTCCTGTCCACCGCTTCCCCGTATAAATTCTCAAAAGATGTACTTGCCAGTCTCGGAGCGGAAGAAACAGATGATGATTTTGCGGCGATGGAGAAACTGCATGAACTCTCCGGCATGCCGGTGCCGAAAGGCCTGGCAGAACTGAAAGAACTGCCGCTGCGTTTCCATGAAGTGATCGATATCGAAGACGGCATGAAAACGATTGCGAAGCGTATGGAGGAACTCAGTCATGATTGAAATCAAGGCACCCGCTTCATCCGGAAACATGGGTCCGGGCTTTGACTGCATGGGCATGGCATTTGATGTATACAATACTTTTCTCGCAGAAAGAAATGATACGCTCCTGCTGGAAGGATGCGAAGAGCGTTTCAATAACGAAGACAACCTGTTTGCTGTTGCCTATCAGAGAGGCTGTCAGGCGATCGGCGTCACCGACAATGTCCATGCGGTATTTCAATGCGGTATTCCCGTATCCAGAGGCATGGGTTCTTCTGCCGCAATGATTGCCGGCGGTCTCTATGCGGCCTCTGCTCTGCATGGCAATGCCCTTACACAGGATCAGATCTTCCAGATCGCCAGTGAAATGGAGGGCCATCCCGACAATGCGGCACCCTGCATCTTCGGCAGTCTGACCGCATCTGCTCAGCGGGAAGACGGTTCCTGGATCCACCGCCTTCTGCCCGTGCATGAAAGCTGGCTGTTCACTTATCTGATTCCCGATTTTGAAGTCACAACAGCGGAAGCACGGAAAATCCTGCCTCCCTCCTACAGCCGCCATGATGCGGCCATGAATGCCGGCCATGCCGTTCTGATGGCCAGAGCCCTGCAGGACGGCGATGGAGAACTGCTGAAAACCGCAGCGGTCGACCATATCCATGAACCGTACCGCTCGCAGCTGATCCACGGCTACAGTCAGATCAGAGAACTGACTGAAACGGATACCGGCGGAAAGATGATCATCAGCGGATCGGGATCCACCTGTCTGCTGATCCATCAGAAGCCTTTATCCGGAACATGTATCCATGCCGTTGAGAAAATGGAACATCACTGGCGGATCCTGCCGGTCCGGCCGGCCGAAGGCGGAACACTTGTCAGGGAGGCTGTCCATGAATAATGATTATCTGATCGTACACAAAAAAATCCTTCCCGAATATCTGGAAAAGGTCATTCAGGCAAGGGAACTGCTGGAACGCCATGAATGCGCAACCATTACGGAAGCGGTTCAGAGGACAGGCATATCCAGAAACACGTATTATAAGTATAAAGATTATGTCTATGCGGAAAACAGCGGAACAGCACGGAGAAACGCTGTCATCAGCGTGATCCTGAAAGATGAGAAAGGTTCTCTTTCTTCTCTGATCAATGAGATCACCCGCATGCATATCAGTATCCTGACGATATCGCAGGCAATCCCGATCAGCGGAAGAGCCAATGTCCTGATGTCTCTGGATATTTCAGCGATGGAATGCACGATGGATGAACTTCTTGCCGCAATGAAAACGATTCCTTCGGTACGGAAAGCGCATCTGGACGCAATGGAGTAAATATGACGAACAAAATCAAGAAAATTCTCTCCGGCTGTATGATCGGAGGCGACATTCTGCTGATGGCCGCATTTATCTTTGATCTGTTTACCTGGCAGGATATCGGTGCCGGCGCAGATCTGTTTCTGACCGCCTTCCTTGCGGCAGATGCGCTGATGTCCATGGACTATATCCGTACCCTCAACCGCCAGGATCAGGTCAGGCAGGACCAGAAGGAAGAAGAGATGCGGCTGCGGGCGATCCGGGAAGAAAAAGAATTATCCCGCAGACAGAACCGCATGGATCAGGAAATGGCTGAAAGCATCCGCAGCAGCAGAAGACTCGAGGATATGTCCGTGGAGGAACTCCGGGATCTTCTCCGGCAGAAAGAATCCGTATATGAAAAGGCTGAGCGCTGAGCTCCGCCTTTTTCATTCTATCCGTCCTTCAACTGATAAACATCAAATAATCCGCGGTAGATTTCCTTCAGTTCTTCTGTCTGTTTCTCTGTCAGTCTGTCCGTTCCCGTATAATCATCTGTCAGCGAAATATGGAATGCTTTGATCTCTCCGTCAATCACCGTCATGACTGCCGGCACATTGAATTCCCTCTCGCCGCTGGAGGGGTTATATACCGTTGTCTTCTCAATGCATTCCATGAAATGATCCATCAGCGCAGTCCGTTCTTCTTTTGGCCAATCAGAATAATCCTGCCCGTATACATCGATATAGTAGACAGGCGTATTGTATTCCCGGGCAATTTCATTGAGCACGGGCACTGCGTTATTGCAGAAACGGCAGGTCGTATAGCTGTAGAAAAGAATGCCGTCTCCCTTCTCATCAAACAGGCGCAGCGATTCTTCCAGTGTCACCTGGATGAATGACGGATCATCGTCTTCCAGCCAGTAATAGGCGGACATGTCTGTTCCCTCTGAATGCAGGATGACCTCCTGCTCCTCAGGTTCTGCGCATCCGCAGAAAAACGGCAATACGGATATTGCCATGATGCATATCAATACGCTGTAAAACGGATGTTTTTTCATAGACTCTTTCTGCGCAGATCTTCAAAGTATTCCTTCAACGCGGACAGATCCTGTATTTCTTTCAGGTCTGATGCGATGATCAGGCATTTCAGTTTTCCTCCATCATTGATTTCAACATATACCGCTTCTTCCGTGATCGTGGAATTCTGATGCGGCGTGCTGAAATCCATCCAGCTGATGGTGCGGCTGCCATTCTGCAGCAGATATTCCGGGATCGAATCAAATCCCTCGGTGATATCGGTTTTCCCTTCTGCAGCCTGCAGAGCGGACAGCGCTTCAAAGACCGCATTGAATTTCTGCAGTGCCTCGGGATCATCGGTATCGGTTTCAACGGTGACAACGGGGTCGGTCTGATCGGTGAATATCACTTTCTCTTCTGCATTCTGTTTTTCGGCTGTGCATGCACACAGAAGAATCACGCAGATGCACAGCAGACCGGGCAGAATCTTTTTCATATGAGATCATCCTCCTGTTCTGTTCTGCATCCATAACAGTGTACAGAACAGCGGTTTTCTTACATATCGACGCCGGCGAATTCTTTCCGGTTGTGTTCCAGGACTTCCTCTTCGATCCAGGCCATGATCAGATTGACGATTTTCTCCTGCTGTTCTTCTGTGAGCTCTGTGTTCTGCTGTACCCTGTACCATTTATACAGACAGCTCCGGCAGCACGTCCCGGTCGCATGGCGGGCAATGAATACCGGATGGCCTTTCATCGGTGTCTGTTTTCCGTCATTGGGAATGACTGCCGGGGCAAGGTTTTTGCGGATCATATCCCGGGCATGCCGGCGGACCGTATCCATTCCTTTTTCTTCGATATATCTGAAATCTTTGTCTTTGAGATGAAAAGACGAACGGAATCTGGATTTCTTCAGCTTCCGGAGCGCTTCCTGTCTTGTCTGCACGTCAGTCCCCGATGACATGGGGCTTGATTTCTTCCGGAATCAGGCATTCGTAGGATTCCCCCATCAGTCTTTCTTTGAATTCCGCTTTTGCCTGTTCGATCAGGGACGGATCTTCAAACAGTTTTTCCGCCGTCCGTGCCATGACTTCCGCTGCCTTATACATGCCTTTATGGGCAATAGAGGATTTGCCCTGGGCAACCCATTGCCAGGAGTGGGCACCGGCTCCGTAGCTGTAGCATGCGGTATTCAGCGTCGCTGTCGGAACGACCCAGCTGACATCGCCGACATCGGTGCTGCCCATCTCGCAGATATCCGAGGAATTGACTTCAACGATATAATCGCAGAGGTCGGAAGTGCGCATATTGTTCAGAAGCTTTCTTTTGTCTTTGACATAGACCGGTATGTCATCGATGGTTTCCGGCATCTCATAGGAGTCATGGAATTTCTTTGCATAGGCTCTTTCTTCTTCGGTATAGACAGGTGCACCGCATTCCGTAAAGGACTGTTCCATGACCTTTTCCAGGGTTTCATTGATCACGGTATTGCTTAAGCCTTCATCAAAGATGACATCCAGAGATGTCTCTGTCATCAGGGCAGCGCCTTTGGCGATATTGACGACCCGTTCATACAGTTTCCGGCATTTGGAATTGGCCGTGGAACGGATCAGGTATTTGACCTCCGCCTCTGCCTGTACGACATTGGGTGATTTTCCGCCGCTGTTTGTAATGGCATAGTGGACTCTGTCCGTGCTTTCCATGTGTTCCCTGAGATAATTGACACCGATATCCATGAGTTCCACCGCATCCAGTGCGCTTCTTCCCTTTTCCGGAGAACCGGCCGCATGGGAGGCAATGCCATGGAACCGGAAATAGCACTGGATACAGCTCTGGGAGCTGCCGGTCGCAACCGCATGGATCGTAGACGGATGCCATGTCAAAGCAATATCGGTATCTTTGAAAACACCGTCCCTTGCCATATAGGCCTTGCCTGATCCGCTCTCTTCCGCCGGGCATCCATAGACGATGACCGTTCCTTCTCTGCCGGTTTCCTTCAGATAATCTCTGACCATCAGGGCAGCCCCGATGGCACCGGTACCGAGCAGATGATGGCCGCAGCCATGGCCCATTTCATTCCCGTCCGGATGGTATTCGCTGCAGTCTGCCTCCTGGCCAAGACCGTACAGTGCATCGAATTCGCCGAGGAAGGCAATGACCGGTTTTCCGCTTCCCCAGGAAGCACTGTATCCTGTCATCGTATCTGCGATATTCTCAGTGATTTCAAAGCCCTGTTCTTTCAGGAAGGATCTCTGGATCCGGCTGGATTCCTTTTCCAGAAATCCGGGTTCGGGATGATTCCATACTTCATCTGCGATACGGCTGAGTTCCTGCATGTATTTCATAATCATTTCTCCTGCTATGCCTATCATTATACAGGCAGACGTCTGTTTTTTGTTTCCAAAGGCTGTGCGTACATTCTTATGCTAGAATGATAGTAATACTGCAAATGGAGGTCTGCCAATGACTGCGTTCCCGAACCAGGCCATCAGCCGGAAAAGAAATGTGCTGATCGTTGAAGACGAAGAAATCAATGCCAGAATGCTGGCGATGATCCTGTCTGAACGCTATGCCTGTATGACCGCCGGCAACGGCCGGGAGGCACTGGAGATGATCCGGGAGAATCCGGCTGTGATCTCACTGATCATGCTGGATCTGAACATGCCGGTCATGGACGGTCTGACCCTGCTGAACATACTGCATAATGACAGCGTATTGAAAAGAATACCGGTCATTGTCCTGACATCGGAAACAAAAGCAGAAGTACAGTGTCTTCAGTACGGAGCCGTCGATTTTATCAAAAAACCATATGACATGCCGGATGTGATTCTTGCCCGTGTACAGAGGATCATCGAACTGGCCGAAGACAGGCAGCTGATCGAAGACGTTGAGCTTGATCCGCTGTCCGGTCTGTATACAAAACAGTTTTTCCGGGAATATGTATCCTATATGGACCGGTACAACCCGGATGAGAAAATGGATCTGATCGCATGCAATATCGATCATTTCCATCTGCTGAACGAAATGTACGGCAGAGCATTCGGCGATCAGATTCTCCGTCAGATCGGCGAAGCAGTCCTGCTGTTTCTGAAAAAGCATCCGGGCCTGGCCTGCCGCAATGAAGCAGATCAGTTCTATATCTACTGCCGCCATCTGCCCTCCGAGGATGATCTGCAGGAACTGATATCCGCTGCCGCCCGCAATGATACGCGGATCCGGGTGCGGATGCGGACAGGGATCTTTCCGCTGTGTGACAAGTCCATCGACGCTGAGACAAGAATGGACAATGTAAAAGCCGCATGCGATTCCCTGCGCGGCGACCGCAGCAGAAATACTGCTGTCTATAATCCGGATCTGCACAATGAAGAACTGTTTCAGGAACGTCTGCTCATCGACATGGAAGATGCACTGCGGGAAAAGCAGTTCCGGATATACTACCAGCCGAAATTCGACATCCGCAATGACACACCGGTACTGAACAGCCTGGAAGCGCTGATCCGCTGGGACCACCCTTCGCTCGGTCTGCTTACACCCGGCCGGTTTGTGCCGATGTTTGAGAAAAACGGACTGGTCAGAACCCTGGACTATTATGTCTGGAAAGAAACAGCAGCCCAGCTGGCGGAATGGAAACGGAAATACGGTCTTCCGGTCAGTGTTTCCGTCAACGTATCGCGCATCGATCTGTTCGATCCTCAGCTTCCGGATATCATCCGGGATATTATCGAAAGCAACGGCCTGCAGAAACATGATCTGCATCTGGAAATCACCGAATCCGCATACAGCGATGAATTCGAAACCGTGCGGCAGGCAGTGCAGTCGCTGCAGAATTCCGGATTTCTGATCGAAATGGATGATTTCGGCACCGGCTATTCATCGCTGGCCGTGATCAATACCCTGCCGGTCGATATTCTGAAACTGGATATGCAGTTTATCAAAAACATTCACACCGATGCAAAAAGCTATGAACTGCTGAAGCTTCTGATCGGAATTGCCCGGTTCATCCATGCGCCTGTGATTGCGGAAGGTGCGGAAACCGAAGAACAGGTATCTCTGCTGAAAGAGGCGGGATGCGATATTGTACAGGGATACTGGTTTGACGGTCCTCTGACCGCTGAACAGTTTGAGCATAAGTATCTGTCAAGGAAAGGAAATGAAAAGCATGTTAACGATTGAAAAACTGAAAGACTACGGCGCCGATATCGACGAAGCTCTGACCCGCTGCATGGGAAAAGAAGACTTCTACATCATGCTGTGCGGCATGGTCAAAGATGACAAAAACTTTGAAGGTCTGAAAACCGCACTGGCAGAGAATGATCTCAAAAAAGGATTCGAAGCCGCCCATGCCCTGAAAGGTGTCGTATCCAATCTTGCCCTGAAGCCGCTGCTTGAACCGGTCGTTGAGATCACGGAACTGCTGCGTTCAGGAACCGAGATGGATTATACGGAGCTGCTGGACAGAATCGAAAAAGAAAAGAACAGATTCCTCGATCTGTTCAATTGAGTGCATATGAAAAGGCGAAGAATGTTCTCCGCCTTTTTATATGTCTGAATTACCGGATGACTTCGCCGTCGATCATGACTGTTTCATAAACGGCGGAGAGTTCAAACGGGCATCCCGCAACGACCAGCAGGTCTGCGTCTTTGCCTTCTTCGATCGTTCCGACTCTGTCCGCAACGCCGATGTGCTCTGCCGCATTGATCGTGATTGCCTTGAGGGCATCAAACGGATCCATGCCGGCCTTGACTGCCAGGCCTGCGCATACCGGCAGATATTCCTGCGGAATGACCGGTGAGTCTGTAATGATGGAAACATGGCATCCCTTGGAAGCCAGAATACCGGGTGTTGTCCAGGACTTGTTCTGCAGTTCGAACTTGGATGCATGTGTCAGGCTCGGTCCGACTGCCATCATATAATCTGTCTTGGCCAGAATATCTGCGATCAGATGTCCTTCCGTGACATGTTCCAGGGTCAGAAGAACGTCGAATTCCTTAGCCAGACGGATAGCTGTCAGGATGTCATTTGCCTGATGCGCATGCATCTTCAGCGGGATCTTCTTTTCCATGACCGGAATCATCGCTTCGCACTTGAAGTCAAAAGCAGGCATCTTGGCCGGGTCGCCGTTGGCAGCTGCTTTTCTGGCCATATAGTCTCTGGTTTTGAACATCATATTGCGGACAACCGCTGCCGTGGACATACGGGCGGAGTTGCCTTTATCACGGTAGCACCGCTTCGGATTCTCACCCAGTGCACCCTTCATGGCAATCGGATCTTTGATGATCATATCATCGACACAGATGCCATGTGTCTTGACAGCGATCCATGTGCCGCCGATCGCATTGGAGCTCCCCTGTCCGGTCGCAACCGTAGTGATACCGCCCAGCGCTGCCTTTTTGACACTCGGATCAAGCGGATTGAAGCTGTCGATCGCTCTGAGATGCGGTGTGCAGATATCGTTCATTTCATTGTAGTCATGACCTTCAAAGCCGATGCCGTAGCCGTCCAGACCCAGATGGGCATGCGCTTCAACAAAGCCGGGATAGATATCCTTTCCGGATGCGTCGATGATTTCTTCATCTGCTGAGAAATCCGTGCCGACCGAAGCAATCTTTCCATCCTTGACGAGGATGTCCGCGACATATGCTTCCGCTTTTACTGCGTCGTGGATTCTTCCGTTTTTAATAACTGTCATAAGAGTTCCTTTCATTCAATTGACATTATTATAGTAAACAAAACGCAGATATTGTTCATAAACGCACCCTTTACCGTAAAAAACCAGCCGCAGCTATGTGGCTGCAGCCGGTCTGTTTCCCTTATTCAGCGGACTTCCTTTTCGAGTTTTTCTCTGATCAGGGCAATCGATGTATTGTTTTCTTCCGCTATGCGGGAGAGATCATCGTATTCGATTTTATGCCGCACGGTCCCATAGCCTTCCGAAGTTTTGATTCTCACCGGGCCAAGCGATGTTTCAATCGTCGCATTGCCGCGGCTGAGCGCATGTCTGCGGCAGGAGTATTCACGGATGCCGAGCGTTGTCAGATGCATGAACATCAGACGCATCAGTTCTTCTTTCTTTGAAGTGGAACTGACGCATGTAAAGACAATGCCTGGTCTGTTTTTCTTCATATGCACCGGTGTGACATATACATCCAGCGCGCCGTTTTTGAGCAGAACGTCCATGGCATAGCCGATTTCTTCCGGCGACTGGTCATCGATATTGCATACCAGTTCCACGACTTCGCCGTCATCCTCGCTGTCGCCCAGGAATGCCCGTACGCAGTTGGCTGCCTTGAAATCTTTCATACCCATGCCATAGCCGATCTTTTCTGCCCGCATGGCCGGCATGCCGGTAAAGGACTGCACGAAATACTTCAGCAGAGCTGCACCGGTCGGAGTGCACAGTTCGCCGTCCGCAATACCTTCCACGGTCGGAATGCCCTGCAGCAGATAGGCAGTCGCAGGTGCGGGAACCGGCAGGATGCCATGGGCACAGCGTACAAATCCTCTTCCCGTCGATACGGTTGATGCGTAAATACGGTCCGCATTGATCTGTTCCATCAGGATGCATACACCGACGACATCGGCAATTGCATCTTTATTTCCGACTTCGTGGAAATGAATCTGATCCACCGCTGAACCATGGGCATGTGCTTCTGCTTCGGCAATCAGCTGATATACATTCAGCGCATCTGTACGGACTCTTTCACTGATCTGAAGACCATTGAGAATCGTCTCGATATCATGCATCGATGCATGATGATGATGTTCATGGTCATGCTCGTGATGATGTTCATGGTCGTGATCGTGATGATGCTCATGATCGTGGCCATGTTCGTGATCATGATGGTGTTCATGTACATCTTCGCTGACTTCTTCTTCACCGTTGACCAGAACATGCATATGAGTGCCTGTTACACCGCATTTGACGGACGGTTCGCAGGATACTTCGATGCCTTCGAGTCCGATGCTGTTCATTGTTTCGATAAATTTCTGCTGATCAGTCAGTTCGCTCAGCGCTGCCATCAGCATATCGCCGGCCGCGCCCATTCGGCATTCCAGATACAATGTCTTCATTCAGTTTTCCTATTCTAATGCCGCAGCTGCCTTTTCCAGCCAGGAAGTGATTTCAATGTGCTGCGGGCATGCATCTTCGCACTGCAGGCAGTGGATGCAGTCAGAAGCTTTTCCTTTCTCTTTCACCGCTCTTTCATAGCGTTTCTTTGCGTCGTCAAAATCACCGTAGATCAGATTCTTGTTCATCGCTGTGAAAATCGACGGAATATCGATCTGCATCGGACATCCGTTTGTGCAGTAATGGCATCCGGTGCACGGGATCTGCTCGATCGAAGCCAGAATTTCCTGTGCCTTTGCGATCACAGCCTGCTCTTTTTCATCCAGCGGCCTGAAGTCGCTCATGTAGGACAGATTGTCCGCCATCTGTGCGGTATTGGACATACCGGAGAGTACGACCATGACATTCTCAAGGCTTGCGACATAGCGCACTGCCCAGGAAGCACAGGACATATCCGGTGCGTTTTCTTTAAACAGATTTACGATATCTGCCGGCGGATTGGCCAGGGTGCCGCCTTTGATCGGCTCCATGACTACGACCGGTTTGTTATGCTTTACGCATACTTCATAGCAGCCTCTGCTCTGTACAGCCGGATTGTCCCAGTCAGCCCAGTTGATCTGCAGCTGTACGAATTCCACATCCGGATGATCATTCAGAATGCCGTCGAGTACTTCCGGTGTGTCATGGAATGAGAAACCGTAATGTCTGATCAGACCTTTTTCTTTCGCTTCTCTGACAAATCCCCAGACATCATATTCGTCATAGAATTTCAGATTGTCTTTGCCCAGGGCATGAAGCAGGTAGAAATCGAAGTATCCGGCACCGGTACGGTCCAGTGAGACCTGCAGTTCAGCCAGTGCTTCTTCTTTGTTTTTGGCTGCCCATGCGCCGGCGTTCAGTTTGGATGTCAGATAGTATGAATCACGGGGATGACGCTCAACCAGTGCCTTGCGGGCTGCTTCTTCGCTTCCCTGATAGACATAGGCCGTATCAAAATACTTCAGCCCTGCGTCCAGGAACATATCCGTCATTTTCGCTGTCTGTTCAACATCGATCGTGCCGTCTTCGTTTCTGGGCAGACGCATCAGACCGAAACCGAGTTTCGGGATGTTCAGATCCATTAATGTGCTCATTTTCATATTCCTCGTCTTTCTGCAAATATTTTATCAGATATTGTTTTTATCCTGCCAGAAGATGCCCTGCGTGATCTGTCTGATTTTCAGTTCATGCTGTATGGCATTGATCACTCTGCGCTTGTCGAGACTCCACAGCGGAGCCAGCAGTTCTTCCCGGTTTCCGTCGCCGGTCAGGCGGTGGATGACGATGTCTTCTGCCAGGCTGCCGATGCATAATGCAGTCAGATGAACATATTCCTCCATGGTCAGTACATGAAACCGCTCCGGATGCGCCATGTATTCCCGGCCCAGGTCGGTATCCCTGAGATAGTGCAGCAGCTGCAGCTTGATGCCGGCAATACCGATGCGGCTGAGATAGCGCACCGTTGCCACTACATCTTCTTCGCTTTCCTCAGGCAGTCCGATGATCACATGGACAATGGCCGGGATCCCGAGGGCATGCAGGTTCCGGATGCACTCCTCAAAGACGGACAGCGGATATCCTCTGCGGATGTAAGCCGCTGTCTTTTCGTGTATGGTCTGCAGACCGAGTTCGATCCAGATGAATTTATCCGGATGCCTCTCTTTCAGTGCCTGCAGAAGCGCATAGATTTCTTCTGAAAAACAGTCCGGCCGGGTCGCGATGGATATCCCTGCAAACAGCGGATCAGACAGCGCTGCTTCAAACAGATGTTCCAGTTT
The DNA here is from genome assembly GCA_902786245.1 of uncultured Erysipelotrichaceae bacterium. Taxonomy (GTDB): domain Bacteria; phylum Bacillota_I; class Bacilli_A; order Erysipelotrichales; family Erysipelotrichaceae; genus Bulleidia. The sequence continues at coordinate 92,306 of CADABS010000007.1, forward strand.
ATCCGCCGGTGCATATGTATTTGTATATGCCTGAAAATAGCCGATATAGTTTCCGTTTCCGGCTTTGTGATGATTGAAGGAAAGATCATCTTCGCACAGACGCTGGCCATTGTACTGAACGGCAAAATCTCCCGATCCGCCGGCGCAGAAAATACAGCCCCGCTCCCCGCAGGTGCCGTCCCGGTTCGGACAGGTCATGCCTGCGTCCAGCGCAGCTCTGTACAGTTTTCTTCCGAATGTCTCTTTGCAGTATGCCGCAAAACTTCTGTAGTATTCCATGGCTCTATTATAAAAAGGATCCTGCCGTATTGGCAAAATCCTTTCCCATCAGATATAGCCGCGTTCTCTGGAAATATCATCCAGGGCATCCAGTATGCCTTCCACCTGATCGATGGCTTCCTGTACCTGCCTTTTTGCCTCATTGATCCGCGACTGCGTCATCAGATCCGTGAAGATATTATCGAACATGTAATCTGCGACCGCCTCAAATCCGTCCAGCGCTCCGTCGAAGTGCACATACATGTTCACATCCCTAAGTTCATCCGCCAGCTGATCCAGCGCTGCCTGCGCCATCCGGATCTCGGAAGCCGCTTCATTCATTTTCGAACGCTTCATCGCCGTGGTGAAGAATTTCCCGCCGAGAATATCCGCGATGCCCCAGTTTTTGGCAGAATTCAGAATTTCATCTGCCTCACCGAGATGATACAGCGCATCATTTGCCGCGTTGACCGCTTCATCGATTTCTTTTCTTTCGTCCATGATTCTCTCCTGTATCTGTATACAGATACACCCAGGTATCCGCACTGGAGTATTCTTCGCTGTATGCGCAGCCGGCATTGAATTTCTTCAGTTCTTCCGGTTCTTCAATCCGGTTTTCAGCGATCCAGTAAACCATTTCTCCCCTGCTCATTTTGGCAAGGGTTCCCTTCTGAATTACTTTTCCGTTCTGCAGCGTCCCGAAGACGATCTGAATCATCCGGTCATCTTCCTTCAGGAACGGAGCTACGGCATCCGCATATTCTTTTGACGCCAGGTTGATGATCACATGGTCTTCTTCTGTGACTGCCCGGTACAGCCGGTCTTTCCAGAAACCGTATAAATCTCCGATGCCGGGAAGGATGCTCTGCATCTCCAGACGGTATGGGGTGATTCCGTCAAAGGGCCGCAGGATCCCGTAGAAACCGCTGAGAATGAACAGATGTTCCTGCAGATATTCCAGCTGTTTTTCCGTCATTGCGCCGGGTGTCATGTGCTGATAGGCAAGTCCGGTATAGGAGAACAGCGCCGGGGAAAGTCTGCCGTGCAGGTCCATCTCCCGCAGCCGGCCGATATTCTGCTGTGCAATTCTGTCCGAGCAGTTCCACATCTTCTGCAGCGATGCCTCATCCAGATTTCTCAGATGATCCAGCAGTTCCTGGGCCTGATCAATTAAGATAGGCAGATCTCTGTATGCCAGATCATCATCTGCTGTCTTCATCTGCTTGGCAGGCGACAGAATGATTTTCACGCAAGATCCTCCAGGACCTGCTGAGGATGTTCAGACGGCTTCACCTTCTTATATGTCCGGATGATGATGCCGTTTTCATCAATGACATAGGTATCCCGTTCTGTTCCCATGACCTTTTTCCCGTACATTGTCTTTTCTTTCCAGACATCATACAGCGCCATGACTTCTTTATCAGGATCCGAAAGGATCACGAACGGCAGTCCCTGCTTTTCAGCAAATCTCTTATGGGAAGATACGGTGTCTTTGGATATGCCGATGATCACCGCACTTTTTTCTTCAAAAGCGGGCATTCTGTCACGGAATCCGCAGGCTTCCGCAGTGCATCCGGCTGTATTGTCTTTCGGATAGAAATACAGAACGACTTTTCTGCCTCTGTAGTCCGCCAGTGAATGCGGATTTCCTTCTGCATCATTCAGCGTGAATGCAGGTGCTTCCATACCGGTTTCAAGCATTGGGTTCCTCCTGTTTTACCGTCGCTTCCGATTTGAGCAGACGCTGGTTTTCTTCCAGATCTTCGCCATGCCAGATATACGTACGGGTGACTCTGCCGCTGATCAGGCAGATGATCTCATACGGGATCGTATGCAGTTCTTCTGCCATCTGTTCCAGATGGATATGCGGTCCGAAGATCTCTACCGGTGTTCCGACTTCCACCGGATGATCGAGCCGGACCATGATCTGGTCCATGCATACTCTTCCGGTGACTTCTCCGTACTGTCCGTCGACATATACTTTTCTGCCCTGGTTGGCCCGTACGAATCCGTCCGCATAGCCGATCGGAATCGTCGCGATGATTTCGTCTTTCGATGTTTTATAGGTTGCGCCATAGCCGATCGTCTCACCTGCCGGCACCGTCTTGACCATGACGACCTGGGAATGCAGAGAAATCGGATAGCGCAGATCCTTGAGATAGGATGAGACACCGTACATCGACACACCCAGACGGCAGGCATTGGAAAGCGGATCCTTGAATGATACCGTCGCATCGGAGTTGTCGCAGTGGATCCATTCAAACGGATAGTGAAGAGAACCGACTGCCGCAGCAAACCGTTCATACTGCAGCTGCGTCGCGGCAGGGTCGCTGTCGGCACTGTGAAAATGCGTAAAGATTCCTTCGATACTGCATCCGTTTTCATACAGCAGATCGAACGCTTCATGCAGTTCGCCGGGATCCTTGAAGCCGATCCGGTTCATGCCCGTATCCACCTTCAGATGCACCTTCAGCCCGACACAGTCATTGCGGACAGCCCGCTGTACCCATTCCATCGAATAGGCAGCTGCCGTTACTTTATTCAGGATCAGGGTCGGCACATCTGCCGGGTCTGTCGCACCGAGAATCAGAATACCGCCCTGGTATCCTTCGTTTCTCAGCATCAGCGCTTCATCCAGCGATGAAACCGCGACCATCTCCGCGCCTGCTTCCAGCACGGCCTGCAGTACCTGTGAATCGCCGCATCCGTATCCGTCCGCCTTCAGAACCGCAATGATCTTTTTGCCGCATATATTTCTGACCCGGCGGACATTATCCGCAATCGCGTCAAGATTGATTTCCATCCATGTATTTCTGTACATATGAACCGTACCTCATCAGAATATTACAGAGTAATGATATGCCATATACACACCGAACGCCCGCAGCACAATGCCGAGAATGCTGTTGATGTTCGTAGACAGGAACATCCGCAGCCAGTAGACAATTGAAACACCCCACATTCCCGGCGACACAAGCACGCCGAAGCCGAACATGGCAATGGAATCGCCGATGATGATTGCCAGCAGTGTCATGACTGCCCCGACAACACCGAATCGCATATGCACGCCTCTGCCTGCTCTGCGGATCACCTGGCCGATGCACCAGCCGATGAAAACATACAGGATTCCCGATGTGACACGCAGTACACTGTAGAGCCCGCCGTAGGCAATACCCAGAATGACTGCTGCTGCGAAACCCGCCGCAATTGCCGCAATAAAGCGCTGATTGTTATCCAGTGAACGGGAATTCCATATTTCCATAGACTGTTCCTCCGTACATTTAATAATTGTATCATATTGCTTCATATACATTGAAATCTTCATAAAAAAACAGAAATTTTCGATGTTGACGCATAATAAAGGCTATGCTAATATAAATAGGCACTTGTTAAAAGAGCAAATGCGATGGAGGTTTAGCTCAGTTGGGAGAGCATCTGCCTTACAAGCAGAGGGTCAGCGGTTCGAGCCCGTTAACCTCCACCATTGAATATGCCGACTTAGCTCAATTGGCAGAGCAATTGATTTGTAATCAATAGGTTGTAGGTTCGATTCCTATAGTCGGCACCATGTGGAGACGTAGCGAAGTGGCTAAACGCGGCAGACTGTAAATCTGCTCCCTCTGGGTTCGGTGGTTCGAAACCACCCGTCTCCACCATCTTTCTAAATCGGCATCTTCGGATGCCTGTATATATTCGGGCAGTGATTGGGGCATAGCCAAGCGGTAAGGCACCAGACTTTGACTCTGGCATTCGCTGGTTCGAATCCAGCTGCCCCAGCCTTATATTTTACCACCGATGTCCCGGTAGCTCAGGTGGTAGAGCAACTGACTTTTAATCAGTGGGTCAGCGGTTCGATTCCGCTCCGGGACACCATCTTAAATAAGCATGCGCGTGTAGTTCAATGGTAGAACGGCAGCCTTCCAAGCTGCATACGTGAGTTCGATTCTCATCACGCGCTTTTTATTTGTCTGATAAAACATACAGGATGCTGTTCTGCATCCTGTTTTCGTTAACTAAAATTGCGTGAGGTTTTGCAAAAACCCGCAATAAAATATCGTGATGCTATAACACGAAGAAAAGGCTGTGTTTTACCACAACTCA
>CADABS010000008.1 GCA_902786245.1 uncultured Erysipelotrichaceae bacterium
TTAAGAAAATGATCAAAAAAATGCAGGGCTGATATTTGACCGCTACATTTCACATTACATCAAATGCCGGATTTCCCTTTATTCATCGGGGTTTCCGGCGTTATTGGTTTGTTCAAGTGTCGAAGATGGGATTATACTTGGCTATCCAGTTACGTAGGGTGTGGTGACTTGGAATCTGATATTTATTGCATATATCATTCAGTGATCCGCCACCCGAAAGATAATCTTCTACTGCTTTGACTTTGAACTCTTTGGTATACGAACTGTTCTGCAGCTTCGGCATTAATGATTCCGGACCATTCGTACGGTACTTGTTTACCCATGTTCTTAATTCCTTCGGACTAACTCCGATATCCGTTGCTATCTGAGATGTTGAGCCTTTACCGCCAATATAGTCCTCACATGCCTTGATCTTTTCTTCATAGGATATCTTTGATTTCCTTCCCATGATAAAATCCCACCTCCATAGATACACGTTTCTATATTTCGTGTGTCTACTTTGGCGGGATCATATCAATGATTTCCGGTTTTTATTCTGCTTTTTCATCGGGTTCATATATCGTATTTTCGATGCACCAGGCGGTCAGCTCTTCCATGTCTTCACTGCAGATGCGGATGCCTTTCTGCCAGAATTCCTCTGCTTTCTTCTGATCCTGCAGGATCAGTCCTGTGACAGGCTGTGCAGCGCAGCGCACCGGCAGGATGAGAAAGGTATGGCTGACAATATCTCTGCCGCCATCCAGGATGCCGCTGCTCTGGCAGGAGACCAGGATCAGTGCCGCAAGACAGGCATGCAGGGTGAAGGATACGGCTCCGCACAGCGCTCCGGCAATGCGGTCGGCTGTCTGCACGGCACCCGTACTGTGCCTTTTGTTCCGGATCTTTCTGCGGATCAGGGCCGCAAGCACATGGAACAGAACCAGGAAAAGGATGAAGCCGATCAGAAAGCTCATCAGCTGCCGGTAGAAGTCCAGGGCAAATGCATTCAGTCCCGGCCAGGGGGTATTCCTTCCGGCACTGCGTTCATAAATGAAGCGGCCGACGGCATCGGACCATGCGTCCTGCCAGACAGGGTATATCCTGACAAGCAGCCCGGAGAGAAACCAGGCAGCCGCACCGGTCAGGAATGACAGAAGAAGATCTGTCAGAACCGTTACGGCACCGGTTTTCCAGCCTCTGTATATCAGCCAGACTGCCAGAAAGACAAGAATCATATTGATCAGCCAGTAAACGAAAAATCCTGCTGTGAACATATCGGTTCCTTTCTCAAAAGAAAGGGGAGAGACCTCTGCATCTCTCCCCGGCTGTTTTTATTCTGCCGGTTCTTCCGGTTCGGCAAACGGATCGGTATCGCTGTAGAAGACAAGAACAATGGAGAGGTCAGGATTGATGACACGTCCGTAGATGGTGTGTCCGTCCTGGGTAAACTTATCGATCGTTCCTTCCGGATGGGAGGAGTCGGTCGGAATTACGGTGTAATTGAGAACCAGGTTATTGTTCGATGCCCAGTTCAGAATTTCGAAGATGTCGGCACCGGCTTCCGGTGCAGTGATCTTGCGGCGAGGTGTAACGAAGGTCGTACATACTTCGTTGGAAGAATCGCTTTCGTTCTCATAGGCATAGAAGCCGCAGACCTGTGTTTCCGTATCATATTCAAGTCCGGATGTATCCGTACTGAATGTTTCCTTATCCGCGGTGATCTCCCGGACCGTGCTGCCGTTCTGCATGATTCTAGCTTTATAGCGGACCGGTCCCCATACCCAGGAATAATCGAACATCCGGGTGCCGTAGGCAGTAGCCAGAATATTTCCGTAGGGATCCTTTGCGGTCATGGTCATACTGCTCGGTGCCACCTCCAGTTTGGAGGGATCCGGATAGGTCGACCAGGAGAAGGTGAGCTGTTTCATATCATCATCGACACCGGCGCTGAATGTAGCCAGCGACTGCAGAGCAGCTCTGCTTTCCGGTGCGGCGAGCTTGGCGTATTCCGATTTGACCATGCCCGTTGTGATATATTCAGCCGGCATGCCTTCGATCGGTGCAGCGTAGGGGAATGTCGCAAGAATATGCGTAATATCCGAGATGCCTTCGGGTCTGGGTACCCAGCCCGGTGCTTCGTTGCGGTTGAGTACGTCGAGCATATAGCTGTTGATATTGCCGGTCAGGTTCTGCTGGCCTTTCCAGTCTTCGATCCAGGTATGGCATTCTTCAACGGGCAGCGGCTTTTCATAGCCGAGCCATACAGCGGTCGTATACTGGCTGGTTTCGCATACCATCCAGCTTTCTTTCGATGCGCCGTAGGGGATGCCGTACGGTTCACCGGCGTCGCCGTAGTCGGTCGTACCGGTCTTGGCATATACAGGGTATCCTCTCTGCAGCAGCTGCATGTAGTTGCCCCAGTTGTACGATACGTTTCTTTCAAGAATCGTTGACATCAGATATGCCGCCTGGGAAGAGACGACCTGACGCGGTGTATACTGCGGTTCGAGGGGATCCTGCAGACCGCTGCGGTAGACGATGCGCTTGATCGTATGCGGTTCGATGTAATAGCCGCCGTTCATGTTTACGGCATGGGCAGCCATCAGTTCCTTGGCGCTGATCAGCATCGTGCCGGCGCCGATGGCGTACTGAATATCGAACAGATCGCGGTTGAAGTGGGAAAGTCCGATGCTTTCGAGATAATCGCAGACCTTGTCGGAGCCGATCGCTGCGATGACATCCTGCAGCGCCTGGATGGCGGGTGTGTTCAGCGACCAGCCGACGGCTGCGTCGATCTTCAGATGTCCTCTGTATACATTCGTTCCGGCATTGGTGAAGACATGGCTTCCGTATGCGACCGGCTGGTCGGTGACGACATGGTCGGTTGCCCAGCCGAGATATTCAAATGCGAGCAGATAGTCGAGAATCGGCTTGACCGTGGAACCGGGCTGGTTGAACTGATCGGTTGCGTGGTTCAGCAGCATCGATCCGCCTCTTGCGTAGTTGCGGCCGCCGCCGATGCCGACGATTTCACCGGTCTGGTTGTTTTCGGAAATGATCGCGTTTTCGACATAATCATCGAAGAACTGGATCCAGGTCTCACCGGCCTGAATGTTTTCGATCTCCGTCTGGACATAGGGATCCATGGCGGTATAGATTTCCATGGATACGGTCAGCGGATCCTGTCCGGTGACGCGTTCTGCTTCTTTGACGACTTCATCGATATATGCCTGATATCTGTAGCCGTTGCCGTCTTCTTCTTCGCCATATGGGTCGACGAGCAGGTCTTCGACCTTGACGCTTTCGGCCAGCATATATTCTTCATCATTGATATAGCCGTGATTCCACATCTGGTAGAGAACTTCGTTTCTTCTGTACGTAGCGTTTTCCAGATACCAGTGCGGATCGTAATAGTAAGGTGAATTGACGATGCCGGCCATCAGCGCCGCCTCGGAGATGCCGATTTCCCAGACATTCTTTCCGAAGTACTGCTGGCAGGCTTTCTGAATGCCGCGGATATTGCCGATACCGCCGAAATTCAGCTTGTTCATGTACATCTCGAAGATTTCCTTCTTCGTCGTCTGCTTCTCCAGTTCGATGGCCAGAGCGATCTGCTGGACTTTGTATTCGACGTCCTTGGTCCGCGATGTACCGCTCTCATCGTTCATGAAGTAGGTCATCTTGACCAACTGCATCGTGAAGGTGGAGCCGCCCTGCATGTTGTGGTTCGTAAACGTCTCGATGACCGCCTTGGTGAAACGCGGGATGTCAAAGCCGTTGTGCGTCCAGTAGCGGGAGTCTTCAATTGCCAGGAAGGCATCGACCAGGGCTTCCGGAATCTCGTCATAGGTGATATTTTCACGCAGCTGGGTTCCGATATCGGCGATCTGGTTGCCTTCGGCATCGAAGATCAGCGTCGACTCCTGGGTCAGGAAGTCATTGACGTCCAGATCCGGTGTGCCCTTGAGCCAGCCGTTGAGTCCGATCAGTCCGACGGTGCCGCCGACCAGTTCGAAGCCCACCAATATGGCCATGAATAATGTTATAAACCGGAATCCATGGAATCTCTTCCGCGTTCCGGCGGGCTGTCTTTTATTTGCCATCTGCTGTATCTCCTTTTTCAAAATAGTACCTGTCCACGATTTCCAGATAATCGACAGGTTTCGTGTAGGTTTCACGGATCAGAAAGCAGTTTTCCGTGAACCAGTCATGCGGAATCGAACTGCGTTCGGCCGTATTGATATATTGTATCATTCTGTCAGCCGGAACAAACCATGTTTCATTGAAATCGATAAAGCGGATGATCGCAAATGCGATGCCGCCATGGCGGATAATGCTTTCCAGGTGACGGATCTGATGGGCATGGATCGACTTCAGCGGAAATGAAGTAGGCACCCGGCATTCTTTGGCTTCGAAATCGATGTATCTGCCGCGGTAGATGCCGTTGTAGTCGGTCGTGCTCGGTGTCTTGAAGTAGGCTTCCGTGATCTTCGCCTTGTTGCGGGAAGGGTAGTCTACCTTGACAATGGTGACAGGCGTCGGCTTTTTATGGATCACGGCTCTGTCTTCATCCAGATAGTTCTGGTTTGTCAGATTGATTTCATGTTCCAGTTCCATGCCCCGGCCGCCGGCCGAAACACTGCTGGTCCATGTGCTTTTTTTGCCGTTCGGATAATTGACCATCGTGTTCACCGCCCTATATTATACAATTCCCGGATTGAATAAGGAAGATTTATTGATTTTCACAAAATCCGATGAGATAATGAACGGCAGGAGGCAGTCGTCATGGCAAAGTTCAATCTGGATCCGCAGGAAATAGTCGATAAAGAATTTGATATTGAGTTTAAAGGCTACAGTCCCGACCAGGTTGACATGATGCTTGATCAGGTCATCAAGGACTATCAGACCTATCAGAAGCTGGTCAATGACCTGGATATGAAGGTCGAGGACCTGGAACGGACGAATGCGTCTCTGAGAGCGAAGCTGATCGAACTGGAAGGCAAGCTGAAAGCACAGTCGGAAGGTTCATCGATGAGCGCAGGCGCGGCCAATGTCGACATTCTCAAGAGATTGTCAAGACTTGAGAAACAGGTGTTCGACGAGAAAAACCGCCAGTAGAAAAATATACACGTGAGGCAGCCGCTGGGTAACCAGAGGAAAGTCCATGCTCGCACAGGCTGCGATGCCTGTAGTGTTTGTGCCTGTCCAATCAATAAGGCAGGGCACCGGAGACGGTGACGGCGGAGCAGAAGCCTAAAGACGATGTCCATGGCGGATGCCCTTAAGGTGTCACAGTGACGTAGTCCGTATGGAAACGTACGGAGTGGAACGGGATAAACCCCGCAAGCGAGAAACCCAAATTCGGTAGGGGAACCGGCCGGGATGAAATGAAATCGACGCCGGGTGTGAAAGCACAGATAAATGGCTGCCATGCCGCAAGGCAGACAGAACATGGCTTATGATCGTGTGTATTCACAGGGAAGAGCAATCTTCCCTTTTTTGTACCGGGAACGTCTTTGCATGGTATACTAGTAAGAACGGAGGAAATTCGATTATGAATCTGCCTAACAGGTTGACAATCTTCAGGATCGTTCTGATTCCTGTCATCATACTGGTATATCTGTTCCCGTATTCCGTCTTCGGAATCGAACCGGCGGTGCTGCAGATCGGCGGCATCAGTCTCTCGGTGATCAATATCATCGCCCTGATCATCTATGTCACGGCGGCGGTGACGGATGCGCTGGACGGACATATCGCCCGCAGCCGCAATATGATCACGACATTCGGCAAATTTGCCGATCCGATCGCGGACAAGCTTCTGACGACAGCGATGTTTCTGCTGTTTGTCAGCCGCGGTATCATCCCGGTCGTTCCGGTTATTATCATGATCGCCCGGGATACGGTCGTCGACGGCTGCCGGATGATGGCTGCGTCCAACGGCAAAGTCGTTGCGGCAGGCATGATGGGCAAGATCAAGACGGTTCTGCAGATGGTTACGGTCGCCCTGGTGCTTCTGAACAATCTGCCGTTTGAAATGTGGAATCTGCCGGTAGCGGAGATCATGCTGTGGTTTGCGGCACTGGTGTCCTTTGCGTCCGGCGTGCAGTATTTCAACCAGATGAAGGAAGATATTCTGGAATCAAAATAAAAATGCCTGTTTTTCTGAAACAGTGCGTATAACCTTGATAGGAGGCTGTATAAAATGGCAAAAGATACAAAACTGAAAGATCTGACAGATGACAAGAAAGACCAGCTGCTTCTTGATGCTGTAAAGACGATTGAGAAAGAATACGGAAAAGGCTCGATCATGCGCCTTGGCGACAGGGCGGAGGTCAGTGTCGATGCGATCCCGTCCGGATCGCTGGCCCTGGATCTGGCTCTGGGCATCGGCGGATATCCCAAGGGAAGAATCATTGAAATCTACGGTCCGGAGTCTTCCGGCAAGACGACACTGGCGCTGCATGCGATCGCCGAGTGTCAGAAAAAGGGCGGCCGCTGCGCATTCATCGATGCGGAAAATGCGATCGATCCTGTCTATGCGAAAAACCTCGGTGTCGATATTGATGAACTGATTCTCTCGCAGCCGGACAGCGGCGAGCAGGCTCTGGATATTACCGAGATCCTGATCAAGAGCGGTGCCATTGATCTGGTCGTCATCGACTCGGTCGCTGCCCTTGTCCCGCAGGCGGAACTGGACGGTGAAATGGGCGACGCCAGCGTCGGTCTGCAGGCCCGTCTGATGTCCAAGGCAATGCGCAAGCTTGCCGGTGTCATGAATCATTCAAATACGACTGCGATCTTCATCAACCAGCTGCGTGAAAAGGTCGGAATCATGTTCGGCAATCCCGAGACGACCCCGGGCGGCAGAGCACTGAAGTTCTATTCTTCGGTCCGTCTGGATGTAAGAAAAGGCGAAGCGCTGAAGAACGGTTCGGATGTCATCGGCAACGCGACAAAGATCAAGGTCGTCAAGAACAAGGTCGCTCCGCCGTTCAGAACGGCGCTGGTCACGATCATCTACGGCGAAGGTATTTCCCATGTCGATGAGATCATCAACATGGCAGTGGAAAACGATATCATCGATAAGTCGGGTGCCTGGTTCTCCTATGAAGGCGAAAAGATCGGCCAGGGCTTCCAGGCAGTCCGCGAATACATGAAGACACATCCGGAATTTGACGAAAAAGTAACGCAGCAGGTCAAGGAAAAGCTTTTTGCGGCTGCTGCACCTGCAAAGGATGAAACAGAACCGGCATGATCCGATTCTGTTTTTTTGAACAGAGACGCTATGGAAGGGTTTGAGAACTGGTATCAGAAACTGTCGGAAAAGATGCGCAGCCATCCGGATGCGGTTTTCGTGCTGAACCGGTTCAATACCGTTTTTACCGCTCTGTTCTATCTGATTTACGGGGCGGTGCTGTTTTACTGTCTGATGTACCGCAGACAGGATGTATTTCAGTTTATCATCATCCCGGGCGGCGGGTTTGCGGCGGTTACGGTGCTGCGGCGGCTGCTCAACCGCAGGCGTCCCTATGAAGCACTGGCAATCGATCCGCTGATCACCAAGGATACCGAAGGAAATTCCTTTCCCAGCCGGCATATGTATTCGGCTGCGGTCATTTCCATGTGCATGTGGAAAATCTGGCCGCCGGCCGGCATTGTGCTGGTGGTCCTGACGGTGCTGGAAGGGTTTACCCGGGTCATCGGCGGTGTGCATTATCCTTCCGATGTACTGGCAGGCACGGCAATCGGTGTTCTGTGCGGGCTGCTGCTGCATTGAGATATCGATTAAAAATTGTAAATTGTCATATAAACTTGTGAAAAATATGTGAAACCGCTATAATTATCCGGAGAGAATTTTTCTCTGCAACGAAAAATGGAGGAACTTGTATGCCGCATATTACAGCCGCCATTTTCGCTGGCATTGTAGGTGTTTTGATCGGTATCGGCATTATGCTGATAGCCGGCAAAATGGGACTTGACCGGGCTCGTGAAAAGTCCCAGGACATTCTGGATGAAGCTAATTCCAAAGCGGAAACCACTGTCCGTCAGGCAAGTCTTGACGGAAAGCAGCAGGTTTATGAAATGAAACTGCAGGCGGAGAAGGAACTGAAGAGTCAGCGCGACCGTATTCAGGCCACCGAGAACAAACTCGTCCGCCGCGAAGACAATCTGAATTACCGTGAGGAAAACCTTGTACAGAAGGAAAAGAAGGTCAGTGATAAAGAAAAACTGGCGGATAGCAAACTTGCAAATCTCAGCAAAATGGAAGAAGAACTGCAGCAGAAGATCGACAACCAGATCATCGTTCTGGAACGGGTTGCCGGCATGTCGCAGGAAGATGCAAAGAAAGAACTGATGCAGATCGTCGAAAAGCGCACGGAAAAGGAAATCGCGCAGTATCTGCATGAACAGCAGGAGGAAGCTGAAACAAAGGCGGCGGATAATGCCCGCAACATTATCTCGCTGGCAATTCAGCGCTACTCGCAGGAAGAAACGATCGAGCGCACTGTCTCAACCGTAACGCTTCCGTCCGAAGAAATGAAAGGCCGGATCATCGGCCGTGAAGGCCGCAACATCAAGGCAATCGAACAGGCGACCGGTGTCGATCTGATCATCGATGACACACCGGATATCATCACGGTATCCTGCTTCGATCCGATCCGCAGAGAAATCGCAAGACAGTCTCTGGAAATCCTGATGAAGGACGGACGCATCCAGCCGGGCCGCATCGAGGAAGTCGTGGAGAAGGTCACCAGGGAAATGGATGAGACGATCCTGAAGATCGGCAATGACGCTGTCTTCCAGCTCGGGATCGGCCGTATGAATAAGGAACTGATCAAGCTGGTCGGACGGCTGCGTTTCCGCTACAGCTACGGTCAGAACGGTCTTGAACATTCCATGGAAGTGGCTGCGTTTGCCGGTATGATGGCAGCGGAACTCGGTCTCAACCAGAATCTTGCCAAGCGGGCAGGTCTTCTGCACGATATCGGCAAGGCACTGGATTTCGAGCAGGAAGGCTCCCATGTGGAACTCGGTGCCAGAGTTGCCAAGAAATACGGTGAAAATGCAATCATCGTCAATTCGATCGAAAGCCATCACGGCGACAGCGAACCGCAGGATATCATCGCGGTGCTGGTCGCGGCGGCAGATACGCTGTCGGCTGCCCGTCCCGGTGCCCGCTATGAATCGATGGAAGGCTATATCAACCGTCTGGAAATGCTCGAGAAAGTCGCATCCGGATTTGACGGTGTCGACAAGGCATTCGCAATCCAGGCAGGACGCGAAGTCCGGGTTCTGGTCAAGCCGGATAAAGTCGATGACATCGGCATGGTGAAGATTGCCCACGATATCCGTGAGAAGATCGAAAATGAAATGACATATCCGGGTCAGATCAAGGTAACGCTGATCCGCGAAGTCAGAGTCCAGGAACTTGCAAAATAAGATCCTGAAAGAACGTCTGTGAAACAAACCGTCAGTTCATCAGAACGCACATGCGTGCTTCTGTGCGGACTGCCGGTTTTGTTTTACCGGAGGAGGAACCCATGGAAACAAACCCTGCAGTATGCGGAAAGGACTGTGCATCCTGTCCGTATGAAATACCGGAAGATCTGCGTATGGCAGCTGTGTGCTCTGAAAAGAAAGAAACCGCCTGTTCTTCCTGTCCGTCATACCCTTGCGGCACCGTCCGGGAATGCGCATTGACAGGGCAGGCAACAGCTTATGTTCATGAACTGTTCAATGGCAATGCCGGCGGACATGACGTGCAGCATACCCTGCGGGTATACCGCAATGCCATGCAGATCGCTGCACAGGAACCGGGATGCGACCGGCTGACGGTTATGCTTGCTGCGCTGCTCCATGATGCGGATGACCATAAGCTGTTTGCAACAAAGAATAATGAAAATGCCCGCCGCTTTCTGGCAGATCAGGTATCTCTGGAACAAATGGAAGAGATCTGTGCCTGTATCAATTCGGTTTCGTTCAGTCAGAACAAAGGCAGAAAGCCTGCTTCTCTGGAAGGGATGATCGTACAGGATGCGGACCGTCTGGATGCCATGGGTGCCATCGGCATTGCCCGGGCATTTGCCTTCGGCGGGGAACACGGCCGTCCTCTCCATGAAACGGTGCGGCATTTTGATGAGAAGCTTCTGCTGCTCAGGGATCTGATGAATACGGAGCCGGCAAAGCGGATCGCTGCGGAGCGGCATGCGTTCATGGAAGCCTTCCTGGAACAGCTGAAGAAGGAGACCGGATCATCCGGCAGTATCTGAGGGACCGGCAGGACCGGTCTTTTTTCTGCAGAAGCGGGCGGAATATGGGATAATCAGAGTATGAGTGAACGGACGTATATATGCATTGATCTGAAATCATTCTATGCCTCGGCCGAATGCGTAGCCCGGGGACTGGATCCGCTGAAGGAGAATCTGGTCGTGGCCGATGAGAGCCGGACAGACAAAACGATCTGCCTGGCAGTTTCACCGACGCTGAAGAGCTTCGGTATTTCCGGGCGTCCGCGTCTTTTCGAAGTGCGCCAGAAGGTCCGCGAGATCAACCGGCGCCGTCTGTATAAAACAAAAACAGGCCGCTTTACCGGTCTTTCCGCCAATATCGATGAACTGGAAAAGAATCCGGATTTCGAACTGGCTTTTCATATTGCCGTGCCGCGGATGGCAGAGTATATCGCAATCAGTTCCGGCATTTATCAGATCTATCTGAAATATATCGCCCCGGAAGATATTCATGTCTATTCGATTGATGAAGTTTTTATCGATGCGACCGGGTATCTGAAAACATACGGGATGAGCGGCCATGAGCTGGCGATGGCGATGATCCGCGATGTGCTGCGGACGACCGGCATTACGGCAACCGCCGGCATCGGTACGAATATGTATCTGGCCAAGGTCGCCATGGATATCGTCGCCAAGCATATACCGGCTGATGAAGACGGGGTGCGCATTGCTGAGCTCGATGAGATCAGCTACCGCGAGAAGCTCTGGGAACATACGCCGCTGACCGATTTCTGGCGGATCGGCAGGGGAACCGTGCGCCGTCTTGAAGAAGCCGGTCTGCATACGATGGGAGATATTGCCGTGTGTTCAGCCGGCGATCCTTCCGACCGGTACAATGCCGAGCTGCTGTATCAATTGTTCGGTATCAATGCCGAACTGCTCATCGATCATGCCTGGGGATATGAACCCTGCACCATGGCGGATATCAAGGCATATAAGCCGGATGCCTCCAGCATCTCCAGCGGTCAGGTACTGGCTGAAGGATATGAAAAAAGCAAGGCAAAGATCATCATCCGGGAAATGGCGGAATCGCTGATCCTCGATCTGGTCGATCACGGTCTCAAGGCCAGGGGTGCAGGTCTGGCACTGTCCTATGATTCCGAGTCTTTTGAAACGGAAGGGGCTGTCAGGGAAACCGGAAAAGACTATTACGGAAGGACCGTTCCGAAGGGAACGCACGGGGCGGTGAAATTCGATATCTGGACCGATTCGAGAAAAAAGATCATGGATGCGCTGCTTGCCATATTCGAACAGAAGGCAGATCCGGCGCTGCTGATCCGCAGGATCAATCTGTCGCTCAATGATGTCCTGCCGGCCGGGAAAGCAGAGCAGATGGCTGCCGGACGGCAGATCAGCCTGTTTGATGCGCCGGAAACGGAACAGCAGGAAGAAGACCAGGAAAAGGAACTGAATGCACTCAGGGCAGTACTGCAGATCCGGAAGAAATACGGACGCAATGCGGTGCTGAAGGGTACAGACCTGGAAGAAGGGGCGACCGGCAGAGAGCGCAATGCCCAGATCGGGGGACATAAAGCATGAAGGAGAAGTATATTCCATACCTGTATATGGAACGCCCTGAAATACCCGGGCATCCGCGCATGGCAAAAGCGGACCGGGCTGCCCAGTTCATGCCGTTTGCGGCACTGAAGGGATATGAAGATGCCATCGCCGATAAAGAGATCCGCGATGCGGAAATGCCGCTGCTTTCCGAAGAAGACCGGGCCCAGCTGCAGCAGACGCTTGTACAGCTGCTGCAGAAAGACAGACCGACGGCGCAGATCCGCTGGTATGAAATCGATGAAAATACGGGCAGAGGGGTCATAAGGGATGAGATTGTGACCGTCCGGAAGGTTTCGGAAGCTGCCCGGACGGTCACGGCAGGGAATCATGTGATTTTGATTGACAATATTATAGAAATGAATGAAAAATGATGAAAATGTCCATGCAGTTAGTAATAACTTACTTGCTTTCGCCCGACTCCGCGATTATGATACATGCAGGTGAGGTATTCACCAGGACTCGGCGGACATCTGCCGGTTCCGGAAGGGTTTATAAGGTTTATAATGAATATCCTGTTTTTGGGAGACGTGGTCGCAAAAAGCGGCCGCGAAGCAGTGCTCAGACAGCTTGGCTCACTGAAGGAAGAGTATTCAGCCGATTTTACAATTGTAAATGCCGAAAATGCAGCGCACGGCAAGGGAATCACTCCGAAAATCTACAGCAGTCTGATTAAGGCCGGTGCCGATGTCATCACACTTGGAAACCATGCATTTTCCAAGAAAGAAATGATTCAGGAAATCGATACATGTTCCTTCATGGTCCGTCCGGTCAATATGGAACCAACGGAAGCCGGAAATATTATCGTGATCCGCAGGTTCAAAGACCTGCGTATTGCAGTGGTCAATATCCTCGGCAAAGCATTCATGAGCGGCATTACGGATGATCCGATCCCGGCGATGGAAAAGCTTCTGCCGCAGATCAGGGCGGATATCATCATCGTTGATTATCATGGCGAAGCGACCAGTGAGAAGATGATGTTTACAAAGTATTTCAGCAGCCGGGTGACCGCGGTCATCGGTACGCATACGCATGTGCAGACGGCGGATGAAAGAATCATCGACGGATGCGCGTTTATTACGGATGCCGGCATGTGCGGCGCCTATGACAGTATTCTCGGCCGCGATTCGAGCGAGGTCATGCAGCATATGATCGAAGGAAAGTTGACCAGCTATACACCGGCCGGCGGTCCGGCAGTCATTTCCGGATGTCTGATCACGGTGGATGAGGAGACCTGCAGAGCGGTTTCGATCCGGCGGATCCAGAAGCGTCCGGCCTGATTCTTTGTCCATTGACCTCCAGTCAGCATTGTCCTATAATGGGTGCAGGAGGAAAGAGTTATGCCCGTAACAATTGATAGAGAACTGTGCGTCGGCTGCGGTGCCTGCGTAGGTACATGCCCGGTAGGAGCACTTGAACTGGACGATGAAGGAAAGTCCGTCTGCAACGAAGATGTATGCATTACATGCTTAGCATGCACAGGTGCCTGCCCGACAGAGGCAATTTCCGAAAAAGAGTAAATCGCACAACAGAAAACCAGCGCAGCTGGTTTTTTCATAGGTAAGCATAACTGTATTGAAATTGCTTTTAAAACGGTGAAAGGTCAGATATAATGAAGCCCATGAAAAAAGATGAAAACTATATCCTGCCGGATCACGCGGCAGAAAGAAGACGTTCGCGCAATGCGGCAGAGACCGCTTTTTTTGAGATGGGCGAGCAGAACCGGATGGCCGGTCTGCATAAGAAATACTATATCCGCACATACGGCTGCCAGGCCAATGTCCGGGACGGGGAAACCATGGCCGGCATGCTGGAGATGATGGGATTTGAGAAAACAGAAGATATGCAGGAGGCGGATGTCCTTCTGTTCAATACATGTGCCGTTAGACAGGCTGCCGAGGAAAGAGTTCTCGGGGAGATCGGATCGCTGAAGCCGATGATCCTGGCACATCCGGAAAAGATCATCGGTCTTTGCGGATGCATGGCCCAGGAGGAAACGATCGTCCGCCGGGTGCTGCAGAAGTACCCCCAGGTAAAACTGATCTTCGGTACCCATAACATCCACCGCCTGCCGGATCTGCTGAGCCAGGTGATGCATACCGGAAACAGAATGGTCGAAGTTCTTTCCGAAGAGGGAAAGATCGTCGAAAATCTGCCGGCGAAGCGCACCCAGCAGTACAAGGCTTTTGTCAATATCATGTACGGCTGCAACAAGTTCTGCACCTACTGCATCGTTCCCTATACCAGAGGCAAGGAGCGTTCCCGGACCAGACAGGATATTCTGCGGGAGATCCGGGATCTGCAGGAAAACGGCTGCCGGGAAGCGGTACTGCTCGGGCAGAACGTCAATGCCTACGGCAAAGATCTCAATGAAACAGACGGATTCACCGCGCTCCTGCGGGACTGTGCCAGGACGGGCATCGACCGGATCCGTTTCTATACCAGCCATCCCCGCGATTACAGTTCGGCGACGATCGATGTCATGCGGGAATATCCCAATATCATGCCGTCCCTGCATCTGCCGGTGCAGTCCGGCAGCGATGCCATCCTGAAGCGGATGAACCGCGGCTATACGGCAGAAAGCTATATGCGCCTGTATGATGAAATGAAGGAAAAGATTCCCGGCATTACGTTCACCACCGATCTGATCGTCGGCTTCCCGGATGAAAGCGATGAAGACTTTGAAGATACGCTGAAACTGGTCGATTACTGCCGTTTTGATCTTGCCTATTCCTTTATCTATTCGCCCCGGGAAGGTACGCCGGCCGCATCCATGCCCGACAGTATTCCCATGGAAGTCAAGAAGGAGCGTCTGCAGATCCTCAACAGCCGGCTGGCGCAGTATGCCAATGAGAACAATCAGCGCTTCAAAGGCCAGGTCCTGGAGGTGCTGTGCGAAGGATCTTCGAAGAAGAACGATGACGTTTACAGCGGCTACAGCCGGGAAAACAAACTGGTGAATTTCAGGGCAGACAGAAATCCTGAGGGAGAACTGGTGAATGTTGAAATTACGGACATTCACAGTTTTTCGCTGGACGGGAAAGCATTGTGAGACAATGTGTTTTCCTATATAATATTGACGATAAGAGAATTACCTTTATAAAGGAGACATAATTTATGAGCAAAGTACGCATTTTTGCCCTTGGCGGACTCGATGAAGACGGCAAGAACATGTATGTGGTAGAGAACGGCGACGATATCTTTGTCATGGAATGCGGTATGAAATATCCGGATGCCGGTCAGCTCGGCATTGAGATGATCATTCCCGATTTCCGCTATCTGTCCGAAAACAGAGACAGGATCAGAGCGGTATTCATTTCCCATGGCCACGATGATGTCATGGCGGCTCTGCCCAATCTGATCCGGGAGATCCCGAAAGTGCCTGTCTATATGGCGCCGCTGACAGCGCTGATGTTCGAGCGCAGAGCGAAGAAGCTGGGTCTGACGAATATGAACATCCACCGGATCATGCGCAATGCGAAGTTCAAGATCGGCAGGACGGAGATCCGCACCTTCGGCACGACCCAGTCGATCGCCGACGGCTACGGTGTCGCGATCAAAACGGAAGACGGCTATGTCGTCTATTCATCGGAATTCATCGTTGACTATGATACAAAAGAAGAAGCGTTCAAATTTGATATTTCCAATGTCACGGATCTCGGTACGGCCGGTGTACTGGCACTGATGTGCGAGTCGGTCGGTGCGACCAGGGACGGACACAGTGCGCCGCATCACCGCATCACCGGAATGATCGAGCAGTATTTTGAAGATTCGCCGGGCCGGATGTTCATTACGCTGTTCAACCAGAACATCTACCGCGTGATCGAGGTCGTTGAGCTGGCAAACAAGTACAACCGGAAGGTCATGATCTATGATACGGAACTGCGCAATGAGCTGGCGGATATGGCCAAACTGGGCTATTATCATATTCCGGCAGGTCTGGAGATCGCACCGAGCGCCTTCCGCAATGATATTGATAATGTCATCGTGATCATTGCCGGAACCGGATCGAGCATCTTCCGCAAGGTGCACCGCATCGCAACAAAGGAAGATGAGAACATCGAACTGCGCTCCACCGATACGGTCATCATCGCTTCTCCGGCAGTGCCGGGCACGGAACGCGAAGAAGCGGGCATGGAAGATGATCTTTACAAAGAGGCAGGCAGAGTTCTGACCGTCGATGCCAAGCGCACCTTCACGATGCATGCGGCGATCGAAGATCTGAAGATGATGATCTACCTGATGAAGCCGAAGTTCTATATTCCGGTCAAAGGCGAATACCGTCATCTGATCGCCAACGCGAACATTGCCCTGGATATGGGCTATAATGCGGATAAGATCATCGTCATGGACAACGGCCAGGCAGCGGTGATCACCGACGGCGAACTTTCCCGTTCGTTCGACAGCATTCCGGTCGACAATGTTCTGGTCGATGGCAATGACAGACTGGATGAGAGCGGCATGATCCTCAAAGACAGAGAACTGCTGAGCACGGATGGTGCTATAATCGTAGGGATTGTCATGAATCACGCGACCAAGGAGATCATCGGCGGTCCGGATGTGCAGAGCCGCGGCGTCATCTACCTGAAAGACGCGGATTACATTGTCCGGGAGATCGGCAATATCATGGAGACAACGATCAACGACGCTGTCAGAGACGGCCGTTATGACAATATGAGCTGCCGGGCGGAAGCACGGGAAAAGATCAGCCGCTATGTCATGCGGGAAACAGGCAAGCGTCCGATGATCCTGCCGGCGATCGTTGAGATCAATACAGTGGATTAAAAGAATGGCAAGAAAAACTAGGAAACAGCTTGAAATTGAAAAACAGAACAGGGAACGCATGCAATGGATCACGATTGTGATCCTTTCTGCGTTTATTCTGCTCGGATTCTTCCGGCTCGGGGCGGTCGGCATTTTTCTGTCCGGTCTGCAGAGACTGCTTTTCGGCGATCTGTACTGGCTGATCCTGGCAGCGGTGATCCTCTGCCTGATCATGCGGATGCGCAGAGGGGAAGGCGGTACAGGCCTGCGCAGCCCGGTGCCGTATATCCTGATCAGTGCGGCGATCCTGCTGACCTGTACGTTCATCGATGCAGATCCGGAAGCTCCCGGCATGGATTTTTTCATGGATATTGCGGCTAATGCGAAGAACTTCTTTACCGGCATGCCGGAGAAGATCGGCGGCGGTCTGTGCGGCGGTCTGCTGTATGGCGCGGCTTCGCAGCTGTTCGGCAGAGCCGGCGTCATCCTGGTCATTACGGTACTGACCGTGATCGCATTGTTACTGGCGGTGCCGGTCGATACGTATAAAGGTGCGGCAGCTTCCGTATTCGGTTTCTTCAAGCTGCCGGAAAAGCCGGTCAGAGAAGAAAAAGAAGAGCCCAAAGAAGCGCCGAATCTCTGGAAAATCGCCCAGGAACATAAAGAAAAGCGCCGCATGAAGATGATCGAAGCGGATGCGGAGACGGAAGATACCGCCGGCATTCAGATGATGCATGAACCCGAACCGGCTGTACGGAAGGATGAACCGCATCTGACGACGCTGCTGAATATTACCGCCGACGGACCGACCCAGGAGATCCAGGTGGTATCGATTCCCGGTAAGACAATTTCTTCAAAGGAATCGGTTTTCATCAATATCGATGATCTCTATGACAGAGCGGAAAGCATTGATTATGAAGAAGATTACGATGAGACGGAGATTCGTGCCTATGAAGAACCGGAACCCGAACCGTATGAAGAACCGGCGGTGATTGAAGAACCTGTCATCAATGCGGAAACAAAAGAAGAGACTGCTCCGGCACCTGTATCATCCAAAAAACGCGAACCGTTCAAAAACTACCGGATCCCGGTTGCCGGACGTCTGCTGGATGAGATCCAGAGGACCCAGGCCAATACGGAAAATGAACTTGCCGCAGCCGAAAAGGGCGAACTGCTGATTTCGATCCTGCGCAATTTCGATATCCCGGCAGAACTGGTGGCGACCCATATCGGACCGTCTGTCACCCAGTTTGAGATCCGTCCGGATGCCAATGTCAAGGTCAGCAGGATCCTGTCTCTGACCGACAATATCAAGATGCAGCTGGCGGCCAGAGATGTCCGTATCGAAGCGCCGATTCCCGGCCGCAATGCCGTCGGCGTGGAAATACCGAATGCAAAGACGACACCGGTAAAGATGCGCGAACTGTTCAGGGAAATCCCGGCACCGGATGAGAAGAACCGCCTGATGTTCGTGTTGGGCAAGGATCTGCTCGGACGTACCGTAACCTGTCAGCTCAACAAGATGCCGCATATGCTGATCGCCGGTGCGACCGGATCGGGCAAATCGGTATGCATGAACTCGATCATCACATCGCTGCTTCTGCGGACGAAGCCGGATGAAGTCAAGCTTCTGCTGGTCGATCCGAAGAAAGTCGAATTCACGCCGTATCATGATATTCCCCACCTGATCGGTCCGGTCATCAATGATGCGACCAAAGCGAGCAATGCCCTCAAGATCATCGTCCAGATCATGGATGAGCGCTATAACGTATTCGCATTGAGCGGGGTGCGGAATATCGAAGGCTACAACGAAATGGTGAAGAAGCAGGGCGGACGGCCGAATGAAGACGGTTCACCTGCACCCAAGCCGCTGCCGTATATCGTCGTGATCATCGATGAGCTGGCCGACCTGATGTCGGTTGCCGGCAAGGAAGTCGAGTCTTCGATCCAGCGCATCACGCAGCTGGCCAGAGCTGCCGGCATCCATCTGATCGTCGCCACCCAGAGACCTTCGGTCGATGTCATCACCGGCATCATCAAGGCGAATATCCCGAGCCGTATCGCATTTGCGGTATCTTCCGGCACGGATTCAAGGACGATCCTCGACCATGTCGGCGCGGAGCGTCTGCTCGGCAACGGCGATATGCTGTATATCCCGATCGGCCAGAATGCGCCGATGCGTGTGCAGGGTGTCTTTGTGACCGACCGCGAAGTCGAAGCGATCACATCCGATGTCAAGAAGAAGGCAAAGCCGGAATATGACGATCACTTCATCATGCTGGAAGGTGTCGAAGGAAACGGAGGCATTGTTTCGGCTTCCGAAGATCCGATGCTCGAAGAGATCAAGGAATATGTCATCGAAGCACAGAAAGCTTCCACGTCGCTGCTGCAGAGAAGATTCGGCATCGGCTACAACCGGGCTGCAAGAATGATCGATGCCCTGGAAGAAGCAGGGGTCATCGGACCGGCCCAGGGCTCCAAGCCCAGAGAGGTATTTATCAAGAAAAAGTGATATGAACCAGGAAGAACGCAGAAAAAACGGATGCCTGTATGATCCGTACTACGTCCCGGACAAGGACAGAGAACAAACAGGGGAACTGCTGGAACGCTATAACCGGGCATATACCAGAGCAATGCGCAAAGCGCTGGAACCGGAGCTGTTTGCGCTGCTCGGTTCATGCGGTGAGCATGTGACCATCACACCGCCGTTCTACTGCACGTATATCGGACATATATTCATCGGCGATGATTTCTATGCCAATACCCAGTGGATGGTCATCGCCAACGGCGAAGTGCATATCGGCAACAGGGTACAGATCGGACCGCGGGTAACGGTCGTGACGCCGGTGCATCCGCTCGACAGCGGACTGCGGGCGACCGGTCTGGAAAAGGCTCTGCCGGTCGTGATCGGCGATGATGTATGGATCGCTGCCAATGTCACAGTCAATCCCGGCGTGACGATCGGAGACAGATCCGTCATTGCGTCCGGAGCGGTCGTGACGAGGGATATCCCGGCCGATTCGCTGGCAGCCGGTGTACCTGCCAGAGTCATCCGGAAAATCGGCGAAGAGGACAGACAGAAACTTCTGGAAGAATACAATGCATATCTGCAGGATCCTGACGTATGAGCAGGATTCTTTTATACGCATGAGTTAGATTAAACTAATTGCAATTCATACAAAGCTGAGTATGATAATGGCAGGAGGCATGAAAGATGAATGCTGGTTCATGGTTTGTACTGTTAATACTGGCCGCAATTGTCGCATGGGCGGTGCGGGATATGATCGTCAACGGCATCGACAGCTGTTCCGGAGAATGCGGATCCTGCGGTTCCTCCTGCAAATGGGTCAATGATATCCAGAAAGCAAAGAAGGCGGCGGAGCGCAGAAGGAAGCTGAAAGCATTTTTCCGGATCGGCGGCTGAATTTGAATGCAATTGTCAGACAGGACAGATTTGTACAGCGCAAATCTGTCTTTTTCTGTTATTTCCGGCAGATTCGGCGATTTGAATGCGTCTGCAGGATACGGCAGGATATACGTGCAAGGAGGTAAATGAAAGTGCTGACAACATGTGTCATTGCAGGAAAAGTAACCGAGAAACCGGAGGTGATCACCACTGCCAGAGGCAATACGATGGCATCGATGATCGTCGAAGCACAGCGGCCGTACCGCAACGATGACGGAACCCAGACCAGCGACCGTTTCAAGGTCATCCTCTGGCGCGGCATTGCGGATGAATGCGCGGATGTGTGCGATGTCGGATCGCATGTCGTGATCCGGGGCCGTCTGCAGGCGAACAACCGGATGATCGATGACGTTCTGTACTACAACTGCGAAGTCATTGCCGAAAAGGTCGTTTATCTGCAGTAGGGATGCAGAGGTGTCTGACACCTTTGCATTTTCTTTTTTCCATCCATCGAAAGATATCCGTTTCTGTGATACTATTGCAGTGTTTGAAGCGAGGTAATAAGTATGGCATTTGATTCACTGAGTGAACGTCTGAATAAAGCAATGCGCAATGTCGCCGGCAAGGGAACCCTGACCGACGCGAATATGGAGGAAATGCTGAAGGAGGTGCGTCTGGCCCTTCTGGAAGCGGATGTCAACTACCGGATCGTCAAGCAGTTCCTGGAGGATATCCGGGAAAAGGCGAGAGGCGAGGATGTTCTGGCCAGCGTTGAACCGGGTCAGCAGCTCGTCAAGATCGTCCATGATCAGATCATTGAACTGCTCGGTACGGATGATACTGAACTGAAATTCAAAGAAGACGGCATTACAACGGTCATGCTCGTCGGTCTGCAGGGTACCGGTAAAACGACCAGTGCAGCCAAGATCGCAAAGATCTGCAAGGAAAAGCACAACCGGAAGATCCTGATGATCGCGGCAGACGTCATCCGTCCGGCGGCCATCGAACAGCTGCAGACACTGGGCCGTGAAGTCGGTGTCGATGTCTATACACTGGGACCGGAAAAGAGCGCCAAGGAAACCGTCGGCAGAGGCATGATCTATGCCCGCGACAACGGCTATGATACCGTTCTGATCGATACGGCCGGCCGTCTCCATATCGATGAGCAGCTGATGGATGAGCTGCGTGTCATCAATGAGAATGTCCATCCCGATGAGATCCTTCTGACGGTCGATGCGATGACCGGTCAGGATATCGTCAATGTCGCAAGAGCGTTCAAGGAAGCGCTGCCTCTGACCGGACTGGTCGTCACGAAGTTCGACGGCGATTCCCGCGGCGGCGGTGTTCTGTCTGTCAAGAAGATCACCGGTGTTCCGATCAAGTTCATCGGTGAAGGCGAAAAGATCGATGATCTCGGCGTGTTCCATCCCGACCGTATGGCCGACCGTATTCTCGGCATGGGCGATGTCGTCAGCCTGGTTGAAAAAGCCCAGGAAAAGATGGACATGGAAGAAGCCGAGAAGATGGCCGAGAGAATGATGAACGGACAGTTCACGATGGATGACATGCTCAAGCAGTTTGAGCAGATCCAGAAGCTCGGTCCGCTGGGCGGCATCATGAAGATGCTGCCGGGCATGAATCAGTATGCCGGCATGATCGATGATGTCCGTGCCAATGATGCGATGAAGCATACCAAGGCGATCATCCAGTCCATGACAAAATATGAAAGAGCGCATCCGGATAAGATCCGCAGCACGATGAAGAAGCGGATCGCAGCCGGTTCCGGTACATCGGTCAATGAAGTCAATAAGCTGATCAATCAGTTCGAAAAGATGAAGAAGGCGATGAACCAGATCGGTGCCCTGCAGCGCAGCGGTTCTCTGAATGAAGAGTCTCTGGACAGAATGATGGAGAATGCCCAGAAGAATGCCCGCATGAATCCGAATATGTTCCGCAGAAAATAAAAACAGGTCTGTCAAGGTTTTTGCCTTGACAGGCTTTTCTTTGATGTTATAATCATTCCTGCAGTAAGGAGGAAATAAGAAATGGCAGTTAAACTTCGTTTAAAGAGAATGGGTGCGAAGAAGGCACCGAGATACCGTATCGTTGCAGCGGATGCACGTGCTCCCCGTGACGGACGTGAGATCGAAACAGTCGGCTGGATCAATCCTACAGCTGAACCGGCAGAGATCCATGTAGATGAAGAAAAGGCACTGAAGTGGCTCCACAACGGTGCGCAGCCTTCCGACACAGTTCGCAATATTCTGTCTTCCCAGGGTGTCATGAAGAAGTTCCATGACGAGAAGGCAGCTGCGAAGAAGAAGGCTTAAGTTCCATGACCGAGCTGGATAAGGTATTATACGACCTTTGCAAGCCAATGGTCGAGGATCCGGACAGTCTGGATGTAAGAGTCATGCCGAGTATGAATGAGCGGGAAGTCGTTCTGCATGTATATGCGAAGAACGATGATATCGCCCGTCTGATCGGCAGAAAAGGTTCCATGGCTTCTGCTCTGCGTCAGGTGATGTCTGTCGCTTCGCATGCAGAGAACAAGAAAGTCACAATCAAGTTTGAACAGATCTGAGGATGCGGAAAGCATCCTTTTCTGAAGGAGTTGTTATGGAGTATATTCAGATCGGCACGATCATCAATACGCACGGCATCAGAGGCGAACTCAAGATCCGCAGTTTTTCGGATTTCGATGCCCAGCGCTATAAGAAAGGCAATACCGTCTATATCGGCAATGCCCAGGAAAAACAGGCATTTACGGTCGATTCCTTCCGCAGCCACAAGGGCTTTTCTCTTGTCGGTCTGAAGGATATGCGGGATATCAATCTGGTGGAACCGTTTGTCGGCATGGATGTCTTTGTCGATGCCGCAGACCGTGCACCTTTGAAAAAAGGCGAATACTACCGCAGCGATCTGGAAGGACTTCTAGTGACCGATGAAGAGGGGAATGCCCGCGGAACGGTCGTGGATGTGGAAGAAACGCTGGGTGCCCAGAACAATCTGCGGATCAGACTTTCTTCCGGCAGAGAGATCCTGATGCCGTATAATAAGGCGTTCGTCAGAAATATCGATCTGGAAAAAGGGGAAATCACCGTCGTATGGATGGAGGGTCTGGAATGAGAATCACCGTCATGACCCTGTTTGCGGAAATGTTTGACAGCTTTCTGCAGACATCCATCGTCGGCCGTTCGCTGGAGAGAGGACTGGCATCTGTCGACTTTGTGAACTACCGGGACTTTGCCCATGACAACTACCGACATGTCGATGATACTCCCTTCGGCGGCGGCAACGGCATGGTCATGAAATGTGCGCCGGTAATGGAAGCACTGGACAGCATCAGAACAGAAGACAGTTATGTCATCATGATGAACCCTGCCGGCACGCCGCTGAACCAGAAAAAGGTCAGGGAACTGGCACAGAAAAAGCATCTGGTCATCATGTGCGGCCATTACGAAGGCATGGACGCAAGGATCGAGAATCATATCGATGAATGCATTTCCATCGGCGATTACGTACTGACCGGAGGAGAACCGGCTGCCATGATCGTCATGGATTCCGTGATCCGTCTGCTTCCCGGGGCAATCAAAGAAGGATCGGCCGATGATGAGTCCTATGAAAACGGACTGCTTGAGTATCCCCAGTATACCCAGCCGGCGGACTTCAACGGGGAGAAGGTGCCCGAGGTGCTTCTGTCCGGCAACCATGCAAAGATCAAAGCATGGCGTCTGTATCAGTCGCTGGAGCGGACGAAAAAGATCCGTCCGGATCTGTATGATGCGTATGAACTCAGCAAAGAAGAAAAGAAACTTCTGAAAAAATACGGATTCGAATCAGAGAAACAATGATGCGCAGAGAATACCTGCGCTTTTTCTCTGCGTTCAGAAACACATAACAAATACATACGGTACAGGGATGAATGCGCATAATATATGAAATAATCCGGCAGAACCCTATATATAAGAAATTTCGGTATAATGAAAACAGAAACCGGATGGCGCTGAGGGTTTTCCGGTTCAGATACAAAAGGAGGAAATAAAGGAAATGAAAAAAATCATTCTCTGTCTGTCTGCAGCAGTTCTCTGCGGATGTGCAGGCACGCAGACTGTTTCTGTCAATCTGATTCAGCCGCCGTATTCTTTTGTGCCTTCTTTTGCGGCAGATACAGTGCTTACCGCACAGTCTGATACCATGGAACTGACCCTGCCGAAGGAGGACGGTTTCAGTCTGATCGTTGCGTCAAAGAACGATATAGACGGTACCTATGAAGTTTTGCATCTGTCAGATGGTGAACCGTGCCGGATCGGTACGGTCAAAGGACAGGAATATATACTCGGTATACAGGGAGACAATGATACCGGAACATATCAGCAGATCAGCGTGGAAATCAAGGGAGCTTCCTCTGCCGAAAGCAGCGTTCCTTCGCTGCGGCAGGTCATCGCGGAAAACAGAACGGATATCGGCAGTCCATCAGAAGCGGACATCACTGCTGTCTGGGGAAAAGGACATGAAGAGGGAAACACCCGCTGCTATGCATCGGACGGCTATATCGTCCGCTGTGCATTTGAAAATGAAGTGCTGAAATCACTGGAAATCACTGCACCGGAAGTCATCACAGACGCCGGGGATACGGGATTTAATGAGACAGTGTATCTTGTGAAGACGGAAGATGGCAGGGGATATATCCCGGTATGGATCTGCACCTGGAAAGACAATGATCTGCAGATGGCGGATACAGATCTCTTCCATATGCAGTATACGTATGAACAGGCAGGGGAACGGCAGGAACAGGATGCGTCTGGCCGGGCTGCGGATGCGTATAAGGAAAGGATCCGCATGTCGTATTCACCGGGTATCGTTATTCCGGCTGCTGCGCTGCAGGATGAAATACAGACACTTCTGATACAGAAACATACATTCATCCTGGAGGACGGACAGTACCGGCAGAATCTCATTCTGAAAGATATCGGTATCGGAAAAGACGGTATTGTCATTGTGGAATGACGGACGGAATCGAAGGATTCCGTTTTTTCTTATGCCATCCATGCATTTGTCGGGTAAAATAATATGGAAGGTGATGTGAAATGAAGTATACAGATAAAAAAGAAGCTCCGCTGAAATGGCATCGCACCGTGCAGTTTCTGATCATGCCGCTGTGCCTTGCTTTTTCCATATACAGACTGATCTCAATGGTCTGCGAACTGCTGAATATCAAAGCCGGATGGACGATGCAGTGGATCGGTGATCTGCTGGCAGTCCTCGGAACGGATGTATTCCATCTCGGTCCGTATTTCTGGCCGGTGGTCGGGGTGCTGGCATTCCTGATCCTGCAGACGGTACTGCTGCTGTTTGCCTGGATCGATTCGTTCAAATGGCACCGTACCAGTCTGATCTGCTGGCTGCTGTTTACGCTGTTCTCGCTGATGGAAACCGGGCTGACCGCCTGGCTGATCGAGACGGTCGGCATCCGCAAGGGCATGCTCGCAACGGCGGCGCCGTATATATCCAGAAGACTGAATATCGTATTCAGCGCTTCCAATACGACATACTGGCTGCTGCGGATCCTGCTGATCATTCTCGTTGCGGCAGCGCTGGCGGCATTCATCTGCAATTTCATCTACTACTGGAAGCGCAGAGGTCTCTATCACAATGCGTCCAATGTCCAGAAGCCATATGAAGAAAAGGAACCCGTCTATACACCGGAGCCGCTGCCTGCAGCAGAACCTGAAACACCTGTCGTTGAAGAAAAGGAAACATGGGTCTGCCCGAAATGCGGTACTACAAATGAAAAGGCATTCTGCAGCGAATGCGGCTATGCCAAAGGCGCACCGATCCTGGATGAACCGGCGATGCCGATCTCGGTGGAAGCCGATCCGGATGACCGTCTGCTGAATGAAACGCAGGTGATCAATTCCATCGTCGATGAAGTTGCGCCAGTATCGTATGAACCCGATCCGGATGACCGTCTGCTGAATGAAACACAGGTCATCAATTCCATCGTCGATGACGCTGCCGGAGAGATCCAGAAATCAAAAGTACAGCTGTTCTGTCCGGAATGCGGTGCGAGACTGGGCGAACACGATGTGGTCTTCTGCACGAAGTGCGGACACAGACTCAAGGAATTCTGAGAAGAAACAGGATTTCAGTATCTGAAATGAACATGCATACACCCATACCTGTGCGGTACGGGTGTTTTTTTTTCAGGTTCAGTATGTTCCGGTCTGCATAAGAAAAAATGTCCTTGCGGACATTCAGGATTCTTTCTGTATTTCGTATGTTTCAAAGAAGCACTGCAGATACATCTTATAGGCAAGGGCATTGACGATGTTGCGGCGCATCAGTTCCTTCTGGGAAGCACCGGTGTCGATGCCCGGACCGTTTCTGTCCGAGAAGCTCTGCAGCATATTCTGCAGATCCCGGGCATAGGAAGAATAGGTTTCTTCGATGGAGCCGCCGTCTTCGGCGAAGTTATTCAGCAATATCCGGATTTGGTCGATCGAAAGGACGGTCTTGGTCAGAACGATGAACAGGATCACGGCGATCTGCTCACGGCTGTATGTTTTCTTGTTTACGCGCTGGAACAGCTTCTGTTTGGCATAGTTGGAAATCATCGAAGGAGTGACTTCCATCTGCGGAAAGATCGACAGATAGGTATTGATGAATTTGGCGACCTGTTCCAGGTAGAGACCGACATCCGGTATTTCGTTATACGCCGGCAGTCTGAACATTGCCAGTGTTTTTTCTATTTCCCTGTTTTCCATACCATCATTGTAATAAGGGTGTCCGGAATCGTCAAACAAAATATCGGATAACTCTTGACCGGTTAAGCGAAAACCGATATAGTATAATTGACAATCGGATAATCAAAAACCGATAGCAAGATAACAGAAAGCGGGTGAAAACATGACAACATTCAATCGTTCTGTTCCTGAGATCAATGTGCACATGCCTGCTTTTGCCGTCAAAGACAAATGGAGTGCAAGGACACATTTCTGGGGACTGGTCGGGGCAATCATCGCAACGCCGATCCTGATGATCCGGGCAGCAGGCTGTTCCATGGCAGCGCAGATCAGTTTTGCATTATTCATGCTGAGCATGATCCTGCTCTATGGTGCCAGTACGTCCTATCATGCATTCAATATCGGATCGAAGGGCAATCTGAAGCTCAAGCGTCTGGATCATATATCCATCTTCTGGCTGATCGCCGGTTCCTATGCGCCGATATGCATTCAGGTACTGAAAGAGGACGGCAGGCTGCTGCTGGTCTGTGTCATCGGACTGGCGGTATGCGGTACGGTATTCAAGCTGTTCTGGGTGACCTGTCCAAGATATGTTTCTTCAGTAATCTATATCGGCATGGGCTGGGCATGCATGAGCGTAGCACCGCAGCTGATTTCTGCGATGAGTACGGCATCCTTCGGGTGGCTGTTGGCAGGGGGACTGTTCTATACAGCCGGCGGTGTGATCTATGCAATCAAAAAGCCATTGATCCGTCTGAAAGGATTCGGAAACCATGAGCTCTTCCATTGCTTTGTGCTGGCCGGGAGTCTATGCCATTACATACTCATGGCCGCATATCTCTGTGCATGATCAGGTGCTGTACATCATGGTGTACAGCGCTTTTTCTTTTCTGTCAGATAATCATTGCGGGAGGTGAAACGATGGACAGGAAATACGCACATGCGCAGGAAGAGATGAAAATGATCCTGCAGGGCTATGAAGAACATAGGCCGGTCAGTGAAATCACCGGTGAGCGGCGCATGTACCGGAAGGCTGCCTGCATGTAT
This sequence comes from uncultured Erysipelotrichaceae bacterium, assembly GCA_902786245.1. GTDB lineage: Bacteria > Bacillota_I > Bacilli_A > Erysipelotrichales > Erysipelotrichaceae > Bulleidia. The sequence continues at coordinate 27,789 of CADABS010000008.1, forward strand.
ATGGAATGGACGATCGCATCTGCACTGCAGGCCATGCACAGAAGAAGATAATGCAGTAAAATAGATGTACGGAGATGCATATCATGAGATTTGTGGATGTAATAGATAAAAAGGCAGAAGGCCTTGCTTTAGGCAGGGAAGAGATCGATGCCATGATTCAGGGCTATACGGACGGAGACATACCGGATTATCAGATGAGTGCCATGTGCATGGCGATCCGGCTGAAAGGAATGAATGCACAGGAGACCGCCTGGATGACGGATGCGATGATGCACAGCGGCGATACGGCGGATCTCTCTGATCTGAGAGGAATCAAGCTGGACAAGCACAGTACCGGCGGGGTCGGCGATACGACAACGCTGGTCGTTGCACCGCTGGTTGCCGCATGCGGCGGTACGGTCGCCAAGATGAGCGGCAGGGGTCTGGGACATACCGGCGGAACCCTGGATAAGCTCGAGTCTGTACCGGGTACTTCGGTGGAAATCAGTCTGGAACGGTTCAAGGATATCGTCCGGGAAAACGGTGTGGCGGTGATCGGTCAGAGCGGCAATCTGGTGCCGGCCGACAAAAAAATCTATGCCCTGCGGGATGTGACCGCAACCGTACGTTCGATACCGCTGATCGCTTCTTCGATCATGTCCAAGAAACTGGCCAGCGGTGCCGATGCGATCGTTCTGGATGTCAAGACCGGCAGCGGCGCATTCATGCGGGAAAAAGAAGAAGCCTTTGCATTGGCAAAGGAAATGGTATCGATCGGCAATGCGATGGGCCGTAAGGTACGGGCTCTGGTAACGGATATGAACCAGCCTCTGGGCATGGCGGTAGGCAATGCCCTGGAGGTACGGGAAGCCGTACAGCTGCTTTCCGGCATGATCCCCGAAACAGATCCGCTGTACCGCGTATGCATTCTGCTCGGGGTGCAGATGATGCGGATGGGCGGTCTGGCGCAGACTGATGCAGAAGCAGAGAAGAAACTGAAGAATGCCATTCATGATGGCAGCGGACTGCAGAGACTGCGGCGGATGATTGAACTGCAGGGCGGTGACGGATCGTATATTTCCATGGACCGGATCGATGAACTGGTGCAGGTCAGAAAAAAGATCGATGTCACGGCACAGGAAGACGGCTTTGTATCATCGATGGATGCGGAAGAAATCGGTACGGCAGCCCAGATGCTGGGAGCGGGCAGAGCGAAGAAAGACGATACCATCGATCCGGCAGTCGGTCTGATCATGCAGGTACGCTGCGGATACGAAGTGCATAAAGGAAGTCCGCTGTGTACTTTATATGTCAACGATGACAGAGCGCTTGAGGAAGTCATTGCGAAGGTGCGCAATGCGGTGAAGACCGATCTGCAGCCAAAGCCGGTGAATGATATGGTCTATGGCATCGTCACGGAGGCGGATCTGTAATATGGAAGTACGGATCCTGCACTGTCTGGAAGGAGCGCGTCAGGCGGAAGGCACCGCTGTTGTCATTGATGTGTTCCGGGCATTTTCACTGGAATGCTACATGTATATGGCCGGGTGTGAAAAAATCATACCGACGGCCGGTGTCGAAGAGACCTTTGCCATGCGCAGAATGATTCCCGGCTGTATTCTGGCCGGCGAAAGAAACGGAAAAATGATCGAAGGATTCGACTACGGCAATTCGCCTTCGCAGTTTGAACATCTCGATCTGCGCGGGAAGACCGTGATCCATACGACTTCGGCCGGTGTCCAGGGACTCGATGCGGTCCGGAACGCAGATGAGATCCTGACCGGTTCGCTGGTCAATGCGGCTGCCATTGCGGCATATATCCGCAAGAAGAACCCAAAGACCGTTTCCCTTGTCGCGATGGGATGGAACGGCATCCGGCAGACCGAAGAAGATGAACTGTGTGCGGAATACATCGCATCGCTGCTGCAGGATCAGCCGCTGGCGGATATCGATGAAAGAGCGCTGCAGCTGCGGTATCAGGAAGGAAAGAAATTCTTCGATCCGGCTAACCGGGATGTCTTTCCGGAACGGGATTTCTGGCTCTGTATCCGCCGCGATGTATTTGACGGCGTCATCCGTGTGCAGAGAAAAGAAGACAGACTGGAAGCAGAGCTTGTCCATGCATAAAAAAACTTGCGTCTTTGTGCAGAAGCGTGGTAGTATATACGGGCGCGATGCGCATCACTGTTCCGCTGGCGGATTCAGGGGCTAAGAGCAGATGATCATACGAAAGGCGGTTTGTTTATGGATTTAAGTTTAGTTGACAGAATTACAAAGGGACAGATGCGCACGGATATCCCGGCATTCAAAGTCGGTGACACACTGAAGGTCAGTGTACGTATCCGTGAAGGTGAGAAGACACGTATTCAGGTCTTCGAGGGCGTATGTGTTGACAGATCGAACGGCGGTATCGGAGCTTCCTTTACAGTCCGTAAGATTTCCAGCGGTGTCGGCGTTCAGAGAACATTCCCGGTACATTCTCCGATTCTTGAAAAGATCGAAGTTGTCCGCCGCGGTAAAGTTCGCAGAGCGAAGCTGACATACCTGAAGGGACTGTCCGCAAAGAACGCTCGTATCAAGGAAGACAGACACTGAGTTGTTCCGGAAAAGAGAAGGCTGCGGCTTTCTCTTTTGTTTTTTACAGTGCTATAATGGTATGCGTTTGAGAATATGACTATGAATGAAGAAAACAGAAAAGAAACTGCAGACAGTGAAGATATGGATTTTCTGTCGGAAACCAGGGTTTTTGAAACCCTGACGGAGACAGAACCGGAAGAACCCCTCAGCGCGACCGGTGTCATGGAAACATTGACGGAAGGCGATTTCGCAGCAGAAGAAAAGGAAGAAAAGAAGGAAGAGCAGCCGGAAAAGGAATCCGGCAGTGCGTTGAAGGAGATCCTTCTGTTCCTGCGCGATCTGGCCGTCTATATGGTCATTGTTTTCCTGATGGTGGAATTCCTGATCCGGCCGATCCAGGTCATCGGTTCTTCGATGTATCCGACCCTCAACGGCGGCGACCGGGGCGTCAGCAATCTGCTCGGCTACAGGCTCGGGCATATGAAGCGCTTTGATATTGCGATCATCTATCTGGATTCCAAAGATGAATATCTGGTCAAGCGGGTCATCGGCATGCCGGGAGAAACAGTTTCCTATACGGACGGACAGCTGTATATCAACGGCGAACCGGTCGAGGAGCCTTTCCTGGATACTGATTATGCAAATTCCTATGACGGTGTGTTCATGACCGATGTCGAACCGGTCACCCTGGCGGAGGATGAATATTTCTGCCTGGGCGACAACCGGCCCAGATCCACCGATTCGCGCTATTACGGTCCGTTCAAGGCAGATAAGATCATGGCCAAGGGTGTGTTCATCGTCTGGCCGTTCAGCCATTTCGGGGCTGAGACATGGTAAAGGTGCAGTGGTATCCCGGCCATATGGAAAAAGCCCGCCGGGAAATGACAGAGAAGCTGAAGGCCGTCGATATGATCATCGAGGTGCGCGATGCCCGGATTCCCGCGGCCAGCACCAACCCGATGCTCAACCAGATGGCCCAGGGCAAACCGCGTCTGATCATCCTGTCCAAAACGGATATGGCAGATCCTGTCATGACGGAAAAATGGGAAAAGGCACTGCGCAGCGATACATGTGAATGCATGGCGCTGGATGTGCTCAATGATCCCCGCTGCAAAAAGAAAATCGTTGCGGCTTCGCTGCAGCTGATGGAAGAAAGAAGGCAGAAACAGCGCGCCAGAGGCATCAAGCCGCGGGCGGTGCGGGCAATGGCGGCAGGCATTCCCAATGTCGGCAAATCGACCATGATCAACCGGGTCGCCGGCCGAAAGAGCGCGAAGACGGAAGACCGTCCCGGCGTTACCAGAAGCCTGACATGGATCCATGCCGATCCCGATCTGGAACTGCTTGATACACCGGGCGTATTATGGCCGAAGTTCGATGATGAAAAAACAGGATCGCTGCTGGCTGCGCTCGGCTCGATCAATGACAATATCCTGGACAGGAAAATGATCGCCATGGATACGATCCGGATCGTACAGGAACTGTATCCCGGACTGCTGGAAGGCATCTATGAAAGCGGCGAAGTCAATCCCAACGGGATGCTGAAGGCGATCTGCAGCCGCAGGGGACTGGTTCTGGCCGGCGGCGAAGCGGATACGAAGCGGGCAGCCGATCTCTTCCTGCATGAACTGCGCAAAGGCAGACTGGGAAAGCTGACACTGGAGAAACCGGATGATGAAACAGAAGAAAACATGTCCGAATGATTTCGAGCATTTTTACTGGCCTGACGGCACGCTGGTGCTCGGGCTGGATGAAGCCGGCCGGGGACCATTGGCCGGACCGCTGTGCGTTGCCGGCGTGATCTTTGAGCCGGGCTATGAAAATCCGGATATCTATGATTCCAAAAGCATCAGCGAAAAGAAAAGAGAAGAACTGTATGAAACGATCCAGAACGATGCGCTCTGGTTTCAGATCGTTCTTGTCAGCGAAGCGGACATCGACCGCTACGATATCTACCATGCCGACCAGATGGCAATGAGCCGGATTGCGATGGAGGCACCTGCCTGTGCCGTGCTCAGCGATGCGATGCCGCTGGAACTGGAAGACAGAACCGTACATGCCATCGTTAAGGGCGATCAGAAATCGATTTCGATCGCGGCTGCTTCGATCCTGGCCAAAGTGACCCGGGACCGGCTGATGAAGGAATATGACAAAATCTGGCCCCAATACGGATTTGCCTCGAATAAGGGCTACGGCACAAAGGCGCACCTGGATGCGATCCGCACCTACGGCATCACGCCGATCCACCGCCGCAGTTTCGGACCCGCCCGGGCGATCCAGCAGAAACTCGATTTATAGAAAGCTTTTCTGAATCTGTGCGAACAGATATTACAGGAGGCTTTTTTTATGATATGTGAAAGAGAGAAGATCGCCGCCTATGCGGTGATGTATGACGGCAGCTGGACAAAGATTGCCAAAGCGCTGGCGGAGGGAACAGAACCGCGGAGTGTAACCTGCAGTGAGAACTATATCACGGCTGCCGATCCGCAGTATCCTGCCTGTCTGCGGCAGCTGCGCTATCCGCCCTGGATCCTGTTCTATCAGGGAAATATAAAGCTGCTGGAGAAGCCGATGATGACCATTGTCGGATCGCGGAATATGTCGGAAACAGGAAAGCGCATGACAGATCTTGTCTGCAATGAGCTCAAAAACAGATTCGTGCTTGTCTCGGGTCTTGCCAGAGGCGTGGACGCATGCGTGCACCGCCATGGCATCACCGGGGCGGGAACCATCGGGGTGATCGGCAGCGGACTGGCCTGGAAATATCCCCGGGAAAACCGGGATCTGTACAGGATCATGGCAGCGGATCATCTGATTCTTTCAGAATATCCGTTCCGTACGGGTGTGCACAGGAGCCATTTTCCCTGGCGCAACCGGATCCTTGCGGCCCTTGGCAGAGCTCTGATCGTTACCCAGGCGATGCCGCATTCGGGTACGTCGCTGACTGTGAATGAGGCACTCAGTCTCAGCCGGGATGTCTGGTGTATGCCGTATCCGGCCGATGATGAAAGCGGTCTGGGAAACAACTGGCTGATCCGGGACGGTGCGTCGATTCTCTGCAGCGTGCAGGATATCGCGAAACTGAATGCGATGTACTGATATATTGCTTTTCAGATTTTTTATGATATTCTTTTTAATTGTTTAAATATTATGTGAAGTTACGAGGTGAAACCAATGAAGAATCTGGTAATTGTTGAGTCCCCGTCAAAGTCCAAGACGATTGCGAAATATCTGGGCAGCGACTATACGGTCGTTTCCAGCAAAGGACATATCCGCGATCTGGCAATCAAAGGCAAAGACGGACTCGGTGTGGATATAGAGAATAACTTTGAACCGACCTATATTGTTTCCAAGGATAAGGTCCAGACCGTCAAGGATCTGCGTTCCATGGCAAAAAAGAGCGCGAAAGTCTTTCTCGCGACCGACCCGGACCGGGAAGGGGAAGCGATCAGCTGGCATCTGGCCCAGGAACTCGGACTGGATGAAAGCGAACAGGACCGGGTAACGTTCCATGAAATCACAAAGTCGGCAGTGCAGAAGGCGTTTGAGCAGCCCCGGCAGATCGATATGGACCTGGTCCATTCCCAGGAGACACGGCGTATTCTCGACCGTATCATCGGCTTCAAGCTGTCCAAGCTGCTCAAGACCAAGATCCGCTCAAAGAGCGCCGGCCGGGTACAGTCGGTCGCCCTGAAGCTGATCGTTGAAAGAGAAAAGGAAATCAAGGCGTTCAAGCCGGATGAATACTGGACGGTCGAAGCGTCTTTTGTCAAAGACAGAAAAGAGTTTTCTGCTTCCCTGGCAAAGATTGACGGCAAGAAGGCGCAGCTGCACAATGCCGAAGAGGCGCAGCAGGTCTATGACGGCTGCCAGGGTCCCTTTGAGGTTGCCGAGATCCGCAGATCGACGCGGCGCCGGGACGCAAAGCCGCCGTTCATCACGAGTACGCTGCAGCAGGAAGCCAGCACCAAGCTTTCGTTCAGCGCCAAGCGGACGATGTCGATTGCCCAGCGTCTGTACGAAGGAATCGATATCGGCAGCGGCCAGGAAGGTCTGATCACCTATATGCGTACCGACAGCACCCGTCTTTCGGATGTGTTCATCAATGCGGCAAGGGATAAGATCACTGCCGATTACGGAAAGAATTATCTTGGTTCCTATAAAGTCAGAAACGATGCGTCTTCGCAGGATGCCCATGAAGCGATCCGTCCGACAAGTCTGGAGAATACGCCGGAGAAGCTCAAGCCGTATCTGACCAGTGAGCAGTACCGGCTCTACAAGATGATCTATGCCAGAGCGCTGGCTGCCCTGATGGCACCGGCAAAATATGATTCTGTTTCCGTGACGCTGCGCCAGGGCATCTATGATTTCAGTGCCCAGGGTTCGGTCATGGTCTTTGACGGCTATCTGGCGGTCTATGCGGATTATGATTCATCCAAGGATGTCGTTCTGCCGGTGCTGGCTGAAAAAGAAAGCCTGCAGGCAAAAGAAATCAAGATGAATCAGCACTTCACGGAACCGCCCGCAAGATATACCGAAGCCCGTCTGATCAAGGCACTGGAAGAAGAAGGCATCGGCCGTCCTTCGACCTATGCCATGATCATCGATACGATCCAGGCCAGAGGCTATGTCAGTCTGGAAAAGACGAATGAGAAAAGCCGTACGAAAGTATTCATTCCGACCGAGCAGGGGATCCTGACGGTAGATAAGCTGGATGAATACTTCTCCGATATCATCAATGTCCGCTATACCGCTTCGATGGAAGACAAACTGGATCTGATTGCCGAAGGCGATGCGGATGAACTCGAGATCCTGCGCAGTTTCTATGCCCGCTTCGAACCGCTTCTGGATAAAGCATATGAAAATATGGAAAGACTGCAGCCGGAGAAGACCGGAGAAATCTGTCCGGAATGCGGCGGTGAGCTGGTCATCCGGAGCGGCCGCTTCGGAAAGTTCATTTCCTGTTCCAATTATCCCGAATGCCGCTATACAAGACAGATCGAGACAAAGCCGAAGGAAGAACCGGAGAAGACCGGAAAGATCTGTCCGGAATGCGGTCATGAACTCTATAAGCGCAAGAGCAGATTCGGCACGTTCTTCCTGGGCTGTTCCAATTTCCCGGAATGCCGGTATATGGAAAACATGAACGGCGAGCGGATCATTTCCAAGGCTGAGAGGACGGCGGAGACGAAGGCGGCAGCGGCACCGGGTGCACCGCGGCGCAAATCAAGCCGGCGGGGAATGGTGAAAAAAGCATGACACAGGCAAAGGTGATCGGTGCCGGACTGGCAGGCTGCGAAGCCGCCTGGCAGCTGGCAAAGCGGGGGATCTGTGTGGAACTGATTGAAATGAAGCCGCTGAAGCATTCACCGGCCCATTCCCGCGATACATTCGCAGAGCTCGTCTGTTCCAACTCCCTGCGCTCGGACGCACTGACCAATGCGGTCGGACTGCTGAAAGAAGAAATGCGCATGTGCGGATCGCTGATCATGGAGGCGGCGGAAAAAACAAAGGTGCCGGCAGGTTCTGCCCTGGCGGTCGACCGGGATGCTTTTTCCCAATACGTCACCGATCAGATCCGCTCCCATCCATTGATCCATATCACTGCCGAAGAGATTGCAGAGATTCCGGAAGGACCGGCTGTCATCGCGACCGGACCATTGACATCGCAGCCTCTGGCAGAGGCAATCGGCAGACTGACCGGCAATGATTCGTTCTACTTCTATGATGCGGCAGCCCCGATCGTGACCGCCGAATCGATCGATATGACAAAAGCATACCGCAAGAGCAGATATGACAAAGGCTCCGCCGACTATATCAACTGTCCGATGGACAAGGAACAGTTCGATGCCTTCTATGAGGCACTGATCACGGCGGAGACAGCGGAGATGCATGCATTTGAAAAAGAAGTCTATTTCGAAGGATGCATGCCGTTTGAAGTCATGGCAAAACGGGGCCGGCAGACACTGCTGTTCGGACCGATGAAGCCGGTCGGGCTGGAAAAGGACGGATGGCGTCCTTATGCGGTCGTACAGCTGCGCCAGGACAATGCCATGGCAAGTCTCTACAATATCGTCGGCTTCCAGACCCATCTGAAATGGGGTGAGCAGAAGCGGATCCTGCAGATGATTCCGGGACTGGAAAACTGCGAGATCGTCCGCTATGGCGTCATGCACAGAAATACCTATCTCAATGCGCCGCGCTGGCTGCGCGAAACATACCAGTTCAAAGACCGGGATAATCTGTTCTTTGCCGGTCAGATGACCGGGGTCGAAGGCTATATCGAAAGCGCCGCCTCGGGGATGCTGGCGGGGATCAATCTCGCCCATGTACTGCATGGTGAGGAACCTGCCATTGCGACACCGGAAACGATGCTCGGGGCGATGGCCCATTACATCACCCATGCCGATCCGGCGTCCTTCCAGCCGATGAACGCCAACTTCGGCATCATGCATCTGCGTGATAACGTGAAGAAAAAAGACCGCAAGAATGCCTATGCACCGCAGTCGCTTGCGCTGATCAGGGAGATGATCGATGAAGGAAGACTTTGAAAGATCGCTGGATTCCTTTCTTGACTATATCCGGCTGAAGAGAACGGGATCGGCAGATACCGAAGATGCATACCGGCGGGATATTGAAAGATTTCTGGTCTGGCTGCGGGAAGAAGGCATTGAATCCTTCAATGATGTGACGAGGGAGAACGTCAGCGATTATTTCACGAAGCTCAGAAGCGGGGAGATCGGCGGCACGCCGCTGTCCAACAGCAGCTATGCCCGCAATCTTTCTTCGCTCAAGTCTTTCTACCGCTATCTCAACCGTTCGGAAGGCATTCATGCCAATCCGGTCCTGCAGTTCCACGGTACGAAGAACCGCCGCAAGCTGCCGGAGTTTCTGACCTTTGATCAGATGGAGACGATGCTGCGGTGCTTTGACCTCCATGATCCGGCGGATATCCGCGACCGGTGCATCCTGGAAACGATGTATGCCTGCGGTCTGCGTGTATCGGAATGTGCCGGCCTGCAGATTGGAAAGATCAGTCTGGACGGAGGCTATCTGACGGTGCTGGGCAAAGAATCCAAGGAGCGCATGGTTCCTTTCTACCGGCGCTGCGGACAGCTGATCGATCTCTATCTGCGCGAAGCAAGGCCGCAGTTCATGAAGAAGACGGAGGAACACGGTTACCTCTTCGTCAATCAGCACGGGCGCCCGATTTCTTCCCGGGCGATCCAGAATATCTGCGAGACTGCCGGGGAAAGGGCGGGCATCCCGATGCATGTGCATGCGCATATGATCCGCCACAGTTTCGCGACGCATCTTTTGGACAACGGAGCGGACCTGCGGGTGGTGCAGGAGCTGCTCGGACATGAGAATCTGACAACGACCCAGATCTATACGCATGTCACCCAGGACAGACTCCGCAAGGTGGTGGATCAGGCCCATCCCCATGCACATAAATGATTTGCAATCTGTTTGCCGTAGTGTATAATCTTGACGAATATGAAAAGGAGGTCCTTATGCACAAGAATTCTCTTCTCTCAATGAAAGACCTTTCGAAGGATGATATTGTTCATATTCTCAGCGATGCTTTGCTGTTTGACAGTTGCTATGCAGATTGGCAGCTTCCTGATGCAGGAAGTCTGGTTGCCAATCTTTTTTTTGAAGCATCGACGAGAACGCATTATTCGTTTGAAAGCGCCGAGCTGCAGCTGGGTCTGAAAGCGGTCGATATTGCCATTGCCGGCAGTTCCGTAGGCAAGGGCGAATCGCTCTATGATACGCTGAAAACGCTGGAGATGCACGGCTATAAAGCACTGGTGATCCGCCATTCCAGGGAACGCTACTGGGATGAGCTGGAAAACCTGAAGATTCCGGTACTCAATGCCGGCGACGGAGCCGGCGATCATCCGACCCAGTGTCTGCTCGATCTGCTGACGATGCAGCAGGAATTCGGTACGCTGGCAGGACTGAATGTCGTGATCTGCGGCGATATCCTGCACAGCCGGGTCGCATCCTCCAATAAGACAGCGCTCGAACTGCTTGGTTCAAAGGTGACCTTTGCCGGTCCGAAGGAATGGAGCCGCGAGGGCTATGAATGGGTCGATTTCGACGAAGCGATCCCGGAAGCGGATGTCGTCATGATGCTGCGGATCCAGAAGGAACGCGGCGCTGCCCTGGATGGCGTCGGCGATGATTCCTACCTGGAGGCATACGGACTGACAAAAGACAGATATGCCCGGATGAAGAAGACTGCCATCGTCATGCATCCGGCCCCGGTCAACCGCGGCATCGAGATCGATACGGATCTGGTCGAAGCAGAGCGTTCAAGGATCTTCAAGCAGATGTACAACGGCGTCCTGGTGCGCAAGGCAGTCATCAAGCGCGCCTTCGGCTACGGACCGTTTGAAGGAGAAAACAGATGATCCGCAGAATTGCCGGAGCGGAAGCGGTCATCGGCGATGAAATCGTCAGGACGGATATTCTGTTCGATGAAAACGGCATTATCGATATCGGACCGGATCTGCATGGTGAAGAAGAGCTGATTGACGGCAGCGGCTGTACCGTTCTGCCCGGTCTGATCGATGTGCATGTGCATTTCCGCGAGCCCGGCTATGAACAGAAGGAAACGATCCTGACCGGTTCAAAGGCGGCAGCCCACGGCGGCTTTACGACCGTCTTTGCGATGCCCAATCTCAACCCGTTCCCGGATACACCGGAAGTCATGCGTACATATCTGCAGAAAATCAGGGAAGACTCCGTGATCAATACGGTTCCCTACGGAACGATCACGCAGGGAGAAAAGGGACAGATCCCGACCGATTATGAAGAACTGAAGAAACTCGGTATCCGCTGGTTCTCGGATGACGGCGTCGGTGTCGCCGACTGCAGTGTCATGCAGGAAGCGATGCTGAAGGCAAAGGAAGCCGGTGTCATGTTTGCCTGCCATACCGAAGATATGAATTACAGAAGACCCGGGGCCTGTGTCCATGAGAGCGAATACGGACGCTCCATGGGCTGGGACGGTATACCCGGTGAATGCGAAAGCGAACAGCTCAAGCGCGACCTGATGCTTGCAGAGAAATACGGATTGAAGTACCACGGCTGCCATATCTCTTCGCATCTGAGCACGGATGCGCTGCGGGAAGCCAAAAAAGCAGGTGCGGACGTATCGGCAGAAGTCACTGCCCATCATCTGCTGCTGGAGGATACCGATGTCAAAGGTCCGGACTGGAAAATGAATCCGCCGCTGCGCAGCCATGCCGACCGGATGGAACTGATCCGCAGTCTGGAAGACGGAACCCTGGATTTCATTGCCAGCGACCATGCCCCGCATACTTCCGCTGACAAGGATAAGCCCATGGCCCAGTCTGCCTTCGGCATCGTTTCGCTGGAAACAAGCTTTGCGATGCTGTATACGGAATTCGTACACCGCCAGAAACGCTGGACGCTGCCGCAGCTGGTCCGCTGGATGAGCACCGCCCCGGCAGAACGGTTCGGTCTGACGGACAGAGGTGCGATCCGCAAAGGCATGCGCTCTGATCTGACCATTGTCAGACTCAATGAAGAGAACCTGATCCGGAAGGAAGAATTCTTCTCGAAGGGTAAGAATACACCGTTTGACGGATGTACCGTATTTGCGGCTGTGGAAGAGACGATCTGCGGCGGAAAGACGGTATACAGGAGAAAGCCATGAAATGCACAGATGCCCTCATCATTGAAAATGTAAAACTGAATGAAGATGTGCTGCGGATGAAACTGAAGACAGACATCGCACCGCTGGTGCGCTGCGGTCAGTTCGTCCAGGTACAGGTGCCGGGCTTCTTCCTGCGCAGACCGATTTCGGTATGCTGCACGGAAGGCGATACGCTGACGCTTGTCTATAAAGTTGTCGGCCAGGGTACGGATGCCATGGCACAGATGAAGCCGCAGCAGACGGTCAGTCTGATCGGTCCGCTGGGAACGGGATTCCCGCTGCTGGACCGGGATGTCACGCTGATCGGCGGCGGTGTCGGTGTGCCTCCGCTTGTTGAAACCGCAAAGCAGTACCGCAGCAGAGGCTTCCATGTGACATGTGTGCTGGGATTCAACCGCAGCGCGGATATGATCCTGGTGAATGAAATGAAGGAACTGGGAAGCGAAGTCGAAACCGCAACGATGGACGGATCGTACGGTGTCAGAGGTACGGTCATCGATGCCATCAGAGAAAAAGGCATTGCCGTGGATATGGTTCTTGCCTGCGGTCCGCTGCCGATGCTCAAAGCGGTATGTGAATGCGCATCGGATGGCTATGTTTCACTCGAGAGCCGGATGGCATGCGGATTCGGTGCATGCATGGGCTGCGTCGTGAAGACACCGGAAGGCGAAAGCCGCAGGGTCTGCACCGAAGGTCCGGTATTCCGGATCGGGGAGGTGGTATTATGATCGATCTTTCTGTCAATCTGCCCGGACTGCATCTGAAGAATCCCATCATTCCGGCCAGCGGATGCGCCGGATACGGACGGGAACTGGCGGAGTTCTATGATCTCAGCCGGCTCGGCGGCATCGCAATCAAGAGCGCGACACCGGCAGAGCGTTTCGGCAATCCGACTCCCCGTATCGCGGAAACGCCGATGGGGATGCTGAATGCGATCGGACTGCAGAATCACGGTGTGGATTATATTATCGAAAACGAACTGCCGTTTTTGGCGCAGTATGATACCGAAGTCATTGCCAATGTCGCCGGTGCGGCGGAAGAAGATTATGTCGAAGTCATCCGGAAGATGAATAATTCTCCGGTCGTCAAGGCATATGAACTCAATATCAGCTGCCCGAATGTAAAGCACGGCGGCATCGGTCTGGGTACGGATGCGCAGCTGGCTGCCCATGTGACAAGGATGGCAAAGGAAGCCAGCACGAAGCCGGTCTATGTCAAGCTGACACCGAATGTCACGGATATCGTATCGATCGCAAAGGCGGTCGAGGAAGCCGGTGCGGACGGTCTGGTGCTGATCAATACGCTGCTGGGCATGCGCATCGATCTGCGTACGGGCAGACCTGTTCTGGCCAACGGCACGGGCGGACTTTCCGGTCCGGCCATCAAGCCGGTCGCAGTCCGCATGGTATACCAGTGCGCAAGAGCCGTGCATATTCCGGTCATCGGGGTCGGCGGTATTTCCACGCCGGAAGATGTCATCGAGTTTCTGCTGGCGGGTGCGGATGCGGTGGAAGTCGGGGCGGCGAATTTTGCCGATCCGATGGTCTGTGTGAAAATCATTGACCGGCTGCCGGAAACAATGAAAAAATACGGTTATGCATCACTGCAGGAAATAAAGGAGAAAAGAGCAATATGAACAAGACAATCGTTGCCCTGGATTTCTCGTCCAGGGAAGAAGTACTCGGGTTTCTCGCAAAATTCGATGAGCCGGTGTTCGTAAAAATCGGCATGGAACTGACCTATGCCTGCGGCCTGGATATCGTCAAAGATGTCAAGGCGCTGGGCCATGATATTTTCCTGGATCTGAAACTGCATGATATTCCCAATACCGTCAAAGGCGGCATGAAGAACCTGGCGAAGCTCGGCGTCGATGTGATCAACTGCCACTGCGGCGGCGGCATCGCGATGATGAAAGCCGCAAAGGAAGGCATCCTGGAAGGAACGCCGGAAGGAAAAGAACCGGCAAAGCTGATCGGCGTAACGATCCTGACGAGTGTTTCAAAAGAAGCGATGAATGAGGAACTGGGCATTGACGGCGAAGTCATGGATACCGTTGTCCGCTATGCAAAGAATGCGAAAGAAGCAGGTCTGGATGGCGTTGTATGCTCTGTCCATGAAGCAAAGGCCATTCATGAAGCATGCGGCGATGATTTCCTGACGGTGACACCGGGCATCCGTCTGGCCGGCGGCAATGTCAATGATCAGAAGCGGGTCGCCACACCGGAATACGCCAAGGAGCAGGGCTGCGATTATATCGTCGTCGGACGTTCGATCACGACATCCGCAGATCCGGCAAAGACCTACAGAGAAATTGAGGAGGTTATGTCCAATGGAGCAGTATAAAAAGGATTTTACCCATTTCATGCTTGAATGCAATGCGCTGAAGTTCGGCGATTTCACACTGAAATCCGGACGGCGCTCACCGTTCTTCATGAATGCCGGCGCCTATGTGACAGGCGGTCAGCTGACGAAGCTGGCAGAGTATTATGCAAGAGCGATCCATGACAATTTCGGACTGGATTTCGATGTTCTCTTCGGTCCGGCATACAAAGGCATTCCCCTGGCAGTTGCGACAGCCATGGCGATCCATCAGCTCTATGGCAAGGAAGTGCGCTACTGTTCCAACCGCAAGGAAGTCAAGGATCATGGCGATACCGGCATCCTGCTGGGCTCGAAACTGCAGGATGGGGACCGGGTGATCATGATTGAAGATGTCACGACATCCGGCAAGTCGATGGAAGAGACAGTACCGATCGTCAGAAGCCAGGCAGATGTCGAAATCTGCGGTCTGATCGTATCGCTCAACCGCTGCGAACGGGGCAAATCAGAGATTTCCGCGCTGTCGGAAATCCAGCAGCTCTACGGCTTTAAGACAGCCGCAATCGTCACCATGCATGAGGTGACGCAGATCCTGCAGGAAGAAGACCGGCTGGACGGGGAACTTCTGCAGAGAATCAGCGATTACTATGCGCAGTACGGCGCTGTTGAATCGTAGTTTTGTTTTTTGGTATTTAGTGTTAAAATAATTGATAAGTTTGACTTACACATACAAGGGGAGGCTCACATGAACTGGAATGAATTAAACGGATACGATGAAAAGTACGCCAAGAAGACGATTCGGGCGCATAAGACTTTTGACGGAAAGGTCATTGAAGTTTTATACGGCGCCAAGGATGCGGACGGAAATCCCGTCATGGCGAAAGCGTTCGGAGAAGACGGATGCGGCAGATGGTTCGGTATTGAAACTGTCTACGGCACAAAAATGTTTTCTCTGACAAAGCCGGCATCTGAAGGCGGCGAAACCGAATACGGTACCAGCCATGGCGAGCAGGCTCTTGAAGATATGGAAAATGATCTGCGCACAAAGCTCGAACTCTGCCGGGAAGCGGAAAGAATCGCCAGAGAGGCAGATGACAGCGCTGAGCCGCAGATGACAGAGATCAAGGCGAAGTTCGATGCCATGGAAGACTGGGGCACACCGAAGGACGCCGATTATCTGCGCCGTATGAACAATGCGGCTGTTTCCTTTGCAGAACTTCTTGAAGATATCCGTCTGAATAAGGAAGACAAGCAGAAGCTGATCGCCGAAGCGGAAAAGCTGGCGGAATCCACCGAATGGAAGAAGACGCAGAAAGCATTCCGCGATCTGCAGGATGCCTGGAATGAAATCGAAGACGCAGGCGCAGAAGACAGAGATCTGAGAAAGCAGTTCGAATCCTTCCGCAAGAGCTTCGATGAGAAGCGTCAGAACTACTTCGCACACCTCGATGAAGCACATGCGGAAAGCGAAGCGAAGAAGACGGAACTGATTGAAAAGACAAAGGCTGCCCTGGCGGAAGTCAAGAACTGGAAGGCTGCCAGCGACAAAATGACGCAGTTCATGAATGAATGGAAGGCAGCGGGTTCTTCCGGCAAGGACAAGGATGATGAACTCTGGGGTCAGTTCAAGGCACTGCGGGATGAATTCTATCAGAAGCGTTCGGAATTCTATGATGCCCGTACAGAGGGATTCAGGAAGGCAGCCGAAGCCAAGAAGGCAATCATCGAAGAAGCCAAGGCGATTCTCGAAAAGAACGACTTCGGCAAGGCTGCGGCAGATACGATGCGCAACCTCGATGTCCGCTGGAAGGAAGCAGGCTATGCCGGCAAGGACAGCAATGATTCGCTCTGGGATGAATTCAAGGCAGTCAAGAACAAGTTCTGGGATGCAAAGCATGAAAACATGCAGCAGTTCTTCAAGGACACGATCGCCAAAAAGCAGAACCAGATCACGGAAGTCAGAGCTGAGATCAATGCGCTGGAAGAACAGCAGTTCGAAACAGAGGACTTCACAAGGATCCGCGGTCTGCAGAGAAGAGCAGAAGAAAAGAAGGATCTCGTTGCCCGCCTGCAGCAGGATATCGAAGATCTCAACAAGAAACTGGATTCCAAGGAGTAATCCGTCATTGACAAGCACAGGGGATGCTGAGATAATGTTTCTCAGCATCTCTTTTTATATGCTTTTTTAAGGCATGGGGATGTACTTCTCACACAGTGGATTCACCATCCCGTGCATGCGGACCGCACGGTTATGCGCATGTTGCTGGTGTTCGAAGCTGTGGCGGAAAACAACGGAAAGTGAGGTAAATAAAAATGGCTGTTGTTTCAATGAGGAAAATGCTTGAAAACGGGGTACATTTCGGACATCAGACACGCAAGTGGAATCCGCAGATGAAACCCTACATCTACACCGCAAAGAACGGTGTCTACATTATCGACCTGAACAAGACAAGAGATCAGCTCGATAAGGCGTATGCAAAACTGAAGGAAATCACGGAAAACGGCGGAAAGATCCTGTTCGTCGGCACAAAGAAGCAGGCGCAGGCTGCGATCCTGGAAGAAGCACTCCGTTCCGGAAGCTTCTATGTCAACCAGAGATGGCTGGGCGGCACGCTGACAAACTTCCGTACGATCCAGAAGTCCATCAAGAGACTCCTCGAGATCGAAGAGATGGAAACAAACGGAACCATTAATGTATATCCGAAGAAGGAACAGGCACAGCTTCTGAAGAAGAAGGAACGTCTGGACAACTTCCTCGGCGGCATCAAGGAAATGAAGAAGCTGCCGGATGCTCTGTTCGTCGTCGACCCGCTCGAAGAGCACAACGCTGTTGCGGAAGCACGCAAGCTGAACATCCCGGTATTCGCGCTGATCGATACAAATGCAGATCCGAATTCTGTTGACTATCCGATTCCTTCCAACGATGATGCACTGCGTTCCGTCAAGCTGATGGTCAGCCTGATTGCGGATGCGATCGTTGAAGCAAAGGGCGGCGTTCTCGAGAATGCTTACCAGGAAGACGAAACAGAAGCTGACATCACAATGGAAGATGTCATCATCAATGTTGAACAGCAGGCTGCTGAATACGAGCGCAAGAGAAGACAGAAGTATGAAGAGCGCCGTGCCCAGATGCAGAACAGACGTTTCAACAATGAACGCGGCGAGCGCCGTGTCTTCAAGAGAGACAATAACAATGCCCGCAAGGCGGATGGCGCTGCTCCGGCAGCTGCACCTGCACCTGCGGCTGAAACAAAGACGGAGGAAAATGCATAATGGCTATTACAGCTGCACAGGTTAAAGAACTGCGTGAACTGACAGGCGCCGGCATGATGGACTGCAAAAAGGCCCTGACAGAAACAGAAGGCGATGTAAAGAAAGCAATCGACTGGCTCCGTGAGAACGGTCTGGCTAAGGCTGCCAAGAAGGAAGGCCGTATCGCGGCAGAAGGTCTGTCCCGTATTCTGGTCAACGGCAACAAGGCCTGCATCGTTGAAATCAACTCTGAAACAGACTTCGTTGCGAAGAACGACAAGTTCCTGGCTCTGATGGATGAAACACTGAACACACTGATCAACAGCGATGCCAGGACAGTGGATGAAGCTCTGGCTCTGAACTGCGGCGAAGGCACACTGGGCGATGCATTTATCAATGCGGTCGCAGTCATCGGTGAAAAGATCACACTGAGACGTTTCGAAGTCATCGAAAAGGCTGATGATGAAATCTTCGGCACATATACACACCAGGGCGGCCGGATCACTGCTGTAACAGTCGTTTCCGGAACACAGGACGGCCAGGTTGCCAAGAACATGGCAATGCAGGTCGCTTCCATGAATCCGACATATGTATCCCGCAATGATATGCCGCAGGATGTTATTGCCCACGAGAGATCCGTACAGGAAGGTATCGTTGCCAATGACGAAAGCCTGGCAAACAAGCCGGATAAGGTCAAGAAGGGCATCGTTGAAGGCAGACTGTCCAAGTCTCTGCAGGAAATGTGCCTGGTTGACCAGGAGTTCTTCCTTGATACAAACCTCAAGTGCGGTCAGTATCTGAAGGACAACGGTGCGACAGTCAGATGCTTTGTCAAGTACACTGTCGGTGAAGGCATCGAAAAGAAAGCTGACGACTTCGCTGCTGAAGTTGCCGCAATGGCTGCCAAATAAGATTCAATAGGGAACTGCTGAAAGGCAGTTCTTTTTCTTTATCTGCGCAATAAAAAAAGATGCTTTCCGCAGACTGCGGAAGGCATCCGTTTTATTTGCCTGTGAATTTGTGATATGCCCAGACGACGGCACATCCGCCGATAACGGACAGAATCACTTCCGCCAGCAGGCTGTTGGCGGAGAAGCCGATGATTCCGGCAAGGAATCCGCCGACAATGCTTCCGACGATGCCGAGTCCGCAGTTGAAGACAATATTTGAACTGTCCATGTTCATCAGACTGGTGATGAGCCAGCCGCAGACAGCACCGATGACGAGTGAAACAACAATACTGATGATCATAAGATTCACCTCCTGTGATTACAGAAATCAGTATAGCACTTTGTCAGAAAAGTGAATAGACCGGCGGTCAGTTTCTGCTTTTGAGCATCTTCAGCAGGAAGCCTTCGCGGATACCGGTCGGCGATATGACGATTTCTTCTGCCCGGAATGCTTCGGCAATCGCCTGGATCATATGAATGCCAGGCAGGAATACGGGGATCCGGGAGGGGGAGACGGTTTCTTCCATGGCCCGCACGGCTTCCTGTTCTTCTGCCCGCAGTCTTGTGAACAGATCCTGGAGCTGCTGCACGGCGATCCTGTCTGCGCTGCCGTAGAGTTTTTCGCTGACCAGTCCGACGGCCCGCATCGTTCCGCCGATGCCGATCAGCGTATCGCATTCCTGAGACAGGGCCGGGTACTGTTTCATGGCAGCCTGCAGCGTATCTTTGCAGATAGTGTCATCCAGGGAATAGCGGGACAGACGCACGCAGCCTAAGGGAACGCTGAGAGCGGTGGTGATGCGTCCGTCTCTGAATGTGATCAGTTCGCTGGATCCGCCCCCGACATCGAAGGCTGCACCGGTTTCAATATCCGGGTATGCAAGCCGGGCTCCTTCATAATCGAGAACCGCTTCTTCGGACCCGCTCAGGGGAACGACTGTAAAGCCGGTTCTGCGCAGGGCGCTGACAAGTTCATCGCGGTTGGATATGCGTCCGGGTTCGGTGATATCCGCATAGCGGTACTGTATATCCAGTTCATCCAGATGGCGGGCATAGCCGGACAGTACCGTATATGCTTTTTCAATGCCTTCTGCGCTCATTCTGCCGTCTTTGACGGTGTCGATCAGATGGGCGGCATCGGAAAGGTATTCCTTCACGGCAGGGACGCCGCCGATGAGTTCATATACGATCAGTACGACCGTATTGGAGCCGATATCGGCTACTGCATAAAGTTCATTTTTATCCATAGTCATAATCATACATTGCGCATCCGTAAAAAGAAATGAAAACAGACGTATGGTTTGCTATAATAATTGCAGTGAATCCGAAGGAGGAACATCATGTATAAGCGGGTATTGCTGAAACTGAGCGGTGAAGCACTCTCAGGAAGCGGTAAGAATTTTGATCCGGACGTTCTGCATGAACTGGCAACACAGATCAAGGAAGCAGCAGAAGCCGGAGTGGAAATTGCAATTGTTGTCGGCGGCGGAAATTTCATCCGCGGCAAGACTGTATCGGAAATCGGCATCGGCCGGGTCCAGGGCGACCATATGGGCATGCTTGCGACGATCATCAATGCGCTGGCAATCCAGTCGGCACTGGAGAGCATCGGCGTGGATACACGCGTGCAGACATCGATCGATGTGCCCAAGGTGGCAGAACCGTATATCCAGAGAAGAGCTGTACGCCATCTGGAAAAGGGCCGTGTCGTGATCTTCGGCGGCGGCACCGGAAGCCCGTATTTCTCAACGGATACGACAGCGGCGCTGCGGGCCAGCGAAATCGGGGCGGAAGTCATCCTGATGGCGAAAAACGGCGTTGACGGAGTCTATTCCGATGACCCGAAAAAGAATCCCGATGCGGTCAGATTCGAGAAGCTGACATATATGGATCTGCTCAATAAGAACCTGCAGGTTATGGACAGCACAGCCACAAGCATGTGCATGGACAACAATATAAAGATCGTCGTGTTCAATATGAATGAACCGGGCAATATCGTAAAAGCCATGAAGGGAGAAATGATCGGCACAGTCATTTCGAAGGAGGAGAAATAATATGGCATATGCAATCGTAGACACGTCTAAAACCAGAATGGACAAGGCAGTCGAACACTTCCAGTCTGAACTGACATCTGTCCGTACCGGCATGGCAAACGCAAACATGCTGAACAAGGTCAATGTTGACTATTACGGATCTCCGACACCGCTGAACCAGATCGCGGGTATCTCTGTTGTAGAAGGAAGAACTCTTGTCATCAAGCCGTATGACCCGAGTTCCCTCAAAGATATCGAAAAGGCATGCCACGCAGCAGATCTCGGCATCGCTCCGCAGAATGACGGACAGGTCATCCGCATGACCGTTCCGCAGCTGACCGGTGAAACCCGTAAGGAAATGACAAAGAAGGTTTCCAAACTGGCAGAAGAAGCCAAGGTTCAGGTCCGCAATATCCGCAGAGATGCGATGACAGCGGTCAAGAAGGATGAAACCATGGACGAAGATGTCCAGAAAGATGCGCAGAACGAAGTACAGAAACTCACCGATAAATACATCAAGAAAATCGATGAGATCGCAGATGCGAAGAATGAAGAGGTTCTGAAAGTCTGAGGATGCGGCACCGCATCCTTTTTTAAGGAATATGACAGAAATACGCTGTGAAAACATATCGGTACAGCTGGCAGACACATCGGCACTGGAAGATGTGAGTTTTTCGCTTGCCTCCGGCAGCCGGACGGCGGTGCTGGGACCCAGCGGTGCCGGCAAGACGACGCTGCTGCGGGTGATCGCCGGACTGCAGGCACCTTCCCGGGGAAAGGTATACTTTGACGCAGAAGATGTAACAGAACTGCAGCCGTTCCAGAGACATGCGGCGGTGATCTTTCAGCAGGATTCTCTGTTCATGCATACCAGGGTCAAAGACAATATCGCCTACGGCATGCATAAGCTCGGCTATGACCGCAGCCATATCCAGTCCATGGTGGCAGAGACCGCACAGATGCTCGGTATCGGCAGTCTTCTCGAACGCTTTCCTTCCGCTCTTTCGGGCGGCGAGCGGCAGCGGGTCGGCATTGCCAGGGCGCTTGTGCGCAGACCGAAGATCCTGCTTCTGGACGAACCTTTCGCTTCCCTCGATACGCGGCTGAAGGAACAGCTGCAGCAGGAGATCCTGAGAATTCAGGAAGAGCAGAATCTGACGATGATCGAAGTCACCCATGACCAGAGAGAAGCGGAGCTAATGGGTGAAAAGATACTGCTGCTGGACCATGGCAGGGTACAGAGCTTTGCCGATCCTGCTTCGATGCGCAATGATCCGGACAATCTTTTCACAGCGTCTTTTTTCAGCGATCCGCGCAATAATATCCTCTCCGGCTATATCCATGCCGGCAGCCTGCTGGTCTGCGGCATGAAGCTGCCGCTTGCCCAAACGCAGACCCGGACGGTCCGGGCGGTCCTGCGGCCGGATCAGATCATGATCAGCGAAGACGGAATTGCCTGTGTATGTGCATCCTGCCGGAGTCTGCGGGGAAGAGTCCTGTGCGATCTGATCTGTCTGAACGGCGGCATGGAACATCTTCTTGTTCTCACGGACACACCTCTCAATGAAGGAGAGGAAGTGCATGTTTCCTTTGCCCCGGAGGATCTGCATCTGTTCGATGCCCGCAGCGGAGAAAGAGTCCGGGTTCAGTTTTTACGGTAAAAAAGGTATAATGTTCAGTATTGCAGGTGAATGATATGAAAGAATGTGTACATGCAGCGATTATCATGGACGGAAACGGCAGATGGGCAAAGGCCCAGGGACTGCCGCGGACAGCCGGACATCTGGCCGGTGCGGACAACGTCCGGACCATTGCCATTGCGGCAGATGAAATGGGAATCCGGTATCTGACTCTGTATGCCTTTTCCACGGAAAACTGGAAACGGGCCCGGGAGGAAGTGAAATACATCATGAAGCTGCCGGCTGTTTTCTTTAAGAAATACATGCAGGAATTCATTGACCGGGGCTTCAGGATGAATATTCTCGGCGAACTCGACCGGCTGCCGGACAATACCCGGAAGGTTCTGGAAGATGCCATGGAACAGTCGAAGAACAATACCGGACTGAATCTCAATATATGCATGAACTACGGTTCGCAGCGCGAGATCACGCTGGCAGCCAGAGCCTATGCGAAGGATGTTCTGGAAGGCAGGGCTTCTCTGGATATCGAAGAAGCGGATTTTGAGAAATATCTGATGACAAAGGATTTCCCGCCGGTGGATCTTCTGATCCGGACCAGCGGCGAACAGCGTATTTCCAAT
Source organism: uncultured Erysipelotrichaceae bacterium (assembly GCA_902786245.1). Taxonomy (GTDB): domain Bacteria; phylum Bacillota_I; class Bacilli_A; order Erysipelotrichales; family Erysipelotrichaceae; genus Bulleidia. Next base: position 50,850 of record CADABS010000008.1, read on the forward strand.
TATCTGCTCTGGCAGATCGCCTATGCCGAGCTTGCCTTTGTCAAGGAAGCATGGCCGGAATTCACACCGGAAGTTCTGCGCAGGTGTCTGGAGGAATACGGCCACCGCGACCGCCGTTTCGGAGGTATCAAAGATGAATAAGAAAATGCGGATCAAGATTCTGACGGCGCTGCTGATGATTGCTGTCGCTTTTCCGCCGGTATACTTCGGCGGTATCTGGGTAAGGATCCTGATGGCGGTCATTGCGGCAATCGCCGCCTATGAAATCGCATCCCTGCAGACCGGAAAGCCGGACTGGCCGATGACGGTGCTGAATTTTGCGGTGATGATGGCAGGTCTGTTCCTTGACAGTTCCTATATCGCTGCGCTTTCCGCTTCCTGGCTGGTGATCCTGTTTGTCATTGAACTGTTTTTCGATAAAAACGCGGATTTCTGTGCATATACCTATGTTCTGACGACGGTCTGCTTCATGGCGCTGCATTCGGTCGGCAAGATCTATTCCTTCCAGGCCGGCTTCAGGATCATGATGTTTGTCCTGATCGCCTGCTTTGTCTGCGATACGATGGCGTATTTCTGCGGTGTCTTTCTCGGTAAGCATAAGATGATCCCGCATGTTTCGCCGAACAAGACATGGGAAGGTGCGGTCGGCGGTTATCTGTTTGCGGCAGTGCTGTCCATTATCTACGGACTGCTCGCATGCAAAGAACTGCCTGTTTCGCTTGTCATCTGCGCCGGTCTGATCCTGCCGGCAGTGGCGGAGATCGGCGATCTGAGTTTTTCATCTGTCAAGCGCCGCTATGAAATCAAGGATTTCGGCAATCTGTTTCCGGGACACGGCGGAGCCCTGGACCGGGTGGACAGTATTATTTTCTGTCTGATGGTATTCAGCGGCATTTTGATGATCTGGGGGTTATAAATGAAAAAACGTCTGATTCTGCTCGGCGCGAGCGGATCAATCGGGACGCAGACGGTAGATATCGTTCTTCAGCATCCTGATCTGTTCGAAATCTGCGCTTTGAGCGTCGGAAAGAATATTGAGCAGCTGCACCGCATTCTTGCGTCAATCAAAGCCGATACGGTCTGTGTGCAGAATGAAGCAGATGCAGGTGCACTCAGGGAAACATATCCTGATACGGCATTTATCAGCGGCGATGAAGGTCTCTGCATGCTTGCAGAGCGTACGGATTATGATGTGCTGGTCAATGCGCTGGTGGGCATCGTCGGATTCCTGCCGACGCTGCGGGCAATCGAAAGCGGCCATGATGTTGCCCTTGCCAATAAGGAAACACTGGTCTGCGGCGGGGCCCTGATCGATGCGGCACTGAAGAAATACGGACGGAAACTGCTGCCGATCGACAGCGAGCACAGTGCGATCTTTCAGTGTCTGCAGGGCAATTCCATCGATCAGGTCAAGCGTCTGATCATCACTGCCAGCGGCGGATCGTTCCGGACAAAGTCCAGGGAAGAACTGAAGAATGTGACCGTTGAACAGGCACTCGCGCATCCCAACTGGGCGATGGGTGCCAAGATCACGATCGACAGTGCGGATATGATGAACAAGGGCTTTGAAGTCACGGAAGCGCACTGGCTGTTCGGTCTGGATTATGATGCGATCGATGTCATCATGCATGAAGAATCTGTCGTGCATTCAATGGTGGAATACAATGATCACAGTATTATTGCCCAGCTCGGTGCACCGGATATGCGGCTGCCGATCCAGTATGCCCTGACATGGCCGGACCGTTTTGCCTATGATCTTTCCCATCCGCTCGATCTTGCGGAGATCGGAACGCTCCATTTCCACAAACCGGATGTCAGAAGATTCCCGCTGCTGGCACTGGCCTATGAAGCAGGCCGGAAAGGCGGCTGCTATTCTGCCGTCATGAATGCGGCGAATGACTGTGCCAATGCGGCATTCAGACAGGGAAAGATTCCTTTTCTGAAGATCGAGGATATCGTGATTGAAGCAGTGCACAGAACACCGTATACAGAACTGAATGATACCGGTGATCTGATGAATGCGGTGCGCTGGGGTACGGAATTTGCGCAGAAGAAGGTTGAGGAGACCGGAAGATGACGATCCTGTACTTTCTGATCCTGCTGTCCGTGATCATTGTGATCCATGAATGCGGCCATCTGCTTGCGGCGAAGAAATTCGGTGTCTACTGCTATGAATTCTCTTTCGGCATGGGACCGCTGCTCTGGAAAAAGAAAACGGCCGAGACACAGTACTCCATCCGGGCGATCCCGATGGGAGGCTATGTATCCATGGCCGGTGAGCAGGACGGCGATGAGCTGTATCCGGATGTAGAAGTACCTCCGGGAAGACGCATCACCGATCAGGTATGGTGGAAGAAGATCATCATCATGATTGCCGGTGTCACAATGAACTTCATACTGGCATGGGTCCTGTTCTCGCTGGTCTATCTGTCCAGAGGCGTCTATTATGTATCGCCGGAATCCGTTGTCGGCGAAGTGCAGAGCGGTCTGCCTGCGGAAACAGCCGGATTCGAGCCCGGTGACAGGATCATTGCGATCACGAAGGAAGACGGTTCTTCCGCGAAGGTGAAAACCTTCCTCGATATGCAGGTATTCTGCGCAGACTACAGCGGTGTCATGACCTATACGGTCGAACGCAGCGGACAGCAGCTGGAAATCGAAGTCCAGCCGGTATATGACAGCGAAAGCGAAACCTACCGGATCGGCATCGTTGCGGAGGAAAGCAGGGCAGTGGATATCAATGTGCTGAACTGCTGGTACTACGGCGGTGTCGAGATGAAGGAAATCGCAGTATTGATGTTCCGGACGATCGGGTCGCTGCTGCAGGGCAGAAATCTCGATCAGCTTTCCGGTCCGGTCGGCATTTATCAGGCAACCGGGACATATGCGTCCATGGGACTGGCAGCGTTCCTGTTCCTGATGGCGCAGCTGAGTCTGAATGTCGGTCTGTTCAATCTGCTGCCGCTGCCGGTACTGGACGGCGGACAGATCGTGATCACACTGTGCGAAACGGCGGTGCACAGGGAACTGAATGAAAAGGTCAAGCTGGTCATCATGGGTGCCTGCTGGGCACTGCTGATCGGACTGATGATCTTTATCACCTGGAATGATATTGCAAAACTGCTCGGATAATGAAAAGGTGCGGATCCATCCCAATGCTGGTAAGTTAAGGATTTCCCGGATGTAGTATTATTTACTGATAGATCCTCAAATTATATGGGGATCTTTTTTTTCTGAATTTTTCGCTGAAAAGGTTGACAGATACAGGTAATTTCGGGCCGCTTCGCGGCCAGATCTGAAGGTGAGGGCTGTGGAGGTGCCCTGACTTATGTAT
>CADABS010000009.1 GCA_902786245.1 uncultured Erysipelotrichaceae bacterium
CAGGAAGGTTCTCGGTGTGTTGACATCGCCTCCCAGCAGCATATCCGGAACGCTCAGACCTTTGCCGTCTTCCAGATACGCGCCTTCGCACTGATTGGCAGCCACTGCGCCGCCCCATAAAAATCCTTTTGGAAAGCTCATTATATGTAATCTCCTCTTTTTTTTTTATTGTACACTATCTGAATAAAAAAGACAGAAATGATATTCTGTCTTAATGGATTCAGATGATAATGCCCCGGCAGTGATCGATTTCATGCTGGATGACCTGGGCGCTGACACCGCGGTATTCCTTTGTATGTTTCTGAAAGGATGTATCCAGGTATTCCACCGTGATCTTCTGAAAGCGTCTGGTCCTGCGCATGCCGCTCAGGGACAGGCACCCTTCTTCAGTTTCATACGGATCGGCTTTGCGGAGTATCTTCGGATTGAGCATGACGGTCAGCTTTCCCCTGTCAAAGAAAGCAATGCAGTTTTTCAATACACCGATCATATTGGCTGCCATGCCGGCGCAGATCAGACGGTTGGCGGCCAGCGTATCCGCAAGGTCTGCCGCCACGGACAGATCCTGTTCGGTCATATCCGATGATTTTGCGGCCAGGAACATCTGGTCTTTGATGATTGGGCGGATCATTCCAGAGGAACCTTCCGGAATTCTTCCGCAAAGGCAGCGATATACTCTGCCGCTGCCCGGATCATTTCTTCGCCCCATTCGGCACTGGCATCTTTCGGATGATCGTCGCCGAACCAGCCGTTGTCCGAAACATGCCGGCTCATGCGGTTGACCGGAATATCCGTTCCCCGGAACCGCACCGTGCGCATGCCGGAGGCAGGCAGCGTTTCGGAAAGACCGTTCATGGGCGCATCGCTGATTTCTGAAAAATCGACCAGAGAAGGATCGATGGCAAGAATGGCGGATGTTTCTTCCCCGCCGCCGTGTCCGCCATGCCAGGGACTCTTTCCGTTCTGATCGGGAACCAGTGTCCAGACCATCTGCCACCAGTTCATCTGGGCGAGCAGGCAGCCCTGTTTTTCCAGGTCCAGGGCAGTTCTGTCCAGCGGCGGAATGTTTCCGCCATGGCCGTTGATCACGATAAACCGGCGGGCTCCATGGGCTTTCAGCCCCTGTGTTACGGCGGTCAGTACCTGATAGAGCACATCATGGCCGAGGCTGACCGTACCGGGATAAGACGCAAGGTAATCCGTGCATCCGTAGGGAATCATCGGGGCGATAGCAATATCGCACATCGTTTCGAGATGCTCGATGATCTTATTCGGGATCAGTGTATCCGTGCCCAGCGGCATATGCCGGCCATGGCATTCCATAGATCCGAGCGGAATGATCACTGTATCTTCTTTCTGAAAATATGCTTCGGCCTGCGGCCAGGTCATGTTTTCAAGTCTCATAAGCTGCCTTTCAAGCTGATATAGCGGCGGAAGAAATCACATTCTTCGTCATTGCACAGCTTTGCGTCCGCAGTTTTGATATTGCAGTGGAATACATGGCCCAGACGGTTCGTCTTTGAACCGTAGAATCTGAATACATGCGGGATGTCATTGCGGATCAGTTCCGGTATAAAGACGGAAGGCTGCGCTTTCAGGAAGTCATCGACACAGGTCATGACAAAGACCGGCGGGAAGGCTTCCGTCACATGCTTTACTGCACTGATCAGCTCCAGTTCTTTTTCGCTTCCTGCTTCCGGCAGATAGTCCGCCATCAGCATCGTTGTCAGATCTGCTTTATTGTCGATGGTGATATGGAATGCCCCGCAGTTGAGCGCGATTGCCCGGAAACGGAAATCTGCCGGTGCTTTGAAACTGTATTCTGCTGCGTATTCCGGATTGGTCAGTATTTCCGTATACAGCGCCAGATTATGCGCACCGGCGGAATCGCCGACCGCAAAGATATTGTCTGTATCCATGCCGTATTCCTGTCCGTGCTCCAGCACCCAGGAAACGACGCTGTTGGTATCTTCCAGTGAAGAAGGATATTTGTATTCCGGGGCCAGACGGTATGTGAAATTGACGACTGCGAATCCCCTCTGGGCAAGGTTCATGCAGTAGTACTGATATACTTCCTTGTCGCCGTATACCCAGCCGCCGCCATGGACGCTGATGATGACCGGCAGGCTGCCGCTTTCGCTTTTCGGTCTGTATACATCCAGCACCTGCCATTTCGGGTCGCTGCCATAGGCAATATCATCATAGCGGATGACATCTTCCGGTGTGGAAAGACCGGCATCGCGGGCTGCATCGCCTTCTGCAAACATTGCACGGATTCTGTCGCTTACTGCGGACATAGTTCTACCTCCTGTATTATGATTTTTTCTCTTATATGTATGGCTCAATTCTACCATACATTCATCGGATTTCTGCAGGAACGCTGATCTGCCCTGCCGATATTTCCGCTGCGTATACAGCGCAGTTGCCGATATACTTCGACCAGTACATTCCTTCCGATGCCGGTGTGAGATACTCCAGGATCCCCTTCATTGCGATCGCATGCGTGGACAGCAGGATATTCCCTTTCAGACCGCGGATTTCTTCGATCAGTGTTCCGGTCCTGCGGACGACATCCGCTAACTGTTCCATGCCGTCCGGGGCCGGGCAGTGAATGAAGTCGCTGAAAAAGGAAACGATCTCCGCAGGCGGGTTTTTCAGGTCGCATCCTTCATAGGGACCGTAATCCATTTCGATCAGTCTTGCGTCTGTTACCGGTTCCGTGCCGGGTGCGCACAGCTTGGCTGTCTGCACTGCCCGGATCAAAGGACTGGTAAATACATGGTCAAAAACGATGCCCTGTCCCCGGAACCAGGCACCTGCTTCCTCTGCCTGCCGGATTCCTTCTTCATTCAGCGGATGATCGCTTCTGCCCTGCAGCGCATGTGCTCTGTTTACCGCTGTCTGCCCGTGCCGGATGATATAGATTACCGCATCCATTCCATCACCTCTCCGTCTCTTCTGAACAGCACAATCTGTTTTTTCATCTTCCGTGTCTCCGATCTGTATTTATACTATCAGTTTACGGATAAAACCATGCGCAGAATGCATAACGGAAGATTCTTAACAAATCCGCATTGTCTGCTATAATACGCGTGGTCCATAGTAGAGAGAGGAGTACATTCATCTTGAACAACAACAGAAAAGAGATTCAGAAACTGACATTAACAGCGTTCTTTGTCGCAATTCAGATTATTCTTACAGTTACACCGCTGGGATATATTCCTCTCGGTGCGATCAGTATTACAACCATGCATATACCTGTCATTCTTGCGGGTATATTCCTCGGTGCCGGCACCGGTGCGCTGATCGGCGGCGTCTTCGGCATGTCGTCGATGCTCAGGGCGACATTCGCTCCCGGCATTACATCCTTCCTGTTTTCCCCGTTTATTACGGTCGGCGGCATTTCCGGCAATTTCAGCAGTCTGATCATCGTCTTTGTACCGCGGATCCTGCTGGGATGGCTGAGCGGAAAAATGTTCCGGATCCTGCGGAAGCGGATCGGCAATCTGCCTTCCTGTTCCGTCACCGCAGCAGCCTGCACGATCCTGCATACGCTGATGGTCATGGGTCTGATCTGGGCACTCTTCGGTCCGCAGTATGCTGAAGCACTGGGAATTGCAGCGGAAGCGGTCGGTACGGTGATCATGGGTGTTATTACATCCAACGGCATTCTTGAAACGATTCTGGCGGCCATTGTAATACCGGCGCTGGACAAAGCGCTCTGGCCGACCATCCGCAGAATGCGTCTGGGCGAGTGAGTTAAAAAACGGATCTGTGCGATCCGTTTTCTTTATCTCTCGTAATGCTTTGCGACATCCTTGAGGAAGTCAATAATTGTCAGATGCTGGGGACAGACACCTTCGCACTGGCCGCAGCCAATACAGTCGGATGCCTTGCCGAATGCCTTTGTCAGTGTTTCGTAATTGGTGAAGTTGATCGTCCAGCCCTTCTCATCGAGGCGCTCACGCATATCTTCGTTATAGATGGAGAAATACTGCGGGATGCAGATATGCATCGGGCATCCTTCCGTACAGTAGGAACAGCCGGTGCAGGGAATGGCGATCTGGCTGTTGATCAGATCCGCCGCCCGGAAGCACATCTTCTTTTCTTCTTCGCTCAGCGGTCTGAAATCCTGCATATACGATGTATTGTTTTCCATCTGTTCCAGAGAGCTCATACCGGAAAGAACGCACATGACATTGGGCAGACTTGCCGCAAAGCGGATCGCCCATGACGGAATGGACATGGACGGATCATAGTCTTTGAACATCTGTTCCGCCTCTTCCGGCAGGGATGCCAGGGTTCCGCCTTTCACCGGTTCCATGACAATGACCGGCTTGCCGTGCTTTTCCGCTGTCTCATAGCAGGCCCGGGACTGGATCCAGCTGCTTTCCCAGTCAAGATAATTGAGCTGCAGCTGCACGAATTCCATATCCGGATACTTTGTCAGGATCTGATCCAGCAGTTCCGCCGTATCATGGAACGAGAATCCGATATGTCTGACCAGACCCTGTTCCTTCTTTTCTTTCAGCCAGCTGAAGCAGTCGTATTTCTCATATTTCTCGAGCATGCCCGATTCAACGCCGTGCAGAAGATAATAATCAAAGTATCCTGCCCCTGTCTTGCGCAGCTGTTCATTGAAAACTTTATCCCGGTCTTCATAAGAATTGAAGAAGCCGGCATGCAGTTTTGTGGCAAGGGTGAAGCTGTCCCGCGGGTAGCGTTCCACCAGTGCTTTTCTGGCAACATTTTCACTTTCAAAGCCGTTATACATCCAGGCTGTATCAAAATAGGTGAATCCTCTTTCCATGAACAGATCGATCATTCTGCTCACCTGTTCCACATCGACGCTGGACGCATCTGCCGGATTGATCCGGGGCATCCGCATCAGTCCGAATCCGAGTTTCTTTTCCGGTCTGAATTCCATATCCGATATCCTCCTAATCATTGTCATCGTAGCAGATTGTCTCTTTGAATACTAATACCTTTCTGTTATACAGAAGCATTCATCTGCCATACGGCTGCTGCATTTCTTCAAATGCGGCAGCGAATGCTTTCATGTATTCTGTTTCTTCAAGAGCAACCGTCTTACGGTATTCTTCCACTTCTCCGCTCTGCAGCACCCGGGCACTGAGCCACCGCAGCTGCGATACAGCTTTTTCGGTTTTCAGGACCGTCTGTTCATAAGCCGGTCCGATCAGCAGCAGTTTCAGTGCTTCATCCGGCTGCAGAAAGCTGCTGGTGATGATCCCGAATGTATCGTAGAGCATGATTTTCTGTTCCATACTGTTTCCCGCCTGTTTTTAAAAAATGCGGCAGAAGCTGTCTGCCGCAGTGAATTTCTGCTGTGAACGGTCAGTGCTTACTGCAGTTCATACAGATAGTGATACAGAGCACCGATCATGTTGGCGTCATTTCCGAATGTGCAGGCGACAACTTCCGGCCTTGTGGCAGGTGTTTTGCCCTTTGCCTCTTCGAAATATGCGTCCAGTTTGCGGTTGATCGTTTCCAGCAGGATCGGCTGTTTGGAAATGCCGCCGCCGAATGCAAAGCGCTGCATATCCAGGATCAGCTGCAGAGAAATGATGCCGGTAACGATATTGTCGCAGAACGCATCGAGCACTTCCAGCGCATCCGTTACGCCGCTGTTGGCATCTTCAAAGAAGATCCTGCCGTTCATTTCCGAAACATCCACGCCTTTTCTCTCTGCGTACATGCTGACAAGAGTCGTTGTGCTGGCTGCCCGTGCCCATGTTTTTTTGCTTGTATATCTGTCATTCCAGTCTGCGCTGATGCCGGAGAATTCACCTGCCGCGAATGTATTGCCGCGGATGAGCTTTCCGCCGAGAATGACGGATCCGCCGATACCGGTGCCCAGGGTGATGACCGAACCGCTGTCGTAGCCTTTCATCGATCCTTTCCAGAGTTCCGCAAGGGCTGCTGCCTTGGCATCGTTTTCAACACAGAAAGGAACCGGGATCCGGTCTTTCAGTGCATCTGCCAGATTGATGCCGCTGACATATCCGAGTGCGCCGCTGGTGTAGAAATAGCCGGTCTGCGAATCGATCTTGCCCGGTGCGCTCATGCATACCGCTTCAATGTTTCTGTCCTTGAACATTTCATAGATCGAAACGATGCTGTCTTCGAAGTTCTCCAGGCTGTTTCTCGGTGTAGGAATTTCTCCTTTTTCGAGAATTTCGATTTCATCGGTCATGACAGCGTATTTGATATTCGTTCCGCCGACATCGATTGTGAGATAGTTGCTCATGTTATTATTGTCCTCCGGTTACATTGTTCTGATTACAGTATATGCTTTAATGCAGGTTTTTGGAATTACGATCCGTAGCGGCACAGTTCAATGCCCGCCTTTTCAATGTATTCCCGCAGCTGCGGACTGCACAGTATATCGAGTTCCCTGATCCGCTCCGATGCATAGCTGCTGCAGCGGTACAGTTCCAGATCGATCCAGCCGGGATGGCACATGATCTCGATATCTTCATTCCGGTATTCTTCCAGGATCTGCAGCAGATGTTCCTTCGTCGCATCCTCTGCATAGAAAGAGTCAATAAACCTGAAACTGTTATGTGAGCGCACCTGCAGTCCGTATTCTGCCGCAAGCTTCAATGCGGTCTGCTGCGACTGCGGCGATTGATCGATGACGGTATGATGAGAATCGATATGGGTCGGCAGCTGTCCGGATACTGCGATGAAACGCTCGATCTGTGCCTTCCATTCGGCATATACCTCATCATAATCAATTTCATGTTCGAACAGCCGGGCTGCCCCATGCCAGAACAGACCGGTGGAAGGATCTGTCAGGGTCCTGTTTGCGGTCAGCGGTCTGCCGCATGTCAGTACCAGATGGACACCGACTCCAAGACCGGGATGCTCGGTCTTCGCCCTGCGCACATATTCTTCAAAATATGCCGTATTGACAAGGGCAGTTGTGGAACGGAGGATGCCTTCCTCATAAGCCTGGAAAATGCCTTCTGAATTTGCTCTGGTGTAGCCCAGGTCGTCGCCGTTGATGATCAGTTTCATATGAATTCTCCTTCTGTGGTTATTTCTGCAGCAGTTCATCCAGCGTCCTGCCGTAGGCCGGCAGGAATTCTTTCATAAAATCATTGATCTCCGGCAGCGTTTCCGCCATTGTTTCCAGACTCTGCCGGGTCGAAAGCAGCGCGGTCCTGAATTCGGTATTGCCTGCGCTTTCTTCTTCGATGCATTTGATCAGTGCGGAAAGCTTATCCGCCGCTTTGATATAGGGACGCAGTTCTTCGTCTTCCCGGAGCACATCCGCATATGCGCTGCGCATATCCTGCGGCAGCTGGGCAAGCAGCTGTTCCACCGCATTGCCCTCTACCTGCCGGTACGCATCCCGGATCTCTTCATTGAAATATTTGACCGGTGTCGGCAGATCGCCGGTGATGATTTCACCTGCGTCATGATACAGACTGATGACGGCTGCTCTGTCTGCCGGCAGACTGCGGCCGTAGCGCGTATTGCCGAGAATGCAGAGTGCATGGGCAATCATTGCGACTTCCAGCGAATGCTCGCTGAGATTTTCCCGCCGGGTACTGCGCATCAGCGCCCAGCGTTCGATATATTTCATTCTTGATACAATTGCAAAAAAATGATGATCTGTCATATCTGTTCCTGCCTGTGGTTTTATCATATCAGAACTGCGCCTCAGCGTGTCTGTAGCATCCGAATATTTTCATATCCTCGCTGCGCATCTTCAGTTCCCGCAGCACTTCCCGGATCTGACGGTCTTCGGTATTCCCGGTAAAATCGATATAGAACATGTATTCGAATACCCTTCCGGGGATCGGTCTGGATTCCAGTTTCAGCACATTGATTCCGCTTTTGGCAAGAATGCCGAGGGCATTGTACAGCGCTCCGGGCTGATGCCGCAGAATGATCATAATCGATGTTTTATCCGCTCCGGGTACGGTTTCCGGCTTCGCTGTGACAACGAGAAACCTGGTCATATTGGTATCGGTGTCCTGCACCTGCCTGTACAGCGATTCCATGCCGTAGAATTCAGCTGCCCGCCAGCTACCCAGTGCCGCTTTCGACCGGTCGCCGCAGTCCCGGACATATTCTACCGAACGGGCTGTATCCTGAAACGGAATCTGTTTCAGCTGCGGATTGGCCGCAAAGAAACCAGCGCACTGCGAAAGTGCTTCCGGATGGCTGTATACCTCCCTGATTTCATCCGGCGATGTGCCGGGGATGACGATCAGATCTTCCCGGATCGGTATATTGATTTCCCCGACCGCATGGATATTGAATTTTCTGAAAAGATCATAGGAACGGGCAATGATGCCGGTCGTGGTATTCTCCACCGGAATCACCGCATAATCGAGATTCCCGTTCTCAACATCTGTCAGGATCTCCGTAAAATTCCGGCCGCCTTTCTGTTCGATTTCCTGTCCGGCAAAATACTGCAGTGCCGCAATTTCACTGAATGTTCCATGATGTCCCTGATATCCGACTTTATAAACCATATTCTTTTTTCCTGTCCCGGTTATAATTTTAGTATGCATGAATTTTTTTCACAGCAAAGAGTTTTGATCATACGGTTCACCGGATATATTCTGATTCCGGCTGTTTTTCTCGGCAGTCTGGCAGCTGCCGGATGGAAGGATTTCAATCTGACCGGTCTTCTGCAGATCCGGGAATATTCATTTTTATCCCATGCAGTATGTATGCTGATCTATCTCTGGATGCTCTTTCTGATCCTCCGCATTTCACCCGGTACGGACAGACGTCTGCTGCGTCTGCTGCACATAACGGCAGCTGCTTCGGTCTTTCTGCCCTGGTCGCAGCAGGAACAGATCATTTCCAATCTGCATATCATTGCGGCCTATGCGGCTTTTATCCTGCTCAATCTCATCACCGTACCGCTGATCATGCGGAATCATACGTGCATGCGTATCTGTATTATGACCATGCTGTTCTGTCTTCTGCACTGTATGACTTACAGCAGCGTCACCGGCCTGGCGGAAGCAGCTTATGCATGCATGCTCAGCGGCGTGCTGACATACCTGAGCACAAAATAAAAAACTGCCGCCTTGCAGCAGCAGTATCAGAGTAATCAGCGGTCAAAGTATTTTCTGCGTGTTTCGCTGAGGTTGTCGCAGTAGTAGCGGACTGTCAGCGATGCGGAAACCTTGTTTTCCTCTGCCGGTTCAACGATGAATCCGTCGCCCTCGAGCATGCAGTTCAGAATTGCTTCGCATGTGGACTTCAGATTGTCAACACCAGCCTCGACTTCTGTCAGAAGGTCGCCTGCATTGATCTCGATATAGAGCCAGTCCATTGCATGTGCTTCGCCCTTCTTCCAGTTGATGATGTCTTCATAATCCTTGACTGTTCTCTTGACAACTTCCGGTTCCTGTGTCTTCTTGACAGTCTTCTTTGCAGCAGCCTTCTTTGCCGGAGTCTTCTTTTCAGCAGGCTTCTTTTCAGCAGGCTTCTTTTCAGCTGTCTTCTTGGCAGCAGTCTTCTTTGCAGGAGCAGGTTTTTCTTCTGCTTTCTTTGCCGGAGCAGCTTTCTTCGCAGCTGCTTTCTTTGTTGTCTTTGTTTCGGTTTCTGCCTCAGCAGTCTTTACAGTTTTCTTTGCTGGCATTTCAAAATACCTCCCTTTTTAAAACAAAATGATTATAACATATTTTGCGACATGCACAACGAATTGCCTGTTTACAGGCACTTTTTTCGATAATGAAAGCCCTCACATGCAGTCATGGACAGGTAATGAATGACTTCAGCGGGGTATTTTCCCACTGCTGTTTCGTTGGTAACCATGACTGATGACGCTCCGTCAACAGCCGCATTGAAGATATCCGAGACCTCTGCCCGGGTGGGAACCGGGCTGTCGATCATCGATGTCAGCATCTGCGTGACCACCATAAACGGTCTGTTCTGCTGCAGGCATGCATGGCTGATTTCTTTCTGTACCGCAGGCAGTTTCCATAACGGCATGCAGTTGCCGAGATCCCCTCTGGCAATCACGACGGTATCGCATTCCGGAATGATGGAAGCGATATCGGATGCGCCTTCTTCTGTTTCGATTTTTGCGAAGAGACGGACATCGCCGCAGCCATGTTCTTTCAGAACGCTGCGTACTCTGCGCAGATCAGAGCCGCTGTGTACAAACGGCTGCATGACGCTTGTTACCCCGTATTCCCGGATCAGGGATATATTGCGCAGATCCTGTTCTGTCAGGATCGGCGTATCGATCGTTCTGCCTTCGATCTTGATGCTCTTTCTGCTCTGCAGCATACCGCCCCGGATGATCTGCATATGATTTTCATCGGTCATTTCCGCCAGGATCTTCCCGTCATCAAGCAGAATTCTGTCTTCCGGCATAAGCGCTGCGGATACCGCATCCGAAAGACAGAGCATCTCCGCCGGAATGATTTCTCCCCGGGAAAGGAAGAGCGGTTCCTTCAATACACCGATCCGGGTTTCCGGTCCCTGCAGATCGATCATCAGATCGACCTTTTTCCCTGTTTCCGCTTCTGCCTGACGCAGATGCATCAGCATTTCCCTGCTTTCCTGCAGACCGGCATGGGAACAGTTCAGACGGATTCCGGTCATTCCTTCTGTGATCATCGCCGCAAGCGTATCCCTGTCACTGCATGCGGGTCCGATCGTACCGAATATTTCCAGCACAGTTTCACCTCTTTCTTGTACGGCTGAATTTGCCGCAATGGTTCTTTTTTCAACATTGACATGATAAACTTATTAACAGAAAGAGGAAAGCACATGATTGTAAACAGTGAAGGAATGAAGCAGATCGAAGCCAATTCCGGTGCTTCCGCAGAAACACTGATGGAAAGAGCCGGCGCAGCGCTGGCAGACGCCATAAAAAAAGAAATACAGCCGACTGATCGGATACTGATCCTGGCCGGCTGCGGCAATAACGGCGGTGACGGATATGTCATCTGCCGGTATCTGAGCGGCCTTGACTGCCGCGTAATACCTGTCTGCGGCCAGCCCAAAACCGAGGCTGCGCAGAAGAACATGAAACTGCTGGACCCGTCCGTTATTCTCCGCCCCTCTGCCGTATACAGGCAGATCGAGCGGGCAGATGTCATTATTGATGCGGTCTACGGTTTCGGATACCATGGCGAACTGCAGAGCGACATACGCAATATATTCAAAGCCGTCAATTCTTCCTCCGCACGGGTATTCTCCGTGGATATCAACAGCGGAGCAGAAGCAGATACGGATCATCACGATATCGGCGCGGTCCGTTCCGATATTACTTTTGCGCTGGACTGCTATAAGCCTGCGCATATGCTCAGAAAAGAAACCGAACTCTTCCGGGAAGTCCGGCTGATTCCGCTGGATCTGCCGCATCCGGAAGTTTCGCCTTACTGCGAAATGAATGAAGAAGAGTTCTTCCGCTGCTTCCCGAAGCGCCGGGAGAATGATTATAAGGGAACCTACGGCAAGACCCTGCTGATCGGCGGAAGCTATGGAATGGCCGGCGCCGTCAGTCTGAACATCACCGGAGCCCGGACCGTCGGTGCCCCGTATGTGGAAGTCTGCCTGCCGGAAGAAATCTATCCGATCGTCGCCGCAAAGCATACGACGGCGGTCTTCCATCCGTTCCGCATGCATGAAGCAGACCGGATGATCGAACCGTATTCACGCAAAGCCAAAGCGATTGCCTTCGGCAGCGGTGCCGTTGCCCTGGAGCGCAAGGAACAGTGCATGGACATGATCCTGCAGAGCAGTACGGTTCCCGTGATCCTGGATGCGGAGGCTCTCCGCCTTCTGCATCACAATACCTATATTCTGCGCTTCGTGAAGTGTCCTGTGATCCTTACCCCGCATCTGGGCGAATTCGCAGCGATGCTGAATCTGCCGGCAGAAGTCATACAGGACAACAAAATGCTGTATGCCAGCCGCTTTGCACAGGAAAACGGCGTCTATCTTGTTCTGAAAGGTCCCAATACGATTGCAGCCTCACCGAACGGTGAAATCTACATCAACCAGTCCGGCAATCCGGCACTGGCCCAGGCAGGTTCCGGCGATGTGCTGACCGGAATCATGGCCGGTATTCTGACTCTGACCGCAGATGTTTTCAAAGCTGTATGCATGTCTGTCTGGCTGCACGGATATCTGGCGGATCTTGGCACAAAAACGCATTCCATGCAGGGATTCTGCCTGGAATCATTCCCGGCAATCGCGGATGAACTGTTCCGCAGGCATGGATTCTGATGCAGAAAGCTGGAGATCGAGAGCATTGAATGAGCAATTTGAATAAACAGACGATTACCACCCGTCAGGCAAAAAACCAGGTCAATACATTCGGCCTGTCACTGTTTATCTATATCTGTCTGATCCAGACCGTCTGGCACGGAGCAGTGATTCTCAACCGCTTCCGGCCGGACTTTTTCGGTGATGCCGATCCGATCCTTGTCATGATGCTGTTCAACGGACTCATGATGCTGTTTACCGCATTTGTCCTGTTCCGGATCAGCGCAAAGCAGCTCCGTCTGCGGATGCGGGATTATCTGCACAAGGTGCCGATGCCCGTCAGCCGGAAATTCATTCTTCTGATCCTGGGCATTGCCATCTATGTCCTGACCGGCTTTGTGGCGACCATCTTCCCGATCCTGCGCCAGGATGTTACCTCTGCCTACAGTTTTGTCGGGGATTTCTCGAGCGTTCCCCTGATCATCAACAACGCTGTCTATTTCATTCTGTTTGTATGCATCAAGCCGCTCTGTGATGAGTATATCTTCCGGGGTATCATCCAGCGTCAGCTCGGCCATTACAGCCGGTATTTCGGTGTACTTGCATCAGCCGTCCTCTATGCACTTGCTCAGCCGACAATTGCGGACGCCGTCATCGCATTCTTTCTGGGATGGTATCTTGCGATCATTTCCCTGCGCTATCATTCCATCCGGCCTTCTCTGCAGATCCATGCGGGCATCGTTTTCTTCAGCTGGATCATGTCCGTGATACCGCAGCGCTTCACCTGGATCTCGGCGACCATGATCATGGTCGTGTTCCTCGGCACCGGCTTTGTTCTGATCGGACGCAGAGTCAATACCGATCTGCTGCGGCTCAGCAGCGGCGAAGAAAAACTGTGGAAGATCGTATTCACGTCTTTCACAGTCATCATGTGCATCGCAGTATTCCTGATCGGAATCATACTCAGTATGTTCCATCTGTGATCTCTACCATCTGTTCATGACCTTCTCGGCAAATCCGGGAAGGTTTTTAAATGTCAGGACCGTTCCGTCATCCAGCACCGCGGTGCCGCTGAAGTTTCCGAACACCTGATGCTGATCGGATCTGAGCACCTTGAAATCCGTACAGGATGCCCGGTCGATCACCGGAACGAATTCCATGGTCAGCCTATTATCCGAAGAAGTGAACTGCCATGGCTCCATAAAGCGTTCCTTCTGATCGCTGCCGAGCGGTATATGGAATATGACATCTTCCAGCTTGTGTGCCCTGCCGTCATAGAAAAGCATGTTCTCCGTTGCGGCAGATGTATCGCCGAAGCCGTATCCCAGATTGAAACCGAACCGGTGTCCGTCAAGATCTGCCGAAAGCGATGACCAGTACCAGGTATTCTGGTATGTCCATACACCTCTGCCCCAGTCAAGCACCGCAAAGGCACGATCAGGTGTAAACTCGTATTTTTCACTCCCGCAGGTAACCGTACCGGAAGCCCGCATGCAGTTGATCTTCTGGTTGTAGTAGAAAGCTTTTTCGTCTTCCGCATAGGGTGTCATGATCACCATGGAATCCTGCGGGACATCATTCAGAATGATTTCTGCCTGCAGGGTATCGCGGTTCCGGAAGCCCGGATAGGTACAGCACAGCCTTCTTTCTTTTCCGTCGCTGTAGAATGCAATATCGATGTTTCTGTCACGGTAGGAAACATTGCCGGAAGATGAATCCGCGGGCATATGGAAGCTGCCCATCGGCATCACGGTCATGATACTGGAAGTTGTTTCGCACGGTTCTTCAAAATTCAGCCAGGATGCGCTGAGCATGCCCATATATGCGTTATCCGCAACCGTCAGTGCCAGGCCCCGGCGGCCGTCGCTGATCAGATAGTAATCCCATTCCTTGATGCGGAAAGGACTGGCCTTGACAGCTCTGCGGTCATACGTACGGACCAGTGAAACAGCGTATCCCTTTTCGATCAGCTTCCCGTTTTCATCGAGAAGCGGTCCTCTGCGGTCAACTTTTCTCTGCATATGATATGATCTCCGTTTATTCTCTGTTAACTTCATTGTAGCCTATAAATCAGAAAAAAAAGCAGAGAAGATTTTTTCTTCTCCGCTTCTGTTTCTGCTGTGCTTCTCAGCCTGGCAGGCCTTCTTCCTGACGCTGCATGTTTTCAACGACAACGTCATAGATATCGCCGATGGACTGTCCGTATTCCAGAACGAGCCAGGGCTCATTGGTATGAAAATGAATCTTGATGAGCGTATCATCGCCGACGACCAGCAGGCAGTCGCCCTTGAAGTGTTCAAGAATATAATCATGGATCACATCTTCATCCAGATTTTCACCGTCAATCAGCAGCTGTGTGTCGAATTTGAATTCAAGCTGTTCCATATGCAAATCTCCTTTTCTTCCCCGTGATTATACCACTTTAAAGCCGATCATTTATCGGAATGCACCCGATCAGTTTCTGTGGAAGCGCAGTTTCGGAATATTCAGTGTCCGCTCCAGCGTTTCTTCGAGTTCATCGAGATCGGCGGTATCTTCCAGAGATATATCCTCTACAGCCAGATTCTCGAGATCCCGGCGGTAGAACGGTTCTTCTCCGCCGCCGACGATTTCCGGCAGTTCATCGTCTGTATCGAAGTCCGCCGGTTCATCCTCTTCTTCCGCCGGCAGTTCTTCCTGACGCTGCGGTTCTTCTGTGACATAGTCTTCCAGCAGTACCGGCGCAAATGCTTCTTCCGGTACCTGTACCATTGCCGGCTCTTCCGGTTCAATCAGTGTGATATCCGGTACTGCGAGCTCCGGTTCCTGTTCCGGTTCTTCTTCTGTATCTGAGACATAATCTGCTTCTTCCGGTCTGCGCAGGCGGATCGCCATATACTGGCGCTGGGGCAGATCGATCCGGAACGCACCTTTATGAACACCGGCTTTTGTGATTGTCATATTCCATGTATCGATGATATCGGCAGCGAATTCTGTTTCATCATCGATATGGAATTCCCGGTATGCCGGACGCATGAAACTGTAATAGAACAGATACTGGCTTCTGACCGGCAGAGACCATTCCGATTCCGGAACAGCTGCGACATCGTCCCACTGGTCTGCAATGGGCATCAGTCCGCATCCGGGAACTTCTTTCAGAATCTGCAGCAGGAAGCCCATCCGCTTCCAGCTTTCGCCATGCAGTGTACCGCCGTGCGACCACCAGATCGCTTCATCATCGAGATAGGTTTCGCCATGTCCGGGATAGCCGCCTCTGACGGCAGTTTCCCAGAATCTTCTGGTCATTTCTTCCGGTGTGATATTGCCGAAGCCGTACGGCAGATTGCCTTCATAGGCGATTTCATCCATCACCACCGGCTTGCCGTACCGCATCCGCAGATCATCCGTCAGTTCCGCACCTTTATAGAGGTCGATACGCTGTACGGAGCAGTGCGTGATCCAGGGTCTGCTGTGGTCATACATCCGTGTGCAGTTGTGTATGGAACGCAGATGATGATAGGGATCCCTGCGGACCAGCAGATCCGCATAGTGTTCCCAGTCTGCTTCGGTTTTTGCCTTGAGCAGATCGTATTCATTGGCCAGTGCCCACCAGACATTGCGGAATGCGCTGAAACGGCTGATGATATATTTCCAGTACAGGTCATCTTCTTCTCTGCTCATCGAGGAGAATCCCCAGCGGTCATACGGATGCATGCAGATGAGATCTGCTTCGATTCCCCTTCTGCCCAGTTCTCTGATCATATTTTCGATATGGCGGAAATAGGAAGGACGGAATCTTGTTTTATCAAAGCTGTTTCCTTCGTCTCTGCCCAGATATGCGAAGAAATTCTGATCATTCAGCACGGAAGAATCCATCGGTGTGCCTTCATACGGATACTCCCGCGGTTCCTTCAGGTTATATGCATAATGTTTCGGGAAAATGCAGAACCGGATTTTGTTGAAAGAGGACTGCTCCAGCGAAGCGAGCGTCTTCTTGATCATTTCATCCGTCTGCAGATGCCAGACATATGCCGTCGTGCCCAGCGGATAGAACGGGGTGCCGTCTTCATAGGCAAAGTGATATGTACTGCATGTCCGCACCGGGCCATGGCAGTTTTCCTGTGCAGGTTCAACGTAGAAGACACCGGAACATGCATCGCTGAATGATGTCCGGATGACAAATGTATATTTTCCTTCATAGGACGGCATGAACCGGATCCTGTAGATTCCGTCTCCGTCATAGAAGCCTTCTGTAACGACGCTTTCATTTCTGCCGGTAAAAATACCGCTCAGCCATTGTTCTGTAAAGGGATTGCCGTCTGATGGGCCTTCCAGTGATACTTCGAATACATCCCACCGCCTGACATGTGCCGAATATTCCGCCATAGAGCATACCTCCGAATTGTTTCTATTATAATATCATGACAAACTTCTTCTATCAGAAAAGGAATCGCTTAACGCACACTGTGTTCAGTTTCTGTCGCCCGGAAAAATCAGTCCCGCGCATCTTCTTGCCTTTTCCAGTATTTCAACGATCGTCAGGATACGTTCCTTTTCCTGTTCATAGACAGCGCTGTCATTTTCTTGGAGACATCTGACGATTCTGGACATATCCTGCTGGACAAACAGCGGATTGATTTCTTCTCTGTCTTTTCCGTTCAGCTGCAGATAAGTGCTTCCCGCCGGCGGATTGAATCCCCGGTCAATTGTCAGGTAGCCCTTTTCTCCCTGGACCAGAATGATATTCCGGCCCGCTGAGCATTTGGATGAACTGCTCTCACAGATCAGTTCCGGATATTTCAGGATCAGTTCGCCGCCTGTATCGATCCCTCTTTCGGTATTTGCCATGTAGTATACTTCATCCGGTCTGCCGAAAAGCATGACCATCAATGCGATATTATATACATTCAGGTCCATCAGAGCCCCGCCTTCCATCTCCGGGCTGAATACATTCGGTGTCTGTCCGGCAAGGAAAGCATCATATCTGCGCGAATACTGGCTGCGGTTATCTTTATAGAGCCGGATCTTTCCGAGTCTGTCCCTGTATTCTTCAATCAGCAGGAAACGGCTGTATTCTCTGGACAGAGACATATCGAACAGCTTTACATTCTTTTCTTCAGCCAGTCTGAACAGTTCTTCCGCCTGCTTCAGCGCAGCACAGAAAGGTTTCTCGACAATAACATTCTTTCCATGCAGGATTGCTGTTTTTGCCTGCGGATAATGAAGAACATTGGGACTGACGATATAGATCGTATCAATGTCCGGGTCGCTGCACATTTCTTCAAGATCCGTATATACCTTTTCAATATTGTTATTCTCAGCGAAATCCTTTCCCTTTTCATAACTGCGGGAATACAGTGCTGTCGTTTTGACACTGGCATAGTCTTTCAGACTTTCCGTAAACCACGGAACAATAGTACTGGTGCCGACAATTCCGATATTCATAAAACGCCTCCCTGATGTTCTGCAATAATGGTTCCTTCCCTTTCATAATACAGGTTTCTGCGGCTATTTCACTGCCGTTTTCTGTCCGGCACGAAAAAAACCGCATCACAGTACTGTGACCGGCTTTCTTTCCGCTTTGAGATTATGCTGTTTCTGCGCTCTGGCAGTCATTTCCTCTTCCACCGCCTGCAGAGTTATGCCTCTTTCCGCCATCAGGACCAGAAGATGATAGAGCAGATCATTGATTTCGCCGACCAGTTCTTCATCTGTCTGCGACATTGCGGCGATGATCACTTCTGTGCTTTCTTCGCCGAATTTCTTCAGGATCTTCTCCCGTCCTTTTTCAAAAAGATACGCGGTATAGCTTCCCTCTTCAGGGTTTTCTTTCCGTTCCATGACGGTTTCATACAGATGATACAGTTCTTTCACAGTATTTCCTCTCCTTCCAGCGTCCGGTAGAAACAGCTTCTTCTGCCGGTATGGCAGGCTGCGCCGTCCTGGTCCACCAGCAGAAGCAGCGTATCTTCGTCGCAGTCGATCCGGATTTCCCTGACATGCTGGTAATGCCCGCTTGTTTCGCCTTTGACCCATAATGCCGAACGGCTTCTTGACCAATAGGTCGCAAGTCCGGTTTCGAGTGTCCTGGCAAGACTTTCTGCGTTCATGTAGGCAAGCATCAGTACTTCTCTGGTCGTAAAGTCCTGCACAATGCACGGAACAAGTCCGTCTCCTTTTTCAAAATCCGGTCTGATCATATTCTTACGGCTATTTTCCTTTCTTTCAGATATTCCTTGACAGTGCCGACGGTCAGTTCACCGTAATGGAACAGACTTGCCGCAAGGGCTGCGTCTGCCGCATCTTTTTCAAATACTTCCGCGAAGTGTTCCAGCCTGCCACATCCGCCGCTGGCAATGACCGGTACACGGACAGCGCTGCGCACCGCCTGCAGGAATGCAATATCATAGCCCTGCTTTGTGCCGTCCGCATCCATGCTTGTCAGCAGGATTTCTCCGGCGCCTTTGTTCACGCCGTCTTTGATCCACTCCACCGCATCGATGCCGGTATCGATCCGGCCGCCGTGGATATAGACATTCCATCCGCTTCCGTCGTCTCTGCGTTTTCCATCTACTGCCAGAACCATGCACTGGTCGCCGAACATCCTCGCACCTTCGCTGAGCAGATCCGGGTTCTTCACTGCAGCGCTGTTGAGCGAAACCTTATCCGCACCTGCCCGCAGGATCTTCTGCATCTCTTCCACGGACTTGATACCGCCGCCGACGGTAAAGGGCATGAATATTTTCTCTGCTGTCTTTTCGACGATATGGACCATTGTCGAGCGGTGTTCATGGGTCGCCGTGATGTCGAGAAAAACAAGTTCATCCGCTCCCTGGCGGTAGTATTCATCCGCCAGTTCCACCGGATCGCCGACTTCTTTCAGTCCGACGAAATTGATGCCTTTGACAACTCTGCCGTCTTTGACGTCCAGACACGGAATGATCCGCTTTGTAATCATTTCGCACCTCCTGTGATCCGGACTGCTTCCCGCAGATCCACCGCGCCGTTATAAAGCGCTTTTCCGATGATTGCGCCGTAGAGTCCTGCTTCCTGCAGCTGCCGCACATCATCGATATGATGTACGCCGCCGCTGGCCGTGATATCAATGGATACCGCTTCCTTCAGCTGCTTCAGCATTGCGGTGTTGGGACCTTTCATCGTTCCGTCCCGGGATATGTCTGTGCAGATGATATTGGAAACGCCCAGTTCTTCCAGATGCCGGGCAAAATCCAGGTAATGCACGGATGTGCCTTCGAGCCAGCCGGAAGTACGTACATAGCCGTCCCGGCAGTCGATGCCTACGGCAATGCCGCTGCCGTATCCTGCCAGTGCTTCCTTCAGCATATCCTCGTCTTCTACTGCTGCGGTTCCCAGAATGACCCGCTTTACGCCGTGTTCAAGATAATCCGAGATGCTTTTCAGATCGCGGATGCCGCCGCCGACTTCTGCCGGAATGGAAAGACTGTTCACCGCATCCAGAATCAGATCCCGGTTCACCGGGTGTCCCTGTCTGGCTCCGTCCAGATCGACGATATGCACGTACTGCGCACCGGCTTTTTCAAATGACTGCAGTGTATCTTTCACGGATTCCGCAACGATTTCGCTCTGTCCGTAGTCGCCCTGATACAGGCGCACCGGCTTTCCGCCGATGATGTCTGCTGCTGGTATAACGATCATACAGTCTCCTTTGCGAACCACTGCAGTATCTGCAGTCCGTCCTCTCCGCTTTTTTCCGGATGAAACTGAGCTGCCATCAGATTGCCTCTGACCATCAGGCCGGCCACCTTCACATCTCCGTACATGGAAAAGCCGCACAGGTCCGCTTCATCATAATCTTCAGCGCAGTACGAATGCACATAATAGACATAGGGATGCGGCGTCAGCGAGGCAAACAGCGGATGTTCCTTTGCTTTCTCCAGTTCATTCCAGCCGATCTGCGGCACCGGAAGATCTGTCTTCATCCGGACGATCCTTCCTTTCAGGACGCCGAGTCCGGGATGGATGCCTTTTTCTTCGCTCTCTTCGAACAGCATCTGCATGCCGACGCAGATACCGAGCAGCGGTTTCCCCTGGTCGATCCAGTTCTTTACCGGACCGGCCAGTCCTCTTTGATGCATGTTGGCCATGCAGTCGCCGAATGCGCCGACCCCGGGCAGGATCAGCTTCCCGCATTTTTCCAGTTCCTGTACGTCCCCGGAAATCATGCATTCTTCCCCGATATGGTGCAGAGCATTCTCGACGCTGCGCAGATTGCCCATGCCGTAGTCAATGATGCCGATCATTCGAGCATACCCTTCGAGCTGAGCAGTGTATCGCCCTGGATGCGCACAGCCGCTGCCAGGGCATGGGCCAGGGATTTGAATATGGCTTCCGCTTTGTGGTGATCATTGTCTCCATAGCGGACATTGACATGCAGGGTGATACCGGCCGCAAATGCAAATGCGCGCAGGAATTCCCTGACCATCTCCGTCGACATCATACCGATCTGATCTCTGTCAAATGCACAGCTGCATACAAGATACGGTCTGCCGCTGATATCCAGAGATGTTTCGCACAGTGTTTCATCCATCGGCAGGACAAACCATCCGTAGCGGGCAATGCCGACTCTGTCCCCCAGTGCTTCTTTCAGCACGGTTCCCAGGACGATCCCGCAGTCTTCGATCGTATGATGGTCATCCACGTCCAGATCGCCGTCTGCCCGCAACGTGATATCCATGCCGGAATGGAATGCCAGCAGTTCCATCATATGATTGAAAAAGCCGATTCCGGTGTCGATATCCGCGCTGCCCGTACCGTCGACTGTCAGTTCGCAGTGTACCGATGTTTCCTTTGTGATCCTGTCTTTTTCCGCATATCTCATCGTTCCATCTCCCTCTGCAGCTTATGCGCTGCGTCCAGTACCGCGTTATTCTCCTGTTCCGTACCGATTGAAATACGGAACGTATCCGTACCCGCATAATCGCGGATCAGGATATTCTGTTTCTTCAGTTCCTGCAGGAACGGTTCCTTGTGTCTGCTGCGGCAGTAAACGAAATTCGTCTTTGAAGGAAGAACTGCAAGCCAGTCCATCTTCTGCAGATCCGCACAGACTCTTTCCCGTTCGGCAATGATCTTCTGTATATTCAGGGCAATCGCATCATGGAACTGCAGAACTGCAGATGCGGCAGCCATGGACAGGCAGTTCAGCGTATACGGAACAAAGTTCTGTTTCAGCGTCTTCATGTTTTCCGCGCATGAGACCGCAAATCCTACCCGCAGGCCGGCCAGTCCGTATGCCTTGGACAGTGTTCTTGTGACATACAGGTTGCTGCAGCGGTCCATCAGACGGATACTGCTTTCCTGGCCGCTGAATTCGATATATGCTTCATCGACGACGACCGGCACGGAGAATCCCTGCAGGATCTTCTCAATGGTCTCTTCAGAAAGGCACTGTCCGGTCGGATTGTTCGGATTGGAGAACATGACCAGGGATGCATCCCTGCCCTGTTCAATAAACGCATCGATGTCAAAGCTGCCGTCTTCTTCCACATCGAATTTTTTCACTTCCGCTTCATAGCTGCTGGCATAGTAATCATACATGGAGAAATCGGGATCCAGCGTATACAGTATTTTTCCCTTTCCCAGGAATGTCGAGATCAGATAGCCGAGCATCTGGTCGGAGCCGTTGCCGGCCAGAATGCATTCCGGAGATACCCCGATGACGTTTCCGTATGCCTGCAGAAGCTCTGTTTCATCGTTGTCGGGATACCGGTTGAGGGCAGCACCCTGCAGTTTTTCCATGATGGCCGCATGGATTCGTTCATCCATGGGAAGATTGTTTTCATTCGCATTCAGCAGAATACCGGCTGTTTCCGCTGCCTGATATGACTGTATCTTTTTCATTCCGCCATCCTCACCCGGGCTGCATTTGCATGCGCCTCCAGGTCTTCTTCTTCCGCCATTTTGATAATGTACTCCCCATAGGCATGCAGCGCTTCCTCCGTATAATGCAGGAAGGATGACTTCTTGACAAATGCGTCTACGCCCAGTGCGCTGGAGAAGCGGGCTGTGCCGCTGGTCGGCAGAACGTGATTCGTACCGCCGAAATAATCGCCGATCGACTCGCATGTGTAGTATCCGAGGAATACCGAGCCGGCGTTGAGAACCTGATTCAGTTTGTTCATCGGATCGCGGATCATCAGTTCGAGATGTTCCGGGGCAATGGCATTGGCATAATCGATGCATTCATCAACCGTATCGCAGACAATGGCAGTTCCGTAATCCCGCAGGGAAGCGCCGGCAATATCCTTCTTCGGCAGTCTGTCAAGCTGGATCTTCAGCTGTTCATTGACTCTGTCCAGAAGACTCCGGGATGTCGTCAGGAATATCGCGGAAGCCATCGGATCATGTTCTGCCTGGGAAAGCAGATCCGCTGCGATATATACGGGATCTGCATCTTCGTCCGCGATGACGAGGATTTCCGAAGGCCCTGCGATCATATCGATATCAACTTTGCCGTATACGAGTTTTTTGGCAGATGCGACAAAGATATTGCCGGGTCCGACGATCTTGTCGACCGGCCGGATGGTTTCGGTGCCATAGGCAAGTGCGCCGATTGCCTGGGCGCCGCCGACTTTGTAGATTTCCGTGACACCTGCCAGCTTTGCGGCAAAGGCAATATTCGGATTCAGACCGCCGGATTTTGAAGGCGGTGTCGTCATGACGATGCGCTGTACGCCGGCGACTCTGGCCGGTACCGCATTCATCAGAACAGAGCTGGGATACTGGGCTCTGCCGCCGGGCACATAGATGCCGACAGAGGACAGCGGCAGAACTCTCTGACCGAGATAGATGCCCATTTCCTTCTGCAGGATATAGGACTGCTGTATCTGGGCCCGGTGGAAGTATTCGATGTTGGCCATCGCCTTCTCCATCGCCCGCATGAATGCCGGATCGCATTTGGAAGCAGCTTCTTCCAGTTCTTCTTCGCTGACCCGGAAGGATTCTTCTCTGACCCCGTCAAACTGTTCGGTATATCTGCGCAGGGCAGCGTCTCCTTCCGCCCGGACTGCATTGAGAATATCCGCTGCTTTCTGCAGAATATCGCCGCTGATTTCCTGGCTGCGGCTGTCGAGGTATTTTCTCAGGATCTCAGGATCCTTCTGACTGATTTCTCTCAGCATCTTCTTTCACTATCCTTTCCAGATCTGACAGGACGCTCATGATTTCCTGTCTCTTCATCTTGAAACTTGCTTTGTTTACAATGGCTCTTGCGCTGATTTCGCATACCGTATCATAGACGACCAGGCCGTTTTCCTTTAGGGTCGTACCGGTTTCCATGATATCGACGATCCCGTCGCATAATCCGAGCACCGGTCCGAGTTCGACCGATCCTTCGATCCGGATCATCTCCACATCCATTCCCCGGCTGAGAAAATACTGTTTCGCGACTTCCGGGTATTTGGAACCGATCCGCACATGCCCCATCATCTGCAGCGGGTTGGCATCCGCCATGCCCGCAACGATGAACCGGCAGCGGCCGATGTTCAGATCGAGCAGTTCATAATAATCCGATCCGCCCTCCATCAGGGTATCCTTGCCGACAATGCCGATATCTGCCACACCATGTTCCACATAGGTGATGCAGTCAGCAGCTTTGACAAGAAAATAGCGGATATCCTTAACGGTGTCTTCAAAGACAAGTGCTCTGCCTTTATTATGCAGCTTTTCAATGCCGTAGCCGCATCTTTCGAGCATATCGACGGTCTGTTTTTCCAGACGTCCTTTGGTCAAAGCGATTGAAAGGCTCATTCCGTTTCCTCCATGACCAGTTCGACCGGTCCGTATTTGCGCAGTTCTCTTGCTTTTCTGATTGCGTCTGCTTCCTGGGAAGGACGGTAGTACAGTTTTCTGATTTCTTGTGTTTCGGTTTCGACATGGCCGATCAGCAGATCGCTCTTGACGCCGAAGCCGACGGCCGGCAGGTCGCGGCCGAGTTTGCGCAGCAACGTATCGTATCTGCCGCCGCTGAGCACACCGGATCCGATTCCTTCCGCAAATCCTTCGAAGATAATGCCGGTGTAGTAATCACGGTGCGGCACCTTGCCCAGATCAAAGGAAATATTTCTGCCGTAGCCCAGATCTTCCAGCTGTTCTTTCAGCCGGCACAGATGGCGGATGATTTCCCGCAGGGCTTCATCGAAGCAGACTTCTTCCGCATCTTCCAGAGCATTTTCTCCGCCCAGCAGAGGAAGCCGGTTGAAGAATTCCTTCTCCTCGGGACGCAGCTGCGCCGCTTCGATCATCTGCTTTGTATCGGTCATTGCCTTGCGGTCGATGAGATCGGAAAGCACTGCGCTCTGTTCTTCATCCAGACCGGCCAGACGGCAGGCCTTCCAGAAGAACCGGCTGTTGCCGATTTCCAGCACGCAGCGGTCCCGGAACAGTTCCCGCATGACATCCAGGGCGCAGCTGAGCACTTCCAGGTCTGCTTTTTCATCGAGCCCGATCAGTTCGATGCCGCAGTCTGTCACTTCGTTCCGCTTGCCGGCAAAGCTCTGTCTGACCTTATAGACATTGGAACAGTAGGAAAACCGCAGAGGGAGATTTCCGCCGGTGTATTTTGAAGCGCATACACGGGCGATCGGCAGGGTCATGTCGGTGCGCAGCGTCAGGATCTGACCGCTGTCATCGACGAATTTGTACAGTGTCTCTTCTTCCAGCGAAGCAAATGACGAGCGGTATGTGGCATAGAATTCCAGCAGCGGCGTTTCGATCGGACGGTATCCCCACAATGTGAAGATATCCATGATCTTCCGGTTCACTGCCTGTTTCTTTTCGCATTCATCCGGCAGGATATCGCGCATTCCCGACGGTATCTGTATCTGTTTCATCGATCTGGTCCTCCGAAAATAAATAAAGGACATCCCCCTAGGGACGTCCTGAACGTGGTTCCACCCTGTTTCACTGCATTCTCACGAATGGCAGCCTCATGAAGTACTGACATACTCCTGTACTGTAACGGGTACTTCCGCCGATGCCTACTGCGGTTTCGGCAGCGGAGCTCCGGGATGTGTTTTCAGCAGCAGCGTTCCTCTTCTTTTCACCGGCCAGAAGCTCTCTTTGCTCGCGCAGCGCCGCCTACTTTTTCCCTTCATCGCTTTTGATTGAATCAATCATAGCATCCGTGCATGTATTGTCAACCATTGAACTTCTGCTTTCACCATGGATTTCTGCGCATCAGGGCTGCCTGATCCGCAGTTTCCGGTACAGTCCGGACAGAAGTCCGGCCGTCGCGGCTGCACTGAGGGTGAACGGCAGCAGCGGTGACACCTTCTTCCTGCCCGTGCCCGCAGTACTGTCTTCGGGTGTCTCTTCGGCAGCCTTCCGGCACCGCAGTGTCAGTACGATGTCCTCCTGCGGCATTTCCTGCGGCATGGTGAATTCGATATCCGTCCGGTTCAGCTGATATCCCGGCGGCGCGGAGATCTGATGGATCCGGTATGTTTCCCCCAGCATGACCTGGCTGCCGACCGTATGTGCCTGGGTCTCGGAATACCATTGATCGACGGGGCTGCCGGCGCTGTCGACAACCGCCACCTGCACATTGCTTAACGCCTGTCCGTATTCATCAATGACCCGTACAGAGAAAGCGGGATCCTTCTGCTTTTCAGGGATACGGATTTCTTCCGGCACTGCCGGAGGGATATAGACCGGAACGTTCCAGCGGACCTGTGCAGGCTCTTCCGCAGGCTTTTCCGGTTCCATCTTTTCTTCCTTCTTCTCCGGTTTTTCCGGCTCCTTCACCTCTTCAGCCGGCTGCACAGCCGGCTCCTGCGGTTCCGTCATCTCCGGCAGGACTGGTTCGGGAATGATGACCGGATCAAAGACAAATTCTGCGGACGGTTCGGTTTCCGGGCAGGTTTGCGGGATATGGATCTGTATGCTCTTTTCATGCAGGACATATCCTTCTTTTTCACCCGTGCATTCAATGCTGTAGTTCCTTCCCTTTTCCAGCAGGGCATGGGTCTGCAGTGCATCCGCACCGTCCGATTCCCATTCCGCAAGGATCTTTCCGCTGTCATCTTTCAGACAGACCGGCATGCCGCTGATCTGTTCTTTGGATGCACTGTCCATGAGGACAACAGAAGCTTTGACCGGTTCCGCAATCAGACGGATTTCCTGATCAGAGGCATGAAAACGGACGGGACTGCAGGCATAATATCCTTTCATTGTCTCCGCTGCCTGCAATGTGTATTCACCGTCTTCCATGATGAGAGAGAAACATCCCTTTTCATCCGTATGCACACTGAAGCGCGGGTGTTCCTTTTCATCATCGAAGATCAGCCAGTCCGTCATTGCGGAAGGCTCTCCGTTCACCAGGACCGTCCCGTTCATCTGCCGCAGTCTCTGTCCGGAAAAACTGAACAGGAAATCCGCATCCCGGGCATCCCTGGTGACCGGAATATGAAAGGAAAACGGCGGCAGCTGCGGTTCTTCAAAGCGCACGGTATACTCCTTTCCGGCCTTGAATACAGCCGGAATACCGTCAAATTCCGGCATATCCTTTTCTTCCGTCCATTTCCAGCGGGCGGTCTCTTTGCCCTCTTCATCGGCAATTGCGATCAGAGCTGTGTCCTGTTTCACTGTTTCCCAGGGTGAAGCCGGGATCAGACGGACGCTGACCGGGATTTCTGAAATCTCTGCCGGCTGCAATTCTTCATCTGCTCTGACCGTTTCCGGTGCCTGCAGCAGAATCCCCGGCGGCAGACTGTCATACCGGATTCTGTAAACATGGCCGCTCTGCAGGGGAACGGTCATATTGTCCTCCATTGCGAATACGCGGTCCTCCTCTGTTTCTTCATCCTGCAGGATCATCTGCGGCTTCGGGCTGCTTCTGCCTTCATACCCGATCTTCCATTCTGTTTCTTCCCTGGCAATGCATGTGATTTCCGCATTTGCCAGCAGAAATACAGCCATCGCACCTGTACATAGTTTACGCATGATCTACCTCCTGACATTTCACTGTGTCAGTATATGTATTCACGCTCAATCCGCAGAATACCCTCTGAAAAACAAAAAAGACGGATTTTTTTCAATCCGTCCCGTATACAGGCAGGGTGCTGCCGCCATACGGCATCAGAATGACAGAAGCGTCAGACCCATAGATCTGCAGGGCTTTCTCCCATGCGGCAGGCAGTGATTCTCCCGGTTCCAGTATTGTATTTTCAATCAGCTGCGGATCCAGATCGGAAATCAGAACGATACGTGCTTTCCGGGCTGTCTGGGCGATCGCCGCAGCCTTGTGGGCACCGAGTATGAAGTGCTCACGGATCTTTCTGATCATGGTTTCCGGATCGCGGATCGTCCGCATCCATTCTTCAAAATGCGGTTCGCCGAATCCCTCCGCACAGGATCCGACCAGCAGGATCATGCCTCCCTCTCTGACGGCATGTTTTGCATTGTCCAGGGCTTTCTGGGTCTGGTACAGGTTCAGATCCTTCGGTGCGCCGCCCTGCGATACGACAACGATGTCTGCTTTTCTCTCCAGCGGACACCTGTAGAAGCGGTCCAGATAGCGGCATGCCCGGCGGTGTGCGGATGTGACATCGCCGCTGACCGCATAGACGATCTGCTTTTTTGTATTCAGTACGACGTTGACGATAAAGTCGATGCCGGCAATCGCTCCGGCTTCTTCGATATCTTCCCGGATCGGGTTTCCTTCCAGTTTTCCGGCACAGGCGTTTTCATCGGTCATCAGGCGGTGATTTGCCTGGATCGCTTCGCGGGTGGAAACGCCCGGCATGAGTGCCTTGGCACCGCCCGAATAGCCGGCAAAGTAATGGTATTCAACGTTGCCGATACATATGCGCCGGTCTGCCTCGGCTGCTCTGCGGTCGATATCGACCGGTGTTCCTCTGCGGGTGAAGCCCAGACGCACGGTATCATCGGGATCCGAGTCGACACAGCGGATCTCCTTCCAGGCTCTCTCCCCGGCCAGATGCGCCTGTTCTTCCGGGGTCTGGGGACGGTGCGATCCGCGGGCAAACATCAGCGTGATATCGCTCCGGGCAATACCTGCTTCATACAGTTCATCCAGCAGTGCCGGCATGATTTTCATGGTCGGACAGGGACGGGTGATATCGCTGGTGATCAGAACGATCTTCTCGCCGGGCCGTACGATATCCTTCAGCCGCGGTGAATCATCCGGTGCCTTGAGCGCACCGCGTATGATCCTGTCTTCTTCCGGATCTTCCGGCAGTTCCCTGGGTACAAGCGTCTGTACATGCATCGTATCCGGAATCACGATTTTTTCGGTACGGGTACCGGTTCTGAATTCCGCGATCATACAATACGGACCCTGATCACGCCTTCGAGATCCGCGATTCTTTCTTTCAGATGCCCGGATACTTCCGAGTTGATATCAAATACGGAATAGGCATATGCACCGTTTGATTTGTTGGTCATGTTTTCAATATTGATGCTTTCTGCCGAGAGTTCCTGCGTCAGATGGGCAAGCATGCCGGGCAGGTTTCTGTGGATGACGCAGATCCTGGCGATGCCGGAGCGTTCCATACTGACGGAAGGCATATTGACGGAATTGCGGATATTGCCGGTGCGCAGATATTCATCGATCTCCGCCGCTGCCATCCTGGCGCAGTTGGCTTCTGCCTCGACCGTCGTGCCGCCCAGATGCGGAGTCAGAACGACATTCGGTGTTTCGATCAGTCTTCGTGTCGGGAAGTCGGCGACATACCGGGCGACTTTGCCGCTGGCAAGTCCTTCGATGATTGCGTCTTCATCCACGACTTCGCCTCTGGCATAGTTGATAATGCGTACGCCTTTCTTCATCTTGGCGATCGCTTCCCGGCCGATCAGCCCGCGGGTATCCTCCTTCAGGGGGACATGCAGGGTAATATAATCGCTGTAGCGGAGCAGATCATCGAGATCCGTCACCCGGAATACATGGCGGCTGATTTTCCAGGCCGCATCCACGGAAAGATAGGGATCATAGCCATAGACCTTCATATCCAGATTCTTGGCAATATTGGCAACCATGGATCCGACGTTGCCGGTGCCGATGACACCCAGCGACTTTCCGGCGTATTCGGGTCCGGCAAACTGCTTTTTGATCTTCTCCATTCTCTGCTCGACCGGTCCTTCCGAATCGTCGTAGGTATAGACCCATTTCATGCCGTCAAAGATATCGCGGCTTGCCATGGAAAGCGCAAAGAGGAACAGTTCCTTGACACCGTTTGCGTTTCCGCCCGGTGTATTGAATACGACGATGCCCTTGTCGATGCATTCATCGACCGGGATAGTATTGTAGCCGATCCCGGCTCTGCCGATACAGAGAAGCGCAGGATTCCAGGGATAATCATGCATATCGGAAGCCCGGACAAAAATCGCATCCGGATCTTCGATACTGTCGCCGACCGTATAGAGATCGGGCGTCAGTATTTCTTTACAGGAATCTGATATGTTATTCAATGTCTTGACTTTGTACATAAATCTGGCCTCCTCGATTTCTCAATAGTCTATCATAATTGCAATTGCAAATGAATGTACCCTGCGATAAAATTAGTTCGTTCATCTGCCCCCGTGATGGAATTGGTAGACGTAGGGGACTCAAAATCCCCCGGTGGCGACACCGTGTCGGTTCGAGTCCGACCGAGGGCATAAACGAAAAATCCGGCTGACCGGATTTTTTATTTTCTGCGCAGAATGATCCGGGTGATCCTGTCGCTCGTGACAGCGTCCACCGTACCGTCTTCCGATATGACGATGCCGAGGAAAAACTGATCCAGCTGCGCCCGGCGGGTTACGTAGTTGACCGTCGAATTGTACCTGGCGCCGCGGGAGATATTTCCCTTGACGACCCGGTCCCCGTCCAGAATGACGCCGATGCAGGAACAGTTGCAGGAAGTATCCATCAGTACCGCACCGTCGATCGATGTCAGGCAGGAAATCATATCTCGTTTTTCATACAGGTTCACGGATGCGATTTCGGTTGCGCTTCTCGCTGCCGCAAGACGTTCGGATTCCGCGGCGGTATCCTCCGGACTGCCGATGACAAGAATCGTGCCGTGGGTCTGCCGGGACGCTTCCGCGATCACCTCCTGCAGTTTCTGCAGCTGCTCTGCATCCAGATCGCCATTCATGGACCGCAGTATTCTGGTCAGATCATCTGAAGATGCGCCGGCCGCGTGCAGGTGGTACTTTGCGTCGTAATAAGAAATCTTTTTGGTGCCGTCATAGGTGATCGTCCAGCAGAGGTTTCCCCACATCCGTACAAAGCACTCGCTCATCCTGGCCTTTTCCCGCGTAATGCCGCGGATCTTGCCCTGTTCGCTGATGACAAGTGCCGTGTTTTTATCGGAGAGTTCCATCAGCTTCCGGATCTGCCGCAGATTCTCCGCAGAGAACTGGGGCGGATCCCTGAATACGATATCCATGCCCCTGCGGGCAGTGCGTCTTTCCTCCGGTTTGCTGTCATAGCGCGGAACGATGAGACTGCAGTCGACATAGGATCCTTCATATGTCAGCGCAGCCAGTGTCTGCAGGAATGATATATCCAGGCGGTAGAATCCGTAGAAGAATTCCCCTACGCCGGAGGCAATCAGCATCTCATACATATAATGGATCTTCAGTTTCCGCAGACCGCTGATCTGAATCTGCCGGAAGAGTTCCTGCCAGAAGGAGGCAGTGATGAACTGCAGCGGGGAAATACCGTCTTCGCGGAAATCGAATACGACGAACACCCGGTCGACAAACCAGGTATAGCAGTTCTCAAAGTTTTCAATATCAAGTACAGAACCGATCGATGAATATGTGACCTTATTGGATCCCCTCTCCACCGTACAGATCGGATAACTGTCTGTTTCGTCGCCGATGGAGATGCGGTCAGCGGAAAAATGGATCCGTACATCCGGAATGTTTTTCGGATCATTGTACAGATGACGCAGATATTGAACATACAGATCGCGTACTTTTAAAAACAGATCTTCTTTTTCAATTGTCTGATCATCGAGAAGATTATCCCAGTAATTACGCATGGTGCGCTTCCTTCCTGTCTGCAACAGCATTATAGCAAATGAAGGTTCTGCATCATATCCCTGACGGCTGTATGATTCCGCTTCTGTGTAAAAAAAAGGATACCGTTCCGTATCCTGCTGTACTGTATTATTCCGCTTTATCTGTGCTGTCGGCCATTTCCTTTTCTGCATCAGCGATCCACTGATCCATCCTTGCGGCAATGGAACTGAACCCGATCTTCATCGGCGGCAGCGATGCTTTGGAGGCTACCGTTCTGCGCCGGCTGCGGGTCGATGTGCGCCGGACCGCTTTGAGAGACAGACGGGCCTGATTCGAGGCAGCGTCAAAATCAATGATCTTGACCCGCACCGTTTCGCCGACTGTCACAAAAGAACTGATATCGCGCACAAAACCATCGCTGATTTCCGATATGTGAATCAGTCCGGTTGCGTGATGATCCAGTGCCACAAAGGCGCCGTACGGCTGAATGCCGGTGATTTTTCCTTCAACAATCTGTCCTGCTCTGTAAGTCATAAAAATTGCCCGCAAGTGAAAGTATAACATGTTTTTCTCATGTGTTATACTTTTGTGGTATGAACAGACATGAACTTTTTCTGGTGATGCGGAGCATGCACCCGTTCTGGTCAGCAATGGCCGCCGGAATTACAGCGCAGCTTCTGAAACCATTATTCTACTATATGAAAAAGAAAAAATGGAACTGGCTCCTGGTCAAGGCCTCGGGAGGCTTTCCAAGCTCGCACAGCGCACTTGTCACTGCGCTGGCACTGGCGGTGGGTCTGCAGGAACATTTCCGTTCTTCCATTTTTGCCGTTACTCTGACAATGGCAGTCATTGTCATCTATGATGCAGCAAATGTCAGGTATTATAGTGGACAAAACATTAAAGTTACGCAACAATTAGTCCGTGATCTGCAGGAACAGCAGCCGGAACAGTTCGATGATCCCATTTATCAGCTGAAAATGAAAGATGTGCTCGGACATAAATGGATCGAAATCATCGGCGGAATCGCAATCGGAGTCCTGTATGCCATTCTGTTCTGGCGCATACTATAGAAAAGAGGTAATCAAAACATGGAAGATATGGAAAAGAAAGCAGAGCAGGCCGCCGCGCCTGCTGATGTACTTGAACGGATCGAAAAGACGATCAATAAAATCAGACCGTACATTCAGGCAGACGGAGGCGATGTTCAGCTGATCGATTATCAGGACGGTGTCGTTACCGTCTCGATGACCGGTGCCTGTGCCGGCTGTATGGCAATCGGCACGACCCTGAACGACGGCATCCAGGCGCTGCTGATGGATGAAGTCCCTGAAGTCAAGCGGGTCGAGCTGATGCAGGCATCCCCTTACGGATACTATTATTGATACAATCCGGATATTCCGGATTTTTTTATGTTTTCATGGATTATTTTTGTGTATTTCCGGTTTTTTCCGAAATTTATTTCCGGTTTCCGGTTTTTTTTTCTGTTTTTTATGTTTTTGTTGAATTTCATCCGGTTCTGCTATACATTTTTACCATAAAAGGAGAACGACTATGGAAAGACCGTTTGAAGATTTCGGCTGTATGGTCTTCGATGAAAGGGAAATGGGCGACAGGCTTCCCAGACCTGTCTATGATTCCTGGAAGAAAACCGTAGCGAACGAGGGAACACTCGACCGTCCCACTGCTGATGCCATCGCCCATGCCATGAAACGATGGGCAATGGAAAAAGGCGCTACACATTTTACCCACTGGTTCCAGCCGATGACCGGCGGAACGGCAGAAAAGCATGACTCGTTCATCGAACCGGGAGCCAACGGCGAACCGATTGCGCGCTTCTCCGGAAAGATGCTGATCAAGGGCGAACCGGATGCGTCCAGTTTCCCGAGCGGCGGTCTGCGGGCAACATTTGAAGCCCGCGGCTATACATACTGGGATGTGACCAGCCCGGTATTCATCCGTGACAGAGTTCTCTGTATTCCGACGGTATTTGTCTCCTATAACGGCGAAGCACTGGACCGCAAGGAACCGCTGATCAAATCCATTGCCGCATTGAGCCAGGCTGCGACAAGAGTCG
Source organism: uncultured Erysipelotrichaceae bacterium (assembly GCA_902786245.1). Lineage (GTDB taxonomy): Bacteria > Bacillota_I > Bacilli_A > Erysipelotrichales > Erysipelotrichaceae > Bulleidia. Next base: position 33,287 of record CADABS010000009.1, read on the forward strand.
TCAACCTGCTCGGCGACAAGGATGTGCGTTCCTGCAATATTTCTGTCGGTCTGGAACAGGAATACTTCCTGATCGACCGCGGCTATTTCAATAAGCGTCTGGATCTGAAGCTGTGCGGACGCACCCTGTTCGGATGCGCTGCGCCGAAGCGTCAGGAACTGGATGATCATTATTTCGGATCGATCCCTGCCCGCGTTTCCGCCTTCATGAAAGAAGTCAATGAAGAACTGTGGAAGCTGGGTATCTATGCAAAGACGGAGCATAATGAAGTAGCCCCCTGCCAGTTTGAACTGGCACCGGTATTCTCCAGCGGCAACGTTGCGGTCGACCAGAACCAGCTGACAATGGATATTCTCCGCAAAACCGCGGAAAAGCACGGTCTTGCCTGCCTCCTGCATGAAAAGCCGTTTGAGGGTATCAACGGATCCGGCAAGCACGACAATTATTCAATCGTTACCGATAACGGACAGAATCTGTTCTCTCCGGGCGAAAAGCCTTCTGAAAACATCCGTTTCCTGGTCTTCGTCTGTGCATTCATCAAGGCCGTGGATACCTATCCGGTCCTGCTGAGACTCAGTGCCAGTTCCACCGGCAATGATCACCGTCTCGGTGCCAATGAAGCGCCGCCTGCCATTATTTCCATTTATCTCGGCAGCTATATCGAAGATGTTCTGTACAGTCTGTACCGCGGTCATGAATCGCAGCCCGGCAGCACTGCCGCGAAGCAGGATTTCAGCCCGGTATCGACCCTGTCTTATATTCCCCATGACAACACCGACCGCAACCGGACAAGCCCGCTGGCATTTACCGGAAACAAATTCGAATTCCGCATGCTCGGGGCATCGATGAGCGCTTCCTTCCCGAACACCGTTCTCAACGCGATCATGGCCGAGTCTCTGAATGAAATCGGCGATCAGCTGGAAGGTCTGAAATATCTGCAGGATGTACGGGAAAAGGCAGTCGATATCTGCCGCAACATCATCCATGATCATAAGCGGGTCCTGTTCTCCGGCGACGGCTACAGCAGCGAATGGGTCAAGGAAGCAGAGCGGCGTGGTCTGCCGAATGTACCTTCCTTCATTGAAGCAGTCGATGAGCTGACATCGGAGGAATCTGTCAATCTGTTTACTTCCCTCAATATCTATTCCGAGAAAGAACTCTATGCCAACCGGACGATCCTTGAAGAACGCTACAGCCATATCATGGGCATCGAAGTGCGGACAATGATGGAGCTTGTGCGCAAGGAGATCCTGCCGGCAATGTCTGCGGAATACGGCTTCTACAGCAGTATCCTGCAGTCCGCGGGAAAGAAAGCACCGGCATTCATCACCGGCCGGGCTGCGGAAATCGGAAAGATGATCGATGCGGTCAGCGAATCCCTGCAGGAACTCGGCAGCGTCTGGGCAGAGATCCAGACCATCAGCGATTCTTTCAGGGCAGGCAAGGAAATCTATTACCGGATCAATCCGCTGATGAAAAAACTGCGGGCAGACATTGATGCCTATGAAGACATCGCTTCCCGCGAATACTATAAAATTCCTCTCTATGAGGATATGCTGTTCAATCTCTGAAACGATGAAGACCGGCGGGTGCCGGTCTTTTATACTTCATCGATATTGATATTCTTCTGCTTCAGCTGTTTTATTGCCCAGCTCTTTACAAGAACATAGATGACCGAGAATATCGGCACACCGGCAAACATGCCGGGAACGCCGAACAGAGCGCCGCCGCAGATAATTGCGAACATGACCCACATCGTCGGCAGGCCTACCGCATCGCCGAGGATCTTGGGACCGATGATATTGCCGTCGATCTGCTGCAGAATGATGATGAATATGCTGAACTCCAGTGCTTTCAGCGGACTGATGATCAGCAGGATCAGAATGCACGGAACCGCACCGATAAACGGACCGAATACCGGAATCATGTTCGTGATGCCGATGACAAAGGCAATCAGCGGTGCATAGGGCATTTTCATCAGGAAACAGCTGATATAGCAGATGCCGGCAATGATCAGGGAATCCACGGATTTGCCGAACACGAAACTGTCGAAGGTTCTGATCGTCAGACGCATGATCGACAGCGTCTCATCCGCTGCCTCCCGCGGCAGCGAACTGTACATGACGGCTTTGATCTGACGCTTGAATTTCTCTTCATCCAGCAGAAGATACAGCGCGATGATCACACCGACAAAGAAATCCATGATGGCTCTGGCAAACGATATGGAGAACGAAAGGATCTGGGAAAGGCCCCCTTCCGCACCGGTCAGCCATGTGCTCAGCTTGCGGCCCATGGCATCCAGAGATGCTTCGAGGAATTCCGCGATTTCCGGACTGGTCTCAAAATGCTGAATGTAATTCCGGATCGTCCGTATATATCCGTCAATGGAATCGATCAGGGTCCGAAGGGAATCCGCCAGCTGCGGGATCAGTACCGCGAAGAAGCCGCAGATCAGGAACAGCAGCAATACCAGACAGATTACGGCGGAGATCCGTCTGATGGTCTTTGCCGAAAGACTGGTACGGGCAGAAAGCTGCTGTTCAGCCAGATTCCGGACCGGCTCCATGATAAACATCAGGATCAGACCGATGATAAAAGGCGACATTGCGGAAATGACTTTTATTACAATGCCCCATACATCGGAAATATGATTGGCCAGAAGAAAAAGCGATACGATCACAATACCGGATGCGGATAATGCACGTATCAGTTTTTTGGTATCTTCGTCGAATTGTCTGAGATTCATAGTCCCCTCTTGACCGCATTATAGCATGATTTCACGCCGCTATGCGCAATATGCAGCAGTTCTGTGATTCTGTCTGATTTATTCCATTGACACACGTATTGCAACGTGCTTAAATATGTACGTCTTTTATCAGGAACGGGGCAAGAGAGTCAGCTCGTTGACCCCCTACCAACCTGCCGGAAGGCAAGGTGGTAAAGCTGACATCGATAAAGAAAGAGCGAATATTCAACTGACTCTTTCTGAAATCAGAAAAGACTGAAAGGAAGGGTTTTTATTTATGTCTGTAACTTATTTTACTTCTGAGTCCGTTACCAGCGGACATCCCGACAAAGTCTGCGACCTGATCGCGGATTCCATTCTTGACGAAGCAATGCGCCAGGATCCTGACTGCCATATGGCAGTGGAAGCGTCCATCAAAGATGATCTGATTTTCATCTTCGGAGAAGCCGGCACCTCTGCCGTACTCGATTATGAAGGCATTGCCCTGCGGGTGATGAAGGAAATCGGCTATGAAGAAGAATACCATGTCATCACCAAGGTCAACAAGCAGTCGGCCGAAATCAACAATGCCGTCGCACATGATGTCATCAGTGCCGGCGACCAGGGTATCATGTTCGGCTTCGCATCCGATGAAACAGAAAACCTGATGCCGTTTGCCATTGACTGTGCCCATCGCCTTGCCCGCCGTCTCGAAGAAGTCAGACGTTCCGACGCAAGACTGCGGCCGGATGGAAAGACACAGGTGACTGCCGAATATGATGACGGTGTATTCAAAAGAATTGAAACGATCGTTGTTTCAACCCAGCATACGGAAGATATCACCCAGGAAGAACTGCGCAGCCTGATCATTGAAAAGGTCATCCGCCCGGTCGTCGATCCGAAGTACCTGGATGAAAACACAAAGTATCTGATCAATCCGTCCGGTTCATTCATTGTCGGCGGAAGCTGGGGCGACTCCGGTACGACAGGACGCAAGATCGTTGTGGATACCTATGGCGGCTATGCACCGATCGGCGGCGGATGCTTCTCTTCAAAGGATCCCACCAAGGTCGACCGTTCCGCAGCGTATTATGCAAGATATGTATGCCGCAATGTCGTTGCGAACGGACTTGCACATAAATGCCAGCTGCAGCTGTCCTATGCGATCGGCGAACCGCTGCCGACATCGGTATTTATCCAGTCCTTCGGAACATCTGAATATTCGGATAAGGATCTGGCAAAGATCGTCATGAAGAACTTTGACTTCAGTGTTGCAAACATTATCAAAGAACTGGATCTGCGCCGGCCGATCTATACCCGGACAACCAATTACGGCCATTTCGGCAAGAAGGATATGCCCTGGGAACAGTTCAAGAAGATCGAACTCTGAGGATGTGCTCACAGCACATCTTTTTTTTATCCAATGAAAAAGGAGACTTCCGTGAAGTCTCCCTGTAAAGCTATGATCAGCGGGTGATCAGTTTTGCCATGACGCCGTGGCAGCGCGGGCAGAGATCATTCTCGTCTGCTTCTTCGCTGTAGTTCCAGCATCTCGGGCACTTGGTGCCGGAAGCCTTGGCGACTGCCGGTTCCCCTTCGCCCTTTTCAATATTGACTTTGGATACAATGAACCACTGGGCTGCTGTATCCTGCAGTGCTGCCTTCAGCAGATTTTCATCTGCGTCTGTGCAGTGCAGTGTAACCGCTGCTTCCTGGGAAGAAGCGACCAGTTTGTCATTTCTGGCATTTTCAATTGCCTTGTTCACATCGGAACGGATTTCCAGCAGGCGTGTGAACTGTTCCTTCAGTTCTGCCGCATCTGCATATTCCTTCGCTTCCGGGAATTCCGTATAGTGTACAGACGGCTCGCAGTCGTTGGAGAAGAATGTCCAGACTTCTTCTGCCGTATAGCACAGGAACGGAGCCCACAGGCGGACAAGCGCATCCAGGCACTGCCAGTATACTGTCTGAACCTGGCGGCGGCGCAGATCATCCGCAGCGCTGCAGTAGAGGATGTCCTTGGTGAAATCGCAGTAGTAGGAACTGAGTTCATTGACCATGAAGTTCATCAGCGTCTTGTTGGCTGCTACATAGTCATATGCAAGTACATCGGCACGGACATCGCGGATGACATCGCTGAGCAGAACGAGAATATACTGATCTGCCTTTTCGAGATTTTCATAGGCGACCATGTCCTTCTTCGGATCGAAGTCTGCCGGATTGATGTTTCCGAGCAGGAAGCGGAAGGTATTGCGGATCTTGCGGTACTGATCCGATACCTGCTTGATATTGGAATCGCCCAGACGCAGGTCCTGCTTGTAGTCGGAGGTCATTGCCCACAGACGGAATACGTCTGCTCCGTTCTTATTGATGATGTCACGGGGATCGACGACATTGCCGATGGACTTGGACATCTTTTCACCGTTGGAATCGCAGACATAGCCATGGCTCAGTACTTCCCGGTACGGCGAGCAGCCTTTGACCGCCGTGCCGACGATCATGGATGAATTGAACCATCCGCGGTACTGGTCCGATCCCTCGAAATACAGATCGCACGGATAGGAACCGCCGCGTGCTTCCAGTTCATTCCAGGAAGAACCGGAGTCGAACCAGACGTCCATGATATCTGTTTCCTTGCGGAATACGCCGTTCGGTGACTTTTCGTTTGTATAGCCATCCGGCAGAAGGTCTTTCGCTTCTCTTTCAAACCAGACGTTGGAACCGAACTCCTGGACCAGATTAGCGATATGGTCGAATACTTCCTTTTCCATGATCGGCGATCCGTCTTCGCAGTAGAAGATCGGAATCGGGACACCCCAGAGACGCTGTCTGGAAATACACCAGTCGCCGCGGTCCTTGATCATGTTGTACATACGGATCTGACCCCATTCGTTATGCCATGTAACATTGTTCTGGATCTGATCCAGTACAGCTGTACGGACTTTGTCGATCGAGCAGAACCACTGCTTGGCAGCACGGAAGATGACCTTCTTCTTCAGACGGTCGTCATGCGGATAGCTGTGGGTGATATTCTCGACTGCCAGCAGGCATCCTTTTTCATTCATCATCGTGATGATTGCCTTCGAGCAGTCTTCGAAGAACAGACCTTTCATCTTTTCGCCTGCTTCTTCGTTCATATATCCTTTTTCATCAACGGTGCAGATCGGATCGATATTGTAGTTCTGCAGAACATAATAGTCGTCCAGACCATGGCCGCCGGCGGTGTGTACGCAGCCGGTACCGTCTTCTGCTGTAACGTGGTCGCCGACGATGACCGGGCAGTCCTTATCCAGAACAACGTGGCGGTATGTGATTCCTTCCAGTTCCCTGCCGGTGAACGTACGCAGAATGCCCTGGTTTTCCAGCTTGAATTTCTCCAGCAGACGGTCTGTGAATGCTTCGAGGAAAATCAGTTTTCCCTTTTCCGTCTGAACTTCCGCATAGCGCAGATCCGGATTGAGCGATACTGCCTGGTTGGCCGGAATCGTCCAGGGAGTCGTTGTCCAGATGACAAAGTAATCATTTTCATCCAGAACACCCTTGCCGTCCGCAACCTGGAATGCCAGGTAGATCGTTGCGTCCTTGACGTCGCGGTATACGATTTCAGAATCCGCAATCGCTGTTTCATTGAACGGCGACCAGTAGATCGGCTTCAGTCCCTGGAAGATCAGGCCGTCCAGAGCCATCTTCTCAAAGGAACGGATCTGTCTTGCTTCGAAGTCTTTGTTCAGGGTGATATACGGATGTTCATAGTCCGCGATCTGGCCCAGTCTCTTTTCTGTCGCCATCTGTGTTTTGATCTGGCCGTGTGCGTATTCATCGCATCTGCGTCTGAAATCAGCGCCGGACATGCTCTTGCGGTCGACACCGAGCTTCTGCACTGCGTTTTCAATCGGCAGTCCGTGTGTATCCCAGCCCGGGAAGAACGGTGTATAATAGCCGCTCATTGCATGGCTGCGGACGATGAAGTCCTTGATCACGCGGTTCATCGCGGTACCGGCATGCAGATCGCCGTTGGCATACGGCGGGCCGTCGTGAAGAATAAACGGCTTCTGTCCTTCGTGCCGGCGGATGATTTCGTTATAGTGATCGTTCTTTTCCCAGTTTTCCAGGATACCCGGTTCTTTCTTTGCCAGATTGCCGCGCATTTCAAAGTCGGTTTTCGGCATGTTCAGCGTTGTTTTATAGTCCATTTTCTTTTCCTCCGTCGCTGTAAAAAATAAAACGTCCTTGCAATCTAAGGACGTCATCATAACGCGGTACCACCTTAGTTCCCTTACGGGCCCTCATTGCTTCCCTTAACGCGGGAAATACGACCGCTCACAAGTGATGTCTGTCCGCATGTTTCTGATCTGTTTTCACCAACCACAGATTCTCTGGATTTCCGCATGGGGAAGCGCGTCTTGATCAGCGCAGTTTTTCTTCGGCTTCTTTGAGCCACATCAGATCCGGCATTTCCGGAAGTGAGAATGAATCGAGTTCTTTCAGCAGATGCTCAAGCTTGCCGCTGGCATCTGATTTGACATTGCCTGCTTCCTGGTACAGAATCGTCAGATCCTCCAGGATACCGCGGGCGGATGTCAGTGCTTCACGGATGATCGCATCCGCGTTTTTCTGCGCGGTGTTGATGATCTCATTGGCTTCCCGCAGCGATAGCCTTGCAATACTGTCCGCTGCTTCTTTCCGGACATCTTCCGTGTTCTGCATCTCGATCATTTTTGCTTTCGATTCCTCCAGCTGTCTGGCGGTTTCAACCAGCTGTTCCTGATAGACTTCTATCTTCCGTTCCAGCAGATCCACTTCCGCAGCGTAGCGTTCAATTGCTTCATCTACCGCAAACCGATCATATCCGTTTTTCATCACCCGAAATGTCGGTCTCTGCGCTGCCATGTGTCCACCTCTCAGATATAATGCAGGAATTCCGCTGCCAGACGACCGTTCCGCGTCTTCCTGACCGTGCCCAGATAAACGAAGCGTCCGGTCCCGCGGATCGAAATCGTAACGTTATTATTACACAATTCATCAGGCTCTTCAAGCGTGACGTGATTGACCTGAACAAGCCCTCTGCGGATCATTTCCTTGGCCTCGGAACGGCTGCTTTTTGTCAGTCCGGCGACAATCGCATCCAGTCTTTCACTGGCGATGACACAGCTGATCTGTTCGGTTCTGAACACTTGGGCAGGCCGCTCTGCAATCTCATGGAAGGAGACGCTCAGCTGTCCGATCCGGAAGAGATGATCGATCAGAAAGCCGGCCATGGACGGGGATGTATACAGGTAGATCCGGTTTTCATCCACCCAGAAATCACCGAAGCTGTGGCGGTCGATCTGCAGATGCATCAGCGCTCCGAGAATATCACGGTGTCCGATCTTCCGGAAACGCTGGTCGAGTTCGGCACAGAGACAGACAATATCAGAAAAGTCATCTTCCTCATCCGAAAGGAAAATGACTTTCTTTTTCTGTGCTTCAGGATAGCCGCCGTCCAGCCTGACACAGCTGTCGCAGATGACATTTTTCAATACCGCTGCCTGTTCTTCTTCATTGAGAAAAGCAGTGGCGAGCGATCTGTGCCAAAGCCTGCTCTTGTCCTGCAGATCCTGCGCATGCGCAATCAGTGATGTATAATCCGGCTGATCAGTCATCGTCGCTGTCCAGCGAAATGACACCGTCAACGCTGACACTCTTCGGTGTGCAGAGAATGACATTATGACCGATTTTCTGAATCGTTCCATCCAGTGCGAATACGACACCGGTCAGGAAATCGATCGTGCGCTGTGCGAATTCTCTCTGCAGACGGTGCAGGTTGACAACGCATGCCCTTCTCTGTTTGAGATGACGGGCGATCTCCTCGGATTCTTCAAAACTTCTCGGTTCAAACAGCACCATCTGGGCGCCGCTCGGAATATTTGTGACTTTTGTCTGCTTTGTTTCGTATGTGCTCACCGGAACTGTCTCCGCTTCCGTGTAAACGAGTTCTTCCTCTTCTTCGTCGTCTTCTTCCGGGGCAATGAAATCCTTGATTTTGTCCAAAACAGCCATGTTATCTGACCTCCATATCGAAAATATTATACCATTGTGTTTTTTCTTCTACAATGCGCATTACAGGCGATTGACCGTCTCCCGGTCAAGTCTGCGGCAGAGTTCCGATGCCAGTCTGACCGCATTCTGATAGTCATCCAGACGGCACCAGCAGTAGCTGGAGTGAATATAGCGGACGGGAATGCCGATGACGATTGCCGGAATGCCGTAATCCGTATTGACCGCAGCGCCGTTTGTACCGCCGCCGGAGCGGACGGATTCCTGGACCGGAATGCCCATTTCACGGGCTGTGTCCAGCGCCAGCTTCTGGAAGCGCCAGTTTGTGATCATCGAAACATCCATGTGTCTCAGCATCGGTCCTTTTCCGAGAGCGGACTGAATCATATAATCTTCACTGAATGTATCATCGGCCGGGCATCCTTCAAAGCAGATCACCGCATCCGGCTTCAGGGCAGACATATTCGCCCGTACGCCTCTTTCGCCGACTTCCTCCTGCACCGAGAAGCTTCCCTGGACATTGCAGGGCAGTTCTTCTTCCTGCAGACCGTTCAGAACTTCGATGGCTGCCGCAACACCGATCCGGTCATCGAAAGCTTTGCCGTAGAATATTCCCCGTTCCTCATCATATTCGCATGAGACATCCGGAACCGCAGGTGAAGCAATGCCCAGTCCCAGAGCATGGGTTTCGTCGGCGGAAGAAGTACCGCAGTCCAGAACCAGCTCTGACATTTCAGGCACGCTCATCCCTTTGGATTTATCCATGAAATGCGGAGGTCTGGCAGATACGACACCGCGGACCGTATTTCCGTCTTTTGTCCGGATACGGAAGGATGTATTGGGAAAAGAAAGACGGTTCCATCCGCCCAGCGGCAGAATGCGCATCGTTCCGTTGGGACGTACAGCCTGGACGATCAGTCCGACTTCATCCATATGCGCGTCAAACATGATTCTCGGTTTGTCGCTGTCTTTTTCCTTTTCGCAGCGGACATTGGTCATATGATCGGTCACGGTTTCATAGCCGCTCAGTTCTTCTTTGACGATGGCCGCAACGTCATCTTCAAAGCCGGAGGGTCCGAACGCATCGGACAGTGCAATGATTCTTTCGATTTCATTCATGGTAAATACCTCGCAATACCGGTATTATACATCAAAGAACAGCTTCCACGGGGCGATCCGCACATTTCCTTCCGCCATTGCAATACAGAAAAAGATTGTTTCATTCTCTCCGCCATTTATGCTATACTACTATTCGCATGGAGAAGTACCCAAGAGGCTGAAGGGACTGGTTTCGAAAACCAGCAGACGTGCAAGCGTGCGGGGGTTCAAATCCCTCCTTCTCCGCCATATGAAAAGAACGCCCGTCGGCGTTCTTTTTTCATTTCATGTAATACGGCCGGATATAAGCCGGCAGTCCGTCCTTCATGATCAGCGCCTGCGATCCCTGAATGAGCGGACGCAGATATTTCTCTGCTTCCTCGGTAATGCCCCGATAATCCGGAAGGAGCCAGTTTTCCGGGAAGTTGCGGACATAGTTGGCCACCTGATCTGCTTCGATATCGAAATACTCGGTATCGTATTCCTCCCCTTCTTTGCGGCGGATGCTTACCATCCTGCCGGTAAATGCCGGATTCGCACTGCGCATATGGGCACTGATGCCGAGCCGGTATGACTCAGTCACATCCGTACCGGACTGCTCTGACGCATGGCAGCGCTGGGCAGTGGAAAGATCCTGTACCTTGCAGCGGGAACATACGCCTGCTTCCAGGATCATCTGTTCCAGTGTCTTTCCCGCTCCGCCGAGAACGGCATGTCCGAACAGATCGTTTTTTGCCTCCCCTGCTTTGATGTAGGTGCCGTCAAGATAATGCGCGCCTTCCGAAACGACAACGAAGCATTTGGATGTCTGTTCAATGCACTCCTTGACCCGGGACAGGAAGAGGTCTTTGTCAAACGGCTTTTCCGGTACAATCAGAATATCCACGATTCCGGAAAGACAGGCCGAAGCTGCCAGCCATCCGGCATCTCTGCCCATCGTCTCCATAATGAATACTTCCTTGCGGGAAGCCGGATACACATTCACATCCAGCCAGCACTGCAGTGCAGTTGTCGCAATGAATTTCGCCGCGCTGCCGAAACCCGGCGCATGGTCGATATGCATCAGATCATTGTCGATGGTCTTCGGGCAGCCGATGAACCGGCGGTTTGAAATATTATTTCTGGCGGCGTATTCCGACAGTGCCGCAACAGTATCCATCGAATCATTGCCGCCGATATAGAACAGCACTTCGATGTCATTCTTTTCCAGGATCGCGAAGATCTTCTCAAAGTCTTCGGAATTGGACCGTTTCAGTTTGTAGCGGCATGATCCCAGTGCGGATGAAGGTGTCTGGCGCAGAATGCGGTGCTCTTCATCGCTCATATCCGTCAGATCGACAAAGCGCTCCTGCAGGATGCCTTCGATGCCGTTGAGACCTCCCAGAACCCTGTCATAGAGAGGATTCATCTGGTTTGCCTTGACGATGCCTGCGACCGTCGCATTGATTACCGAGGACGGTCCGCCTGATTGTGCAACTAAGCATTTCGACATGATGATTTCTCCTTATATAGCTGATATTCTGTCTATATTATATCCCAACTGAAAAGAACAATAAAAAGAAGAACAATCAGTTTTCACTGAGTTCTTCCCATTGATTCATAAGCGATGCGATCTCGTTTTCAAGAACGTCGATCGTTTCATCCAGTTCATTCATTTTCTGGAAGTCATGATAGTATTCCGGCTCGAAGCGGAGATTCCGCTTTTCCTCCAGTTCGGTTTCCTTTGCGGTGATCTGCTCTTCCAGACGGGCAATCTGACGCCGCAGCGCCTCCGGCGAAAGCTGTCTGTTTCTGCTCTGCGCCTGGGCTTTTTCATTCTGCCGGGAACGGTTTTCCACGGCCTGTCTGGCTTCTGTCTTTTCCATGTATTCCGCATATGTCATCGGCAGGAATTCCGCCCCGCCATCCGAAAGGACGAGCAGGGACGTTGCCAGCTGCCGGATGAAATACCGGTCATGAGATACGAACAGCAGCGTACCCGTATAGTCTTTCAGCGATTCTTCCAGTGCTTCCTTGCCGGGGATATCGAGATGGTTGGTCGGTTCGTCAAGGATCAGCAGATTGGAATGCTTCAGCAGCAGTTTTGCCAGGGAAAGCCGGACTTTTTCTCCGCCGCTGAGCACATCGACGGTTTTGAATACATCGTCCGCCGAAAACAGAAACTGTCCCAGGACACCGCGGATCGCGGTACGGTCGAGTTCCGGATTTTCATCCCAGATCTCTTCCAGAACGGTTTTGCCGCTGGAGAACTGGGCCAGCTGCTGATCAAAATATCCCGGTTCGATCTGATGGCCGAACAGGAAGCTTCCGCCTTTTTTCCCGGTCAGTCCCATCAGCGTTTTGACGAATGTCGATTTGCCGGTTCCGTTGGGACCGATGACCGCTGTCCTGTCGCCGCGGCGCATGGACATCGTCACTTCGCACAGAACCGAGTCATATCCGATCTGCAGCTTTTCCACGTCCAGGACCCGCTCTCCGCCTTTGATGGCCGGTGTGAATCTGGCATGGAATGTTTTGTCATCCGCCTTTTCCAGTTCGATTTTCTCCATCCTGTCCAGATACTTGATCTTGGACTGGGCAAAGGCCGCCTTGTTCTTTTTATAGCGGAATTTCTCAATCAGCATCTGCAGGCGCCCAATATCTTTCTGCTGGCGGTTGTATGCCTGCTGCAGACGTTCAAGATCATTCTTTTTCTGCACCGTATAGGAAGAATAATTGCCGGCATATTTCTTCATCTTCCCGTATTCCATGTCATAGACACAGTCCGCGATGCGGTCCAGAAACATCCGGTCATGCGACACGGCTACCACTGCCTTGGGGTAGTTTTTCACATATCCTTCCAGCCATTCGATGGCGTCCAGGTCCAGATGGTTCGTCGGCTCATCCAGCAGAAGAATATCCGGTTTGGACAGCAGAAGACGCACAAATGCGATCCTTGTTTTCTGACCGCCCGAGAACTCGCCGATCGGCCGGTCCAGATCTTCATCGCCGAATCCGAACCGGGTGAATACGGTCTTCATTTCCGACTCCCAGCTGTAGCCGCCGCTGCGCTCAAACTGTTCCTGCAGATCGGAATACTGGGCAAGGATCTTGTCTGTCACCTCAAGCGTCATCTTTTCTTCGAGTTCCTGCATCCGCTTCTGCAGATCAAAGATACGGCTGTAGATCGTCATCAGTTCCTGCCGCACGGTCCAGTCGTCATGTTCCAGCACCTTCTGGGCAAGATAGCCGATTGTCGTTCCGTTCTGGCAGGATACGGTTCCTCGATCAAAGGAATCTTCCCCGCACATGCAGCGCAAAAAGGTCGTCTTTCCGCAGCCGTTGCGTCCGACGATCGCGATTTTTTCCGTTCCTTTGATTTCAAAGTTGACATCCTCAAATACGGCATCTGCACCGAAATACTTGGATGCTCTGCTTACCTGATATAACATAATACTCCTTAAAAACGGGAATGGATTTCAGGACTGAAACCGCATTCCCGCAAAAACTCTGAACAGATCAGAACAGAAGGTTCTTCGGCGTTCTGGCGAACGGGATGACGTCACGGATGTTTTCCATACCGGTGACATACATGACCAGTCTCTCGAAGCCGAGTCCGAATCCGGCATGCTGGCATCCGCCGTATCTGCGCAGATCAAGATACCATTCCAGACCTTCTTTGTTCATTCCGAGCGCATCCATCTTCTTTTCCAGCACATCCAGGCGCTCTTCTCTCTGGGAGCCGCCGACCAGTTCGCCGACACCCGGCACCAGCAGATCGCATGCGGCGACCGTTTTGCCGTCATCATTCTGGCGCATATAGAATGCCTTGATTTCAGCCGGATAATCAATCAGGAACGTCGGACCGTTGACGACCTTCTCCGTGATATAGCGTTCATGTTCCGTATTGAGGTCCATGCCCCAGTAGATATTGCTGTTTTCGAATTTCGCTTCGCCCGATTCAGAAGCCTTCTTCAGGATCTCGATTGCTTCGGTATACGGCATACGGCGGAATTCGCTGTTTCTGACATGATTCAGTCTGTCCAGCAGAGTCGTATCGATTCTTTCATTGAAGAATCTGATTTCTTCCGGACATGCATCAAGAACGTAATCGATGCAGTACTTGATCATGTCTTCGATGACATCCATGTCATATTCCAGATCCGCAAATGCCATTTCCGGCTCGATCATCCAGAATTCAGCCGCATGGGTCGTCGTATTCGAGTTTTCCGCTCTGAATGTCGGACCGAATGTATATACATCGCGGAATGCCAGCGCAAAGGCTTCAGCCTGCAGCTGTCCGGATACTGTCAGAGAAGCATGTTTTCCGAAGAAATCCTGCTCATACTGTGCATCATCGCGGGTCGTTACGGTAAATGTCTCACCGGCACCTTCCGCATCGTTTCCGGTAATGATCGGCGTGTTGACATAGACAAATCCCTGATCCTGGAAGAACTGGTGAATTGCCATTGCCAGGCAGGAACGCACTCTGAAAACCGCAGAGAACGTATTTGCACGCGGACGCAGATGGCCGATCTCCCGCAGGTATTCAAATGAATGCCTTTTCTTCTGCAGCGGATAGGTTCCGTCGCATCCGCCTTCCAGCGTAATCTCCGTTGCCTGGATTTCAAAAGGCTGCTTGGCATCCGGTGTAACGGTATATCTGCCGATGACCGAAACCGCTGCGCCGGTCAGGTATCTTGATACCTCATCGTAATTGTTCAGCGTATCCGATGAATAGACGATCTGTACATTCTGAAAGTATGTGCCGTCATTCAGCGCGATAAACGATACATTCTTGCCGGCCCGGTTGGTTCTGATCCAGCCCTGTACCTGAATGTACTCAATCTGATCTTTTTCCAGTTCTGTTCCTTCGGCAGTCAGCGCGTATAATTCGCGCACGCTCATTTCTGTTGGCATAATTTCTGTTCTCCCCTTGTTATTTCTTCAGTGAATTGGTTTCAAATACCAGTTCCTGAATTGACGATACGATATCTACATGCTTGACATAAACATCCTGCGGCACCGTGAAGTGATCCATCGCAAAGCTGACGATTCCGCGGATTCCGTTGCTGATGAGCAGATCGACTGTTTCCTGCACATCCTGCGATATGCACAGAATTGCGATCCGGCATCCGTCCGGTATGTGCTCTTTCAGACTCTGCAGCGCATACACCGGCACCGGTGCCGGTCCAGCTGCTTCCGGATCGATATCAAATGCGCATACGATTTCCCCGACGACATGATTCCAGTTATTGTAATTCAGCAGCGCTCTGCCGAGGTTGCCGCATCCGACAAGAATGATCTTCTCATCGAAGTTCACGCCGAGTTCCTGGGAAAAGACGGAGATCAGCGTATCGACGCTGTAGCCGTAGCCCTGTTTGCCCAGGTTGCCGAGAAAACTGAAATCGCGGCGGATCGTTGTCGATTCGATCGATACCAGTTCAGCCAGTTCTCGGGACATGACTCTGCGCACACCGTCTGCTCTCAGCTTTCTGAGTGCTTTCAGATAGACCGGATATCTCTGCAGTGTTGCTTTGGGAACTGTTCTTTTACTCATATGTCATCACCGAAACAATAGTATCACTAAAGACACTTTGTGAAAATATGCGTTTTTTAGCAATCTTCACCCGGCATGGCCATTCCCGGATCGGCAGAAAGATCGAATGTGCCGAACTGTCCATGTTTATATGCGACATATCCGGCTGCGCCGATCATCGCCGCATTGTCTGTACAGCAGTACAGAGGCGGAATGATCAGTTCCGTGTCCTTTCTGTTTTTCATTTCTTCTTCCATCATCACCCGGAGTCTGGAATTCGCCGCCACGCCGCCGGCCAGTACCAGCATTTCCGGTCTGTATTCTTCCACTGCAGCCAATGTTTTCTTTACCAGCGAACGCAGTGCGGTTTCCTGAAAGCAATAAGCCACATCGGCAGTATTGATTTCACGTCCGGCTTTTTCTTCCCGCTGGATCAGCTGCAGCACGGCAGTTTTCAGACCGGAGAAGGAAAAATCATAGGGATTGACGGTTTTCGGTGTGGGCAGTGTGTAATGTTCACTGCCCTCTTTGGCGATTCTGTCGATTTTCGGACCGCCGGGATAGCCGAGTCCGAGCACTCTTGCGACTTTGTCATAGGCTTCGCCGATCGCATCATCCATTGTCGTACCGAGCACTTTGAAATCCCATTCATTCTGCATCCATACCAGTTCCGTATGGCCGCCGGAGATTACCAGAGCCATCAGCGGAAAGCGCAGTTCTGCGACAAAGCAGTTGGCATAGATGTGTCCGGTCATATGGTTGACCGGCACGAGCGGCTTATGGAAAGCCCAGGCAATTGTCTTGGCTGCCTGTACGCCGACATGCAGAGAGCCGATCAGACCGGGTCCCTGTGTAAATGCCACCGCATCGATTCCATCCATATCCGTATCTGCCTGCTTCAGTGCTTCCGTCACGACTGCGGAAATATTTTCCACATGGATCCGGCTGGCAACTTCCGGCACAACACCGCCGTACAGTGTGTGCACATTGATCTGGGAAGATACGATATTGGACAGTATTTCATGTCCGTCTTTTACTACTGCCGCAGCTGTTTCATCACAGCTGCTTTCAATCGCAAGCAATACTGTCATTATTCAAACCTCCGACCGGCTTGATCATCAGGTAAGCATCCTCGCCGTTTTCATAATACTGTTTCCGGACTGCTGCCTGGATAAAGCCGTTTTTCTCATACAGACTGCGGGCGGGTGTGTTGGATACCCGTACCTCGAGACTGAGAAATTCACATTCATTTTCTATGGATCTGCGCACCGCATCATTCATCAGCTGCTGGCCGATGCCGCGCTGACGGGCTTCTGAAGCGACCGCGATATTGGCAATCTGGGCCTGGTCATACATGATCCAGAGATCGATATATCCCAGGATCCTGCCGTCTTCTTCATATACGGAAAGAATGGCGAAAGGATTTTCATTCAGTTCGTACAGAAATTCCTTTTGAGGCCAGGGACTATCCGGAAAAGACTCATTCTCAACTGCCATTACCTGCGGCAGATCCTCCGCTGTCATTTTCCGTATCATTTCTTTACCATATATGCATCGCTGGATTTCAGATAATCCGGAACGACTTCATGCACATTCTCTGCTTTTTTCCAGGCGGACTGTGTCTTTGCGAAACATAAAGCAATGTCCGGCCAGGAATCCTGTCTGCCCACGAGTCTGCCGTCGCCGGTCACTGTCTCAGCCGGATCAATTGTCAGTTCTGCGGTTTCCCGGACGCTTTCTTCTTCAGAAGGCACACCATTGACATAGGCGCAGGTATAGACACGTTTTCCTCTTGCGTCCATGATTACACGGCATGTTTCTCCGCCGGCATAAAGACGCAGGGTACTGATTGTATAGAGAGGAATAATCTTCATTGCACAGAAGACCTTGGCAACCGTCATCGCGATGCGGACACCGGTATAGGAACCCGGACCGTCGGAAATGACGACGCTGCCGATATCTTCCGGATGTAAACCGTTTCTTTCCAGCAGTGCGATCAGCTGGGGAAAGATTTCTTCGGACTGTCTCTTCCAGCATTCGTTCTGAACCCGGTCAATGACTTCACCGTCGCGGATCAGACCGAGTACAAGATAGATATGGCTTGTATCCATGCATAATGTAATCATACGAGTTCCTCCAGCAGCTGTTCATACGCTGCGCCGGATGCGCTCATCTCAAACATCCGGCTGTCTTCGTTTCCAAGGCGGATCGAAATTTTCAGATTTTCTTCCGGCACAAGATCAGGCACGAACTGCGACCATTCGATGACCGTCAGACCGTTGTCTTCCATCAGTTCTTCAAATCCGAGATCCTGTGAAATGCCTTCCAGCCTGTATGCGTCAATATGGTATAAAGGCATCCGTCCTTTATATACTTTCAGAATCGTAAACGTCGGACTAGTCACATTCCGCTTTACACCGAGACCCTGTGCGATTCCCTGGGTCAGAGTGGTCTTGCCCGCTCCCAGATCGCCATCCAGCAGGATCACCATGTTTCCTCTGACGGCGGATCCGATTTTTCTTCCCAGTGCGTGTGTTTCTTCAACTGTATTTGTCTGTAAACATAAGTTTTTCATAAAGACCTCTGCCATAACAGAATACCATTATATTCCGTATTGAAAAAAAAGGATATCCGATGCGGATATCCATTACCTGGCAACGTGCTTACTTCACCCGAAGGCTATGTCGGCCGCTGAAG
>CADABS010000010.1 GCA_902786245.1 uncultured Erysipelotrichaceae bacterium
CTTTTACGTAAAAAAAGTCAGAAAAAAACACCCATACTGTTTTCAAGTATGAGTGTGTTCGTCATCCGTTCAGCACAAGCTTAACTTAATGACATTGGATCATGTCCGGTTTTTATTGTGCTTCATCAATATCTGTCTGCTCATAATGAACGGCTCCGATTTCGGTATAGACCATATGGTCTCTGTGCCGTTCCGACTTCATCAGGGAAACCGTATCCGCTTCCATCATGAGATCCGGCACCGGCAGTTCTGCCTCCCCTGCTGTCTTTCTTGCCAGGGTGATATGCGGACGGAAGTTCTTCCGGTCATAAGGAATCCCGTTTTCCGCAAGTGCCCGCCGCAGCCGCCGTACATTGTTTTCCAGAACATCATTTTTTCGGAATGTACAGACCAGAAGATCATTCCATTTTTCAATGGCTTCCATCTGCAGGCAGACCGGTTCAAAGGAAATCTCTTCCAGTACATCCATGACTGCGTCCGGATTGCCGTATTCTCCGATGAATGACAGTGTCATATGCAGATTGTACGGATCCGTGAATCTGCCCCGGATACCGCTGTGCTGCAGTTCTTCCTGCAGGGATGCAAGTGCCTGCCGCATTTCTTCATCCGGCAGAATGGCTGTAAATATTCTCATAGACCACACAGACTTTCTTCTTATACTGCCTGTCTGTACCGGCAGTATTTTCATTATGACACAGAAAAGGACGGAATCTGCTCCGCCCTTCTGCATTTACATCAATGTACGGATAAAGCTTTCCTTGGAATACGGACGCCAGCCATTGCCCGGATCGGCTTTTTTCATAAAGTCCGTCCACATATCCAGCATCGTCCGGCTGAGAATGAAGTCTCTGCGGTTCATCGGCCGCCAGCTTCTGTCCAGCGTTCCGAACATGTACCAGAGTTCACTGGAATGGAATGCACCGGCTTCATCGCCCGGCAGTCTCTTGGCAAAGTAATACACATACACCGGCTGATCCGAAACCCGTGTACGCATTTCCGCAAAATCGGCACAGCCTTTATAAAGCGCTGAATTTCTTCCGTCTTCTCCTTCCGGCTTGAAGATATCATCTGCCGTGCATCCGATCATGTACGGAATATCATGGATGCGGTCATTCTCCAGAGCGCTGTCGGTTCCTTCTTCCAGCACCCAGTCATCCACAACCGGTTTGAATGCCAGTCCCTGTGTTTCTTTATACAGATCCGGCAGGATCTCAACCAGTTTTTCCGCCGGTATATTTCTGAGTTCCCGCAGATATCTGACACCGCACAGTTCCATGATCTTCTTGCCTGTCGCATAGGCATCCGGCAGTTCCTGGGCACCGGCAAGACCGTTTTTATAACCGCCGCCGCTCTGCATGATTGCACTGTGGATCATGCCTCTGGTCAGAGGCGATGAAATCAGTGTCTGTACGCTCATGGCTCCGGCGCTCTGTCCGAATACCGTGATCCTGTCCGGATCGCCGCCGAACGCTTCAATATTCCTGCGCACCCAGCGCAGTGCGGCAATCTGATCGAGAATACCCCAGTTGCCGGTGGATTTATTCACATCTTCTCTCCGGAGATCTTCCAGAGCAAGGAAGCCGAATACGCCGACCCGGTAATTGATCGTCACCAGGATGACGCCTCTTGCGGCATAGGCAGCGCCGTCAAATTCCATCTCGCTGCCGAAGCCATGGTCAAACGCTCCGCCATGGATCCAGAGAGCGACCGGACAGCCTCCCCTTTTCACTTCGGAAGGTGCCCATATATTCAGATAAAGACAGTCTTCGCTCTGGGCAGGTACCGGATATGCCGGATCGGTATAGAATTCTTTATCATAGAAGCCATCTTTGATCACGGGCTGCGGGCAGATCGGCGCAAATTCAAGTGCCGGACGGACACCGTCCCAGCTTTCAGCCGGACGCGGTGCTTTAAACCGAAGGTCGTTGACGGGAGCCTTTGCATACGGCACACCGCGGAAAATCATATAGCTGCCGGCCAGTTCTCCCTCCAGAATACCCTGTTCTATCTTGATCTGTTTCGTATTCACAATGATGCCTCCCATACGTATTGAAAGTAATGTATATACAAAAATAATTATACATGAAAAAACTGTTCCCTGATGAGGAAACGGTCTCTTTCATGCATGGTTCAGAAAAACAGTGCTCTTGTGCTGCCAAGAAGCAGTACAATCAGGATCGCTGTATATGCGGCAGCCTTCAGCAGCGGGAAGGCATTGATCTTTCCCTTCAGCTTGACGGACACCGAACCGATCGAAAACAATGTAAAGCCCAGCGCTGTCCAGTAGTTCAGCGGACTGCCTGCTTTCAGAACGGACCAGCTGGTGATGCCCTGGACGATGCCTACGGCAAATGTCACAAAGCCCATCTTTCTGGCAAATCTGTTTCTTTTTTCTGCCGTATCCAGTTTTTTCATGAAACTGTCCGAGAGTTCCAGCGGGTTCAGTTCCCGTTTTCCGCTGCTGTAGATCAGACCTGTCACGATACTGAAAATACATAATACGGCATAGAAGATTCCGCACAGGATCAGCGGGATGTTTCCGGCATGTATTGCATTCATGGCTGTATGACTCCTTATCTGTATTGATACTGCAGGAATGGATGCAGGTTATCTGCATTTCTTCAGAACATCGCAGAGAATATCGTAGGATCTGTCAAAAGATGCCAGATCAAGGCGTTCCTGCGGCGTATGTGAATTCTGGGCAATCGGACCGAAGGTAATAATATCCATCTCCGGTTCAAGGCCTTTGAAAATACCGCATTCCAGACCGCCGTGGGATGCCTTTTTCATCAGGATGCCGCCATGCTCCGCAACTGCTTCTTCCAGATAATCCCGCATCTGCGACGTTTCGCTGTAAGCCCAGCCGGCATAGCGGTCCGATACTTTCAGTTCGATGCCCAGCAGGGAGGAAAGCACCTGCAGCTGTTCCAGCATGATATCCGTATGGCTCGCAAGGGCACTGCGCACGAGGTCTTCAATGACGATTTCGTTTTCATCCGTACGGATGACTCCGCAGTTGAGCGAAGCGGCTGTCAGGCCTTCGATGGCCATGGACTTATGCCGGAAGCCGTCCGGCATCAGGAAGACAAAATTCAGGAAACGGTCAGAAATCTCCTTTGCAATTGCCTGTGAAGCTTCGGCTGTTTCCAGCACTGCCTTGAATCCGGCATCCGAGAATTCCAGTTCTGCTTTGATTTTTTCGGCAGAAGCAGCCAGACTCTTTTCCAGTTCTTCTTTCGCAGCAGAAGAGACAAAGCATACATCTGCTTCCCGGGGAATGGCATTGTATTTCAGTCCGCCGCTGAACGATACCAGCGTGATATCCAGACCATACAGCTGTGCCTCTTTGAGAATCCTTGCGGCAATTTTATTGGCATTGCCACGTTCTTTATGAATTTCCGCACCGGAGTGGCCGCCGAGCAGACCTCTGATTTTCAGTACATATGCCGGCTTTGTGTTTTCCTCAAACTTCAAAGGGCAGTGCATATACGCAGATGCGCCGCCGGCAGAAGAGACAGTCGTTGCGGTTTCCCCGCCGCCGTCCAGGTTGATCATGCGCTTGCCGTGAACCATATCCTTCGTGATTGCCGAAGCACCGAGCAGACCGATTTCTTCCATCGTCGTAAAGACGCAGGATACAGGCGGATGGGGAATGTCTTTGGAAGCCAGGATTGCCATCATATAGGCAACGCCCATGCCGTCATCGGCACCCAGTGTCGTTCCTCTGGCATGGAGCCATCCCTCTTCATCGACATACAGATCCAGGGGATCTTTTGTGAAATCATGATCGGAATCATTGTTCTTTTCACAGACCATATCCAGGTGTGCCTGCATGATGACACAAGGAGCGTCTTCATAGCCGGGTGTGCCGGGTTTGTCGATGATCACGTTGTATACAGCATCCTGTATATACGGCAGTCCCTGCTCTTTCGCAAAGGATACGACATAGTCGGATACAGCTTTTTCATTGCGCGATCCGCGGGGTATTTTTGAAAGTTCATTGAAGTAGAAACAATACGGTTTGGTGAGATCGAATTCCATTGCTTTTCTCCTTACGCTCATCTTATATCTGAAAAAAGAACCTGCTGGCACAGGTTCCTTTTTCTTTCTTTTATCGGGAGGGAAAGAAATAACATGTCTTTTTTGACACTGATATCGTACTGAAACCCTGTGTGAATTAAATGTTAGTTTTGTGAAAGATTTGTGAAATCGTCAATGTCTGATCCGGATACCGAGCAGAACCGCACAGGCAAGTGCCTGTTCTTCATTCATGATCACGCCTTTCAGCGACTCCGGGCTGACCGTAAACCCGTCAATGACAGAATCGCTGAAGTCCATTCCTTTCAGACTGGTCAGCGCAAATTCGGCTTTTGTGAAATCGCAGCGGCTGAGCCGGACATCATTGAACTTCGATTCAGACAGAGACGCTTCCGTGAATTTAGAATCGGTCAGAGCGCACAGTTTCCATTTCGCTCCGTAGAAGTTGGCATATCCGCAATGGCAGCTGCTGAATTCCGTATCCTGAAAAGAAGAACGGACCCATTCGGTACCGGTCATGCGGCAGGCTTTGAACTGCACTCTGCGGCAGACGGATTCGCTCAGATCGATATTGGAAAAATCGCAGTGATCGAAGATGCAGTCTGCGAACAGACATCCGCTCATTCTGCCTCTGAAAGTGATATCGGTAAATGTGCATTCATAGAATTCATGTGAAAAAAGAGGCTGCGTGCACTCTTCATCGCTGAAAGCAGCGCTGTCTGTACGCAGTCCTCTTAGATTTTTCAGCTGCAGTGTTTCCGGTTCCGCATAGAACTGCGGAACGGTGATCATTTTTTTCATATGACCATTGTACTACAGTTCGATCGTCTTTTCCGCTGTTCCTGCTTTCATGGAGCAGACGCTGACAGTTACCTTGTCACCCGGCTGTCCCTTGACGATCCAGTGCATCTTTTTCTTTGCCTTGGCATTGGCAAATGTCGTGATATTGCCATAGAAGGCGCCGGTAACGGTCTGGCTGTAGCCGGCCAGATGGCCGATCTTCTCCGCTGCTTTTCCGGAGACAGGCTCGCAGCCGCAGATCGAAACTTCGACCGGCTTTGCGACACCCTGTTCAATCGCAGCTTCGGTCAGATTTGTCGGCAGATAGCCTTTATTGGCAATGACGGCAGTGACGGACCAGATTCCGTCTGCTACCTTTTCCGCGCACAGTGCATCAACCGTTACTTTCGGCATTGCCTTCATGAAGCGGATATTGAACTTCGTATCATGTTCGCATTCATTGCAGAGCATGTTCTCGGGCGGATTCTGGGCGGTGAACTTGAAGTTGATGCCGCCGATCTCGACCTTGCCGAAGGAAGGATGATCATATTCCGTCCAGTCCAGATAGTACTGGGGAGCGTTTTCCTTTACCCATTTCACAATGGCATAATACCGTTTCAGGCTGTCCAGCGGTGTTTCCTTTTCACCCCATTTGTGCGGTACGCCCGCCTTGGTGGAGACATCCCAGAATTCCATGGTATATGCCGGAATGCCCTGGGCCTGATAGCACCAGTCATCGAACGCACCGGAATCATAATGATCCTGATCGCTGATGAAGGAGTCAAAGATATTGATCGGGACATAGTCCAGTTCTTCTTTGCCCATATCGGCGATTGCCTTCATGACCTTGATATCATGGGCAGGTGCTGTCTTCTCCGGTCTTGTTCCGGGCGGATACAGGATGATGCCGCCGCTGGTATGGCCGATCGCCGCACCGCCGATGTTCGGATGGGACAGAACAAAATCTGCCAGTGCCTTGCATTCGGGGTTGCTCAGCGGATAATCGCCTGCACCCGGCTGCCGGCATTCCGGATTCCATCCGGTCGGGAAGTTCCGGTTGAAGTCCAGACCCCAGGAAGCTTTCTTGATCTTCAGGTTTTCATCGCCGTCGAATTCTTCCAGAATGCCTTCCGGATAGATATCGTAGAATTCGCCTTCGTCTTCATCCGGTCCGCGCAGAACCATGACCGAAGGATCGTCAGCGTCTTTCTTCCAGGCACCGTACGGTGTCGGGATCCGCATCATCCGGATGACGCCGTCATCATCGAGGTCTTCGTTTTTGACGCCGCCTTCTTCCGGCTTGTAATCGCGGTTGGCGGAACGCAGTAAATACGGTGTGGAAAGATATGTCTCCGCGCCGTCCGGTGTCACCCGGGGGATGATATACACCGTCATCGTATCCAGGATCTTTGTGACTTCCGGATCGGTTCCGTAGTTGGTCAGCAGGTAGTCCATGGTATGCATGGCAGCCATGCATGCGGTGACTTCGCCGGCATGGATATTGCCGTCCAGATACCAGCCCGGCTTGCTCAGGGCATCGCCGGTCTTCTTGTTGGTCAGCGTTACGGCATACTGGTTTCTGCCCTCTGCCGTCACACAGTTGACTTCGACACTGACAAGGTCCGGACAGTTTGCTTCAAAATATTCGATATTGGATTTGATTTCGTCGTATTTGTAGTAATGGTCATAACTGAATGTTGTCTTCATATCTGTTTTCCCTTCTACAATACCTGCGCCAGGAATTCCTGTGTACGCGCAATCTGCGGATGATCGAAGATTTCCTCCGGTGTTCCGCTTTCCATGATGATGCCTTCATCGATAAACAGGATCCGGTCGGCAATATTTCTTGCAAATCCCATTTCATGGGTGACGATGACACATGTCATGCCGGATTCAGCGAGTTTCTGAATAACTTCCAGAACGCCCTTGACCATTTCCGGGTCGAGCGCGGATGTCGGTTCATCAAACAGCATGACATCCGGATGCATTGCCATGGCTCTGACGATGGCAAGACGCTGTTTCTGGCCGCCGGAGAGCTTTCTGGGATATTCTTTTGCCTTGTCTTCCAGTCCGACCTGTTTCAGCAGCTGCATGGCCTCTGCTTCGGCCTGGGCCTTGGGTATTTTCTTTTCCAGGGTCGGGGCCAGGGTGATATTGTCCATGACGGTCAGATGCGGGAATACATTGAACTGCTGGAAGACCATGCCGATCTTCTGGCGGTGGGCATCGAGGTCGGTGCTCTTTGCGTCGAGAACATCGCCTTCGAAGATGACCTTTCCGCCGGTCGGTTCTTCGAGCATGTTCAGACAGCGCAGGAAGGTCGATTTGCCGCCGCCGGAAGGACCGATGATGGCAACGACTTCGCCTTTGTATATTTTCTCATTGATTCCCTTGAGAACCTTGAGACAGCCGAAGTTCTTCTGCAGATTGACTGTTTCGATCAGTACTTCATTTGTGTTAGTCACTGACGCTCAGCCTCCTTTCCAGGATCCGTACCAGCCATGACAGGATCAGGGTCAGTACGAGATAGATACCGGCGATGATGAACAGCGGCTGCCAGACAAGGAACTTGTTGGCCAGCAGTGTTCTCGTATACATCAGTTCATACAGCATGAACGTTCCGGCCAGAGAGGTTTCCTTGATCATGGCAATGTATTCATTTGCCAGTGCCGGCAGGATGTTCTTGATGGCCTGCGGCAGGATGATCTTTGTCATCGTATGGGAAGCAGTCATGCCCAGCGACCTGGCCGCTTCGGTCTGTCCTCTGTCGACCGAATTGATGCCGCCTCTGATGATTTCAGATACATAGGCACTGGAGTTGAGGATCAGCGCGATCAGGACATAGACTTCTTTTGTAATGCTGTTCAGTGCGGGAATTGCGATCGGGATGAAGAAATATGCGATATACATCTGCACCAGCAGCGGGGTGCCGCGCAGGACGTTGACATAAATCATGCCGATCGCGTTGAGGATCTTATTCTTAGACAGATTGATCAGGGCGATGAGAGCACCCAGGATGCTGCCTAATGATACAGCGATGAAGGCATATTTCAGCGTACCGACCGTACCTTTCAGGAAGATCGGCCAGTACTGCAGAAACACATCTATGATACTCGGGCCCATCTCAGCTGCTCCTTATTCGCCGTCAAAGACCAGGATCTGATCTTCTACATACATCTGCTGGAGGGAACCTGCCTGGGCAATGATATGCTTGCCGGCAAAGTCTTCGAGCGTCTTGTACTGGTCTGCCTTGTCAGCCGGAACGATCAGTGTGTGGAAGGAAACATCATCATCGCCTGTATAGCCGACGGAGAGTTCAAATGCATCTGCTCTGTCTGCCTTCCATCCGAATCCGGAAATGCCGAGGTCGACTTTGCCGGTATCAACTGCTGTCAGAACTGCGCTGAAGTCCATTGTTTCGATCTTGAGGCTGACACCGAGGCAGTCAGCGATGTACTTCGCCAGCATCATTTCACAGCCCCATACTGTTCCGTTGTCATCGATCCATTCATTGGCCGGATAGTCCGGAGAAGTCGCAATGACCAGAACGCCTTTGTCCAGAACGCTCTTGAGAACGCCGTCTGCGCTGGAGAGATCCAGTTCCGGCTTCTTGAGATCTGCTGTATCCAGCAGATATGCATATGTGTCATCGATGGCTGTTTTCGGTGTGACATCATAGTCGCCTACAATTGCAATTGCATCTTCGTCTTCTGTCGCAGACTGGATCTTGGCAATTGCCGTCCACCATGTATAGTAGCTGTCTTTATATCCGTCCGGAACGTTTCCGCTCGGTGTTGTTGTCGCGGTTTCGATGATCTTGTTGACGGCTTCGATCAGAGATGCTTCGCCTTTTTTCGCAGCTGCGACAGTTCCTTCATAATCGCCGTACATTGTCAGATCGAAGTTGATGCCGGACATTGCGAACTTGCCGTCGGACTGATCGACATAGTTCTGTGCGGTTGTACCGTCCAGAGCAACTGCGTCGCACTTGTTTGAATTCAGCGCCAGGATTGCCTGGTCAAGACTGGTAACCAGTTCCAGTTCCGTTGCTTTCTTTGTGTCAGCTGTATCGGCTGTGCCGGAGGAACATGCGGTCATGCTCAGAGCCATCAGAGCTGCCATTGCGGATTTCATCAGTTTGTTTGTCATTTTCTTTCTCTCCTTTATTTTTCTTTCTGTTTCATTGTGATGCCATGTTCTGATTCTGCAGTATTTCTTTGCCAGCTGTTTCTTCGTCGCATTTCATCACCCCCCTGAAACAAAAATGCCGTCTCTATCCAGAGACGACATCAAATCGCGGTACCACACTGGTTGCCTGTATATCTACAGACCTCTCATCCATTAACGCCGGTCAGCGTTCCTTCCTACTGAGTTCAGAAGGACTTCTCCCAGATGCGCTTCCTCAGAACCGTTGCCGCTGAACTCCCACTCTGTTTCAGCTCGCTTGTGGACAGGACCGAGTACTCTTCTGTTCATCGAATTTATGGTTAGAATGATACTTGAGTGTTTTCATGATGTCAACACAATTTTTCAAATAAATTTCATGAAAATATTTTCATGTTTTAAGCATATTGAAAACCTTTTCATCTTTTACAGCATCCGCCACCTAAAAAAAAGACCATATCGCGTGGATATGGTCTTCAGATCTGAATCAGTGATTTATTCCTGTTCCTGCGGCTGATCCTCTTCTTCCTGTTTTTCATTGCGCATGCCAACGAAGGCAATAACGAATTCAATGATAGCAAGAATGATCATCAGGATTGTCCAGCGGTCGGTATAGACCATCGGACTGCGCATGTCTTCGGTGACCAGGAAGATAATGACTGCGACAAATGCGGTTATGACAGATGCCAACGGCAGAATGACTCTGTGCTTCCTGTCTTCTTCCTCTTCATCCTGGTCTTCCTGTTCCTCGATCTGCGTTCTTTCTTCGCTTTCTTCTTCCTCTTCGGTCTCCTTCTTTCTGCCGATCAGCCATGCAAAGATGCACAGGATAACGGCAGCGATGATATCAAGGACAACCGTAACAAGATTCACAAGTGCCCAGTACGAAGCTCTTGCCAGAGGAATCTCTGTATCTTCGATTTCCGTCAGGGTCACTTCACCGGTTTCTTCATCCACATGGACTTCTGCGGCGGTTTCTTTGGAAGGATCGAGCGGTCTGACTTCCGTACCGGGCTGAACGGCCGGTACTGCATCTTCAGGAGCAGGTACTGTTTCCTGATCGCCAGGTACAGGTTCACCCGGTTCTTCCGGTACTGTTTCCTGATCGCCAGGTACAGGTTCACCCGGTTCTTCCGGTACTGTTTCCTGGTCGCCAGGAGCAGGTTCATCCGGTTCTGCCGGCTGTACGGTAAGCGGCCTGTAGATAATATCGATTGTCAGGTCGTGCGCCGGCATACCCTTTTCATCGGAACGTACAGAATCATAATCACTCAGCATGCCGGTGATTTCAGGTGCCCGTACAGGTCCGAATGCTTCGCCTGCAGCGTAGCGTCCGGTATACGGCGGTGCCAGTTCATTGCCGTCCTCATCGACGAAGCGTACGGTCAGCAGATATGTATCCGTGATCGTCAGTCTGCCGTTTTCGACAATGACCGCGAACTGGTCTGTTACATCTGCACCGGTGAGATCGCTTACCATGGCATCACCGCTGATTTCCGTCGTGTAGATACCCGGATCAATGCCGGCCGCAAATGCGTTCAGGCCGCTGACGCCGTATGACAGTTCATCGATGACAAAGTCTTCTTTTTCAAATCCTTCGACGCTGTGTTCTTCGCCGTCAAAGAGTACCTGATCGCTGTTTGCCTGCATCTCAATACGGTAGCGGACATTGCGGCTGTAGACATTCAGTGTGCCTGCTGCTGTCTGGATGATATAGTTCGCCGCATCTGTATCGGGATTCAGTCTATATGTAAATGTATTTGCGGATGTACCCGGCAGAATGCGTACAGCACCGGTATGATATACCGCGCCTTCACCGTCTGCCCAGCCGTCGCCGCTGACTGTGATTTCCGCTGCCTGCAGCGGTGTGCCGCTGTATTCAGCCTCCGCAGATGCGCTGGTCAGGATCACGGTGCGCGGTCTGACTGTCAGGGTTCCGTCTGTGATATGGACAGCGAATTCATCGCTGACATCATTTCCTTCGCTGTCGATGACCGATGCGATACCGCTGAATGTTACCGGATAGACACCGGCATTTCTGCCGCTTCCGGATGCGCTGAGACCTCTGATGGTATAGGTGTTTCCGTCAACCGTGAATCTGCTGTTGATCAGACCGCTGAGCGTATGCGTGCTGCCGTCATAGAGATACTCGCCGCTTCTGGCTGTTACTGTAATTTCGTATTTTACCGTACGCGGAACCACATTGATTTCTCCGAATACGGTTGTGATGTCGTAGTTGTTTTCGTCTGTTCCCTCTTTGAGTGTATAGGTGAATGCGTTGGGGCTGATGCCGCTCAGGCTTCTGCCGCCGGAGAATGCATAGTCTGCACCTTCATTCTCCGCCCATCCGTCACCGCTGACTTCCACTGTTTCATTGACTGCCTCACGGCCGTTGTATACCGTGCGCACCGATCCGGATGTCAGGATGACACTCCGTCTGCGGATATCCATGCGTCCGCTTTCCGTACGGATCAGGAACTGGGCTGTCACATCGTTGCCCTGGCTGTCATATACAGCCGGTGTTCCGGTGACATTCACCGCATATGTTCCTGCGTCTTTTGCGGAAGCAGATGCCTGCAGACCTCTCAGCGTATAATCTACGCCGTCCGCTTTGATATGCAGTACGCCTTCGCTGTCGGCCGGACCGTATACGGTCGAAACGCCTTCTGCGGTATGGGTGCTGCCGTCATATACCCAGCTGCCATTGGCTGCCTTAACGGCAATTTCATAGCGGGCCGTATCAGGCCGGCTGTATACTGTCAGGCTGCCGAATTCACTGGCGATATTGTAGTCCTCTGCCCGGGTGCCTTCATTCAGCGTATATGTGAAGACATTCTCGGAAATGCCCGGCAGGGTCCGTGAACCGCTGACGGAACAGGTGACACCGTCGCCTCTGACGAATCCGTCGCCGCCGATGACGATTTCACTGTCGTAGACCGGCATGCCGTTATAGAACGCAGCCGCATCGCGGGACCGCAGCGTGACATTTCTCTTTTCCACTGTCATCGTTCCCGGTACCGTCACGATCATGAATTCAGACGTGACATCAATTCCATTGGAATCCCGGACAACCGGTGTTCCGGTGATCAGAACCGGATAGCTGCCGGCATGCACTGCCGAGGCAAACGCGCTCATGCCGCTGACGGTGTATGTCTCGGAACCGATGCCGAAGCGGGTTGACTTCAGCTGGTTGAGCGTATGTACCGTTCCGTCATAGGTAAAGGTACCGCCGATAGATTCAAGGCTGATGATATATTTTGCGTCGCGGCTGTGTACCTGCAGTACACCGTCGCTTTCCGTGATGTCGTAGTTGGAAGGATCCGTACCTTCATTGAATGTATAGGTGAACGGGTTGGCGCTGATGCCCGGCGCTGTCTGGGTGCCGGTCACCTCGTAGCTGATTCCTTCTTCTGCCGCGAATCCGTCGCCGCCGATGATCACTTCCGGCGCTGCCAGCGGACTTCCGTCATACTGCTTTTCCGCGGATGCGGAAACCAGTGAAACAGAACGTCTGAGAATCTGCAGCACACCCGGTTCCAGATGAATGACAAATTCCTCTGTCACATCATTGCCTTCTTCATCCAGGATGACAGGCGTTCCGGTGATCGCTGCCGTATAGGTACCGGCATTGACTGCTTCTGCGGATGCTGTGACATTTGCAATCGTATAGGTATGGCCATTGATGACTGCCGTATCTTCGCACAGACCGCTGACGCTGTGGGCTGTTCCGTCATAGACTGCTGTGCCGCCGTTGGAGCGGATTGCAATTTCATACTTCGACGTACGTCCGTGTACGGAAAGTACACCATTGCGGACGCGGAAGATATAGTCGGAAGGATCGGTTCCTTCATTGAGCGTATATGTAAATGTGTTGTCGCTGCTGCCGGTGCGGGTCTGCGTTCCGGTTACGGTGAAGGATGCGCCTTCGTTTTCCGCGAATCCGTCGCCGCCGACCGTTACCGTATCCATCGTCAGCGGATCGCCGTCATATTCTTTGTCTGCCGATCCGGACATCAGCGTGACATCTCTGGCTTTGACTTTCAGGATGCCGGTGACCGTGTTGACGGTAAACTGCTCTGTCACGTCATTGCCGTTTTCATCCTTCACAGCAGGAATGCCGGTGATCGTGTTGAAATAGGTTCCGGCATGAACTGCAGATGCAGCTGCGGATACGCCTTCAACCGTATAGGTATGGCCTCCGGCTGTGAATTCCGTTGTTTCAAATCCGGAAACGGAATGTTCACTGCCGTCGCAGAGTACTTCATCCCCATTGGATTTCAGAGTGATCGCATAAGCTTCGGAACGCTTTGAAACATCCAGTGTTCCATAGACCACAGTGACATCATAATCTGCCGCCGAAGCTGCTCCGGTAAATCTGTAATCGAAGATGTTCTCGCTGGAGCCCGGCAGGATTCTTTCGCCGCTGACCGTATAGACAGCGCCTTCGCCTTCCGCAAATCCGTCGCCTCCGGCCGTTACTTCCGGTGCCCGCAGCGGATTGCCGTCATATTCTGCCGATGCCGAAGCACTGGTCAGGATCAGTTTTCTCTTCGCAATGCGCAGACTGCCGTTTTCACAATGCACCGCAAACTGCGCAGTGACATCGTTTCCTTCACTGTCTCTGACGGCAGGTGTACCGGTGATGGCGACCGGATAGACACCGGCAGATCTGCCGCTGCCCTGTGCGTTTACGCCTTCAACGGTATATGTGTTTCCATCCACCGTGAATTCCGTTGTTTCAAAGCCGGATACCGTATGGACGGTTCCGTCATAGAGAGCACTGCCGCCGGAAGCACGGAGCGTAATTTCATACTTCGCGCTTCTGTCAATGATTTCCAGACTGCCGTATTCCGTGCGGATATCATAGTTTTCCGCATTTGTATTGGCATACAGCTGATAGGTAAATGTATTCGTGCCTGTGCCGGCTGCTGTCCGGGTGCCGCTGACGGTATAGACAGCGCCTTCATTTTCAGCCCATCCGTCGCCTCCCACTGTTACAGATGTGTTCCGCAGCGGGATGCCGTCATATTCTTTCCGGGCTGAACCCGATACCAGAAGCACGGTGCGTGGCAGTACTGTCAGACTGCCGCTTTCATAATGAATGACAAACTGGGAAGTGACATCATTGCCCTGATCATCCCTGACCACCGGTGTGCCGGTGATCTTTGCCGCATAGGTGCCGGCACCGGTTCCCTTCGCTTCGGAAACGATGCCCTCGACCGTATAGCGGCTGCCGTTGACAGTGAATTCCTCCGTTTCAAATCCGGATACTGTCTTTTCGCTGCCGTCATACATACTGGTCTCCCTGATGCCGCGCATTGTCAGTTCGTACTGCTCATCGCGGCTGCTGACACTGAGCGTGCCGAAGACCGTACGGATATTGTAGTTGCCGGCCTTTGTGCCTTCATTCAGTACATAGCTGAACGCATTGTCGGCAGTTCCCGGGACGGTCTGGCTGCCGCTGACCGTATAGACAGCGCCTTCGCCTTCTGCCCATCCGTCGCCGCTGACCGCAATGCCGTCATCCGTCAGTGCCGTTCCGTCATACTGTCTGAACGCGGTTGCGGATGTCAGTACGACCGTCCGCGGTTCAACAATCATCCGGCCGCTGCGGATATGCACACGGAACTGTTCCGTCACATCATTGCCCTGCGCGTCTCTGACAACCGGTGTACCCTCAACGAATACATCATAGTTTCCGGCATCGCGGGCTTTTCCTGCCGCCTGCAGTCCTTCGATATGATATGTATTTCCTTCGATCTCGAATGTATCTTCTTCGATTCCGTCCACTGCATGTTCGCTGCCGTCATACAGGAATGTGCCGCTGTTTGCGCTGACGGTGATCTCATACAGCGATGCCCGCGGCGCTACCTGCAGTATTCCTGCATTTGCGGTGACTGCGTAGTCAGACGCCAGCGTATTGTTTCTGAATGTATAGGCAAACGCATTCTGACTGCTGCCGGGGATGCGCTGTACGCCGCTGAATGTATAGTCGGCGCCTTCGTTTTCTGCCCATCCGTCGCCGCTGACAATGATTTCACTGTTCCGCAGATCCGTTCCGTCATATTCCTTCATGGCAGAGCCGGATGTCAGTACCAGCTGTCTCTGTCCGACCGACAGAACACCGTTTTCACAGCGGACGCTGAACTGATCGGTAACATCGTTTCCTTCGCTGTCGCGGATGACAGGCGTGCCTTCAATGATATTTTCATAGTTTCCGGCATGGACTGCGGATACAGAAGCCTGGATACCTTCCACTGTATACATCTGGGTGCCGGCTCTGAACTGTACTGTCTCAAAGCCGCTGACAGATTTCTTCGTACCGTCATACAGATATGTTCCGCTGCTGGAACGGACCGTTACCGGATACAGATTCTGGCGGCCGGTGACACTGAGCGTGCCGAACACAGTGCTGATTTCATAATCCGCCGGATCGGTATTGCCGTTCAGTGTATAGCTGAAGCTGTTGGGGCTGCTGCCGGCAATGGTCTGGCTGCCGCTGACTGTATAGACAGCGCCTTCGCCTTCCGCAAAGCCATCGCCGCTGACGGTGACAGAATCATTTTTCAATGCTGTTCCGTCATATTCCTTTGACGCCGATGCACTGGTCAGTACAGCCTTGCGGCGGCTGACCGTCAGTCTGCCGTTTTCCGTATCGACCATAAACTGCTCTGTGACATCGTTGCCGTTTTCGTCTTCCACCTTCGGGGTTCCTGTAATGATATTGTCATAGGTTCCCGCATGCACAGCGGAAACAGAAGCTTCCAGGCCCGTTACTCTGTAGCGGCTGCCGTTGACAGTGAATTCGGTCGTTTCAAATCCGGATACTGTCTTTTCACTGCCGTCGTACAGGAATGAACCGCTGTTGGCGCTGACCTGCAGATGCACTGCCTCGGCACGGGAGTCAACCTGCAGGATGCCCGGAACCGTCGTGATCTGATAATTGCCTGCTTCGGTATTGCTGTTGAGTGTATACGTAAATGCATTGGCAGAAGAACCAGGGATGGTCTGCGAGCCGCTGACCGTATAGACAGCGCCTTCGCCTTCCGCAAAGCCATCGCCGCCGACAGTTACAGAATCATCTTTCAGTGCCGTTCCGTCATATTCTCTGGAGGCTGATGCGGATGTCAGGATGACCTTTCTCTTTTCGATCACCATTGTTCCGCTTTCTGTCCGCAGACTGAACTGCAGCGTAACGTCATTGCCGTTTTCATCAATGACCCGCGGCTTGCCGGTGATGGCATTGACATAGGTGCCCGCACCGCGTCCCTGTACCGATGCTTCCGCATCTCTGACAGAGAACTGTCTGCCGTTGACGGTATAGGTATCCCGGCGCAGACCGGAAACGCTGTGTTCGCTGCCGTCATAGACAAATGTTCCTCCGGCTGCCTGCAGGGTCAGCTGCAGCGGCTCTGCCCGGTCTGTCACCGTCAGAGTACCTGCATCGGTACGGATATCATAGTTTTCCGCCTTTGTATTTTCATGAAGTGCATAGGTAAATGTATTGGATACGGTACCCGGTATTGTACGGGTTCCTTCCACTCTGTAATCAGCGCCCTGACCGGCAGCGAATCCGTCGCCGCTGACCGTGACCGTTTCATCCCGCAGCGGCAGGCCGTCGTATTCTTTCGCGGCGGTCGCAGATGTCAGGATGACCGTGCGGCGGTTGACCGTCAGGCTGCCCGGTTCGATTTCCACAGCGAACTGATCTGTCACATCGGCACCGCTGCTGTCGGTTACCGTCGGGGTTCCTTCGATTGCCGTATCATAGCTGCCCGCATCCGTTCCGCTGACAGAAGCCGCAACGCCGCTGACTTTGTACTGGGCACCGTTGACGGTGAATGTATCCGTTTCAAAGCCGCTGACCGACTTTTCTGTGCCGTCATACATGAATTCGCCGCTGCGTGCCTGCATGTGCAGAGGATAGGCCTCTGTTCTGCTGCTGATGCGCAGAGTGCCGGGCTGAACTTCGATATTGTAGTCGGCGGCAGAAGTGTTTTCATTGAGCGTATAGGTAAAGCTGTTCGGTGCGGAGCCGGGAAGCGTAATGGAACCGCTCACCGCAAAGGACGCACCTTCTCCTTCCGCAAAGCCTTCCGCTGCCACTTCGTCATTCTGCAGCGGGAGTCCGTCGTATTCCTTCTCATCGGATGCCGATGTCAGGGTGACATTGCGGGGAGCGATCTTCAGCTGGCCGCTGATACAGCTGACAGCAAATTCGGCAGTGACGTCATTGCCGTTTTCATCCAGAACCTGCGGTGTGCCGGAAATGACATTGTCATAGGTTCCCGCATGTACTGCCGAGACAGATGCGCTGACACCGGCAACCGTATAGTTCTTTCCGTTGACCGTGAATTCAAGCGTATCAAAACCCGACACCGTCTGTTCGCTGCCATCGTATACCGTCTCGCTGCTCTTTGCCCGCAGGGTAATGCCAAAGGCTGCCTGGCGGCCGGTAACCGTCAGTCTGCCGGTATGCACTGTTACTGCGTAATTATCTTTTTCGGTATTTTCGTTGAATGTATAGGTGAACACATTGTCTCCGCTGCCGGTGACCGTCTGGGTGCCGGTAACGGTGTAGACCGCTCCTTCACCCGGCGCAAATCCGTCTCCGCCGGCTGTAACGTCAGCGGAAACCAGCGGTGTGCCGTCATATTCCTTCACTGCGGAAGAAGACGTCAGAACAAGCGAACGTCTGCGGACCGTCAGGGTTCCGCTGCGCAGCGAGATATCAAAGGCATCGGTCACATCGTTGCCTGCAGAATCGCGGATCACCGGCGTACCTGTGATATCCGCACTGTAGGTTCCGGCATTGCGGCCGGTCGCAGAAGCACTGATGCCTTCCACCGTATAGCGGTTGTTTCCGATCGTGATTTCCATCGGTTCAATGCCGGATACGGTATGTTCACTGCCGTCATACATATATTCGCCGGACGCTGCCTGCAGCACGACGGGCCATCCCTTTTCACGGCGGCCCACCGTTAACATGCCGGTCTGTCTGGTGATGTCATAGTCGTTGGCATAGGTACCCGGATGCAGGGTATAGCTGAATGTATTCGGACTCGATCCGACAACCGTCTGGCTGCCTGTCACAACGTAATCCGCACCTTCATTCGCTGCGAAACCATCGCCGCTGATGCGGATATGATCCTCGGTCAGCGGTGTTCCGTCGTATTCGCGGGAAACCGTGGACGAAGTCATGACCACGCTGCGGCGGCGGATCGTCAGAGTGCCGTTTTCTCTGGCAACGCTGAACTGTTCCGTCACATCATTGCCTTCGCTGTCGAATACGGATGCTTCGCCGGTGATTCTGGCTGTATATACACCGGCCCGGATCTGTTCTTCATTGACCTCGAGACCTTTGATGTAATAGACATGTCCGTCTGCTCCGGCCGTCAGTCCTTTGAGCGTATGAACGCCATGCGGCTGTCCGTCATAGAGAACATCGGTGCTGACAGCACTGACCACGGCCGGATACAGAGCGTCATGGGAACGGTTCATGACCGTCAGACTGCCGTATTCTGCCGTAATCAGATAGTTATCCGGATCCGTACCCGGATTCAGTGTGTATTCAAATGTATTGCGGACCGTGCCCGGCAGGGTTCTTTCCGCGGTCAGCCGTACCGATACGCCTTCGTTCTGTACGAATGAGCCGTTTGTTACCGATACGCCGCTGTCCGGATAATTGCCGGTATGCAGAGGACTGCCGTCATAGACTTTGGACGCATTCATCGATGTAAGCGTCACCCGGCGCGGTTCAATGACCATTGTACCGGGTACTGTATGTACACTGAACTGATCGGATACGTCATTGCCTTCTTCATCCAGAACGGCAGGTGTACCCTGGACCGTACTGGTATATGTACCGGCATCTGCTGCACTTGCGGATGCCTGCAGTCCATGCACGGTAAAGGTCTTCGAACTGATCGTGAATGTATCCTGGATCAGTCCGGATACCCGCTGTACTTTGCCGTTATAGACATAATTTCCTCCGGCAGCCTGTACCGTGATTTCATACAGCGCACTGCGCGATGTAACGGTCAGTGTACCTTCGAAAGCGGAAATGCTGTAGTTGTCTTTATCTGTATTTTCATTCAGCGACCAGGCAAACGTATTGGCGGAGCTGCCGGTAATGGTGCGGCTTCCGCTCACCGTATACACGGCGCCTTCGTCTTTGGCCCAGCCGTCTCCGCTGACGGTAACGGTGCTGTCGCTCAGCGGCAGTCCGTCATATTCCTTTTCCGCCGACGCGGATGTCAGAATGACAGAGCGCTTCGTGATCTTCAGTTCGCCGCTGTACGTATTGATTCTGAACTGCGATGTGACATCGTTGCCCTTTGCGTCCGTAACCGTCGGTGTTCCCGTGATTGTATTGGGATATACACCGGCATTGCGTCCGGTCGCCGCAGCGGAAAGACCGCTCAGCGTATATGTGTTTCCTTCAATCGTGAAGGAAGATGCGCTGATGCCGGAAACCGTATGCGTCTGTCCGTCATAGAGAATTTCTTTTCCTGCCGAACGGACAGTGATTTCATATTTGTTTTCCCGGTCAATGATTTCCAGACGTCCGTATACGCAGCCGATGGCATAGTTCGATGCCCTGGTGTTTTCCTGGAGCACATAGGTGAATATGTTATCGCTCGAGCCGATGCCGCTCTGGACACCGGTAACGCTGTAATCCGCACCTTCGCCTTCGGCAAATCCTTCGCCGCCGACCAGGATATCGCTGTTTCTGGCCTCGCTGCCGTCATACTGCATGCGTACCGATCCGGATGTAAGAATGACCTGGCGGGGACGGATGACAAGTGTTCCCGGCTCTTTTTCGATCCGGAACTGTCCCGTCACATCGTTGCCTTCGCTGTCGCGGATCACCGCTTCGCCGGTGACTTCATTGATCATCCGGCCAGCATCTGTCATCTCGGCATGGCTGCTGAGGCCTTCGATCCTGTATGTATATCCGTTGTATGCAAATGTATCGCTGACAATACCGGAAACGGATACCGGACTGCCGGTATAGACCGCTTCTGCGGAAGAAGCCTGTACCGTCACCGTGTATTTTTCCGCATCGGAACGGCTCAGCACCTGCAGGGTGCCGAACTGTGTTTCAATATCATAGTTGCCAGCCAGTGTTCCTTCTGCCGCGATCCATGTGAATGTAT
Source organism: uncultured Erysipelotrichaceae bacterium (assembly GCA_902786245.1). GTDB lineage: Bacteria > Bacillota_I > Bacilli_A > Erysipelotrichales > Erysipelotrichaceae > Bulleidia. The sequence continues at coordinate 20,142 of CADABS010000010.1, forward strand.
TGGGAGATCTGCCCGGCAGCGTCTGGGAACCGGCACTGCGGATAATGACGCCTTCGCCTTCCGCAAAGCTGCCTTCCGCGACCGATACGCCGCTGTTTTCCCAGGCGGCTGTTGTCAGCGGACCGCCGTCATACATCTTGCCTGCATCGGCAGAGCGCAGCACGATATGGCGGGCGGCAACCGTCAGGACGCCGTCTTCTCTTTCAACCGCAAACTGGGCACTGACATCGTTTCCTTCCGCATCGGTAACGACCGCTGTTCCCTGGACCGGGATCCGGTATGTGCCGGCATTGGTCTTCGTCAGCGCAGCGCTCATTCCTGCAACCCGGTACGATGCACCGTTGATCGTGAAGACAGTCTGTTCCAGACCTTCTGCTTTCTGCGGAGCGCCGCTGTAGACCAGCGTATGATCCGCCGCTTTGACAGTGATGGCATATTTTGTTTCACGGTCGGTGACATTCAGCGTTCCGAAAACGGTCTCCACGGTGTAATCAGCTGCGTTTGTATCTTCATGGAATGCATAGGTAAATGTATTCCGGCTGGCACCGGCTGCGGTCTGCGTGCCTGTCACAGTGAAGTCCATGCCTTCCGAACCGGCAAATCCATCGCCGCTGACATAGATATCTTTGTTCACCAGCGGTTGGCCGTCATATTCCTTTGTCTGGCTGGCACTGGTCAGAATGATCCGGCGCGGTGTCACAGACAGTGTTCCGGACGCAACTGCTGTTTCATAATTCGGGTTTTCCGCTCTGACCGTATAGGTCAGGCTTCCGGCATGCAGAAGCTGCGGTGCTTCTTCTGTCCATGTTTCCCCATCTGCTGTATAGGTGAGTTTTGTGCCGGCCGGCATTTCTGCGCTGACACCGCCGCTGAGCGGCTGGCCGCTGTACATTCTCTGCACGGTAATGGCATTCAGGCTGAGCACTGCAGGGACAATGGTCAGTTCACCGTCCGTCATGGTTACATGATAGTTGCCCTGTTCTTCCTCTGCCTGTACACGGACCGGATAGGTTCCGGCATCTTCGCCTTCATCGCGGACCAGTTCATAGGCAACGGTATCGCTGCCGAAAAGACCCTGTACTTCTGCTTCAAACACAGGATCGGCGCTGCCGTATGTTTTCTGTGCGTTCTTTGCCCTGACAGTCACTTCTGCCGGCAGTACTTTCAGCACAGCATCCGCATAGACAGTTTCATAATTATCGTTGAGAGCCCGTACACGGACAGTATCTTCTCCTGCATCTCTGCGGGATGGAGCAGTTCTGCTCCAGGTTGAACCGCCGTCGGTACTGTATTCAATGACCGTTCCGTCTTTGACCGTTGCGGCTGCCCGTACACGGTGCAGCGTTCCGTCATATGTGCCTTCCCAGCCATCTGCCTGCAGCGCCATTTCACCGCTCTTTGCGATTGTGAAAACCGCTTCTTTTACGGTGACATCGTAGTTTTCCTGCACTGCCTCGGCATTGACGTGAATCGTATATTCCCCGGCATCTTCGCCCGGATCGCGCTGCAGTTCATATTCCAGCGAATCGCCTGAAAGCAGGCCGCTGAAAGACACCCGCAGCTGCGGATCTTCATCACCATAGTTCTTGGCCATGTTCATCGCTGCGATTTCCGCCGGTATCCGGGTGATCTCCAGAACACCCGCTTCTGCGGCAGTGATGATATAGCGTCTGGAAAGGTCTGTCTTTCCGACGGTTCCTTCTGCAAATTCAACCGGATAGGTTCCGGCATTCTTTTCGCTGCGGGATGCGCTGATATTTTCAAATTCCGCATCCGGAACGGAACATGTAAATCCGCTCACGGTCTGCTGTGCGCCATTGTAGGGCACATGCAGTTCATCAGCCTGCACAGTGACATTCTTATAGTAGTCAAAACGGATTTCCATACCCGGGCTGCTGATTTCCATTTCCTTGCGGGATACGGAAGGATCCACCGGTGTATAGCCTTCGATTTCAAGCAGATCGCCGCTGCCGGTTTCAAAGTACCGTACCGAAGCGGTCCGTGAAGGAGCGACCGGAATATCCGTGCCGTTAAGGTAGTATCCGACGGTATAGCTGACAAGACGCTTGGTGTAGTATACCCGGATCACATTGTCTGCTTCATTGGCGCTCACCGTCAGAGAAGCAGGTGTTTTTTCACTGAAGGTAAAGCCGGTTCTGGGCTTGTCCGTATAGGATGTAATAACTGTTCCGATTTCCACCGGTCCGAGTACATCTGTCATTGCCGCATCGGGGATGCCGTCATAGATATATTCAACCCGGTAGCGGGCATTGACCGGCACATACCGGCCGTAGAATGTCGTATTGGCATTCAGTTCTCCCGTGAAGGAAGCAGCTGCGGTACATGCGGCGTCTTCATACCATCCGTCAAAGGCATAGGTAATGCCGTTGACCGTCTTTGACGACGGAACAGCAGAAGAAGACGGCTTTTTGATCGAAGAACGGGCTGTACCGGAAAGGAATCTCTGTGAATAATCTGTCAGAGACTCATAGGCGGATCCGCCTGCGTTCATGACCGCAAAATTGGCGCTGACAAAGTCTTTTTCATTCAGGACACAGGTATAGTCGAGATGGAAAGACAGAGCGCTGGCTGTGGGATTGTAATTGTTATAACCGGAATTGGCACCGCTGGCGACGATCGTACGGAACGGCTGCACGGTGTAGTATCCCTGCATTCCGCTTTCCGCCGATCCCTCCGGTGCGTATTTATATGTCTGGCCGGCATAGGTAATATCCGGATACAGTGCTTTGACTGTTTCCCCTGTCACATACTCGGATACAGATTTTCCTTTGCCCAGAGAGGACGGACTCTTCGTGCCGTAGATCTTCGTCACGCCGAGACCGAACCACCGCGTATTCGCATCGCTTGTCTGGATATTGGCATCTGCACCGGGAATCAGGGCATAGTGATACAGATTGTATCCGGTGAATGTCACGGTGACCTGTGCCTGATCGCTGTATACATTTCCATAGAGCTCATCTTCTTCCGGCGATACAGAAGCCGTAATGACTGCCGTACCCTGGCCGCGGGCGGTAACGATACCGTTTTCAACGGTTACCACAGAGGTATCAGAAGATGTCCAGATAATCGTATTTTCAGCGCTGATGGCTGTCAGTGACGCTCTCAGCTGCGCTGTCGCACCGATTTCTCCGAGTGATACAGAGCCCGGTGTGACAGATATTGCCGGTTCCTGTACCGGATCAGTAATGATGATTGTATATGTTCCGACGGTTTCGTACGATGAAAACCAGCCGCTCCTGTTGAGAACCTGCAGCGTGATTTCTGCTGTGCCGGCTCTGCGGGCAGTAACGGTTCCGCTGGTCGAAACCGAAGCGGTATTCGAATTCGAACTGGACCATTTGCATGTCTTACCCGTATATGCCGCAGGAACAGGGATCGTAAACGACTCCCCGGTCGTCATTGTATAGGTGCTGCTTTCCGGCGTGGAAGCAGTCGAAGCAACCGCATACTGCGAAAAGTGATCCGTCGTAAAACCGACCGCATCGCCGTTCTGGCTCTGCCCCATTTTCTGCGCTTCTCCGCTCTCCTCAATATGGTATACGGATGTTTCTTCGCCGGCATTTACGCCGCTGAGTCCGATTGACACAAAGACCGGGAAAGAAGGTTCGATTTCCGCTCCGGTTGCGTCATGGATCGTAATATCATAAACGACCAGGTCTACCAGTTCTCTGCCCGGTTCGATCATGTTTTCCACTGTGCTCTGCGCATGCGCCGATGATACGACAACAGCGTTCACATATGTCCCCTCCGGGAATGCGCCGCCTTCTGCCTGTACATATACATAGGCGCCGTCGCTGGCAGTTGTATACAGTTCCGTTACCGTCAGTGCCGGCTTCTCCTCTGCCGGTTCAGTCGGTGTTTCTGCAGGTGTTTCCGGTTCAGTCGGTGTTTCTGCAGGAGTCTCCGGTTCGGAAGGTGTTACTGCAGGTATTTCCGGTTCCGCCGGTGTTTCTGTGGGAGTTTCCGGTTCGGACGGTGTCTCTGCGGGAGTCTCCGGTTCCGTCGGTGTTACTGCAGGGGTCTCCGGTTCCGCCGGTGTTACTGCGGGTGTTTCCGGTTCAGTCGGTGTCTCTGCAGGGGTCTCCGGTTCAGTCGGTGTCTCTTCCGGCGTCTCCGGTTCAGTCGGTGTCTCCGCAGGCGTTTCCGGTTCAGTCGGTGTCTCTTCCGGTGTATCCGTCTCGGAAGGTGTTTCTTCCGGCGTTTCCGTCTCAGACGGCGTCTCTTCCGGTTCATCGACCGTTATTTCTTCCGGTGTTTCTTCAACCGGCTGTTCACTGGTTTCAGTGACATCTTCAGCCGGTATTTCCAGTTCTACGGTTTCCTGATCAGCTGCCTGTTCTTCCGGCATTTCCGCATATACTTCCGTATCATCGGGGAGCTCTGTAGCTCTCAGCATACGGTCTGTGCCGCCGAAAAGGCTGTAAGTGATGACCAGCACTGCGGCCAGCATTCCCAGCAGGATCCTCTTCATAAGTCTGCGAACACTTTTCTTCATATCTGTTCCCTGCTTTCTAAGTACTCCGCAAAATCTCTGTATGTCTGTTCAAGTTCTTTTTCTTCTTTGCGATACTGACGCTGCCGGATCAGAAACAGAACCGCCAGCGCTGCCATGAAGCACACCGGAATGATATCCAGCAGATCAGGCATTCTCATAGGCTGTTCCTTCTTTCTCTTCAAATCTTTTCCGCAGCGTTTTTTTCTGTCTGCTTTTTCTGAATAAACGGTATATCTCAAAAACCGCGAAAACGGCAAAAGATGCCGCCATCAGCGCAATGGCCGCAATTTCTCTGTTCATGTCTTTTCCCCGCTTTCCCGGTTCCGGAATTCTTCTTCCGCTTCCACTGCTTTCATCCGCAGTGCATCGATCTGTTTTTCCCGTTCCAGGCAGTACACCGCATACGCGCAGGAGGAGACAAACATCATGCCGGCAAGAACCAGATGCCGGGTTTCTCCGCGGCCCTGATCCGGAAAACCGGCCAGCGGTATTTCCGCTTCTTCGATTTCTTCTGCCGCGATTTCCTCAACAACGGTGATTTCAATGGTTTCCTCTTCTGTTTCTTCCTCTTCATCCGCATAGACATGCATGTTCAGAACAGCTGCGGTAAAAAGCAGTATCAGCAGAAACAGGAAACGCATCCGATGCATTATTTTTTTCGGATTGATCTGATTCATAGGCCCCCCTTATCCCTTTTTCAGGGTCATGGCCAGGTGCAGTGTATTGCCGATATGATCGGGTATATAAACATCAAGATTCTCTTTCGGGCGCCCGAAAACGATTTCCCCGCTTTCTTCTTCCCAGCGCAGCGGCAGGATCTTTTCTCCCGCCGGATTCAGGGCATAGACACCTCTGAAACGCACGCCTATTCCTTCATCCTCCACATGCAGAACAACTTCCTGCGCAGTGACTTTGCTGTCGAGAAGACGCGGTGCGCTGCAGTCGGCTTCGGTCACTGTCTGCACGGTGCTGACAGACTGCCGGTTGATCAGTTCCACCTCGATCTTCATTTCGCCATTGCGTACCGGCTCAACGGTAAATGTCCTTGCCGAGGCTTCATATACCGGCAGAGCGGATTTTCCCATAAACGCCCTGACGCTCCGCAGCGGCAGAAGCGACCGCACATCGATCGTATATTCAGGGAGTCCCCGGGTTCCGCCGGAAGCAGCAGATACGGAATACTCCGGCAGAAAAAACAACAGCGGCAGAGCGGCAAACAGAATCATCAGTACGGTCAGTACCGATCTCTGCATGGAAAAGCGTTCTTTGCGGTATACGGTATAGGAAGCCAGGGCTTCCAGAGGCACCTTGTTCTCCTTGGCGCCGCAGGCACGGAACACATCTTCAAGGATCACCGCCGCATCCGTTGCCTTCATGCGGGCATCCGTGCGGCTGATCTTCTCAATGTTTCCTGCCGGCAGACCGCATCCGCCTTCCCGGTGCAGATGGCTGATGCCGTGTTTCAGACACCGCTTCACCATGGAAACCGGGATATTCAGATGGCCGGATATCTCCGAATCCGGATAGTCCTGGGCATAATGCATGAAGAGCACCTGCGACTGCAGCACCGGCAGATTCATGATCTGCATGACTGTACAGGTACTGTTCTGTACCTGTACCGGGGTGCCGCTGTCCGGCACGCACAGATCTGCGTCCATGCATTTCTGCACGCATATACGGTATGCCCATGGCATGAAAAGGTCCTTGTTCTGCAGATACGGCAGATGTTCATGGATTTCGGTCCATATCTCCCGCATCATCCGCAGCGACATTTCCCTGTCCTGTGCCATGGCGAAAACATATGTATACATGCGGGATGATGCCGCAGCGTACAGTTCTGCAAAAAAATCGCTGTTTCCGCAGGCCCGCACTGCAAGATCATTCAGATATGCCTGATCCAGTTTTTCCATATTTACCCGATTTCTATATATCACAGGCGGAATGAAGACACCATTGCTTCACCGCCTTAACTTTCAAACTTGATTTATTCTTTGATTATCATTCCGGAATGTGCCCGCCGGTCGGACAGAGCGACCAGTTCCGTCAGGGTATGCGCTTCTTCACCTTCCTGAAAAGCTCTTCCCGCCTGCCAGCGCAGAATCATATCCGGATGGCTCTGATTCCACTGGTCCGTGTTTTCTTCCATCATCGCAATCAGTCTGTTCAGCTTCTGCTCGGTGCATTTTTCAATGATCACCAGGAATTTGTTTCCGCCGTTGCGGCCGATAAATCCGTTTCCGTCAAAGGAGCGCTGCAGAATATCGGAAAAAGCCCTGATCGCGGTATCGCCGCCGGTATGTCCGTGTCTGGCATTGATTTCGCCCAGGCACGTCAGATCGATCGTCAGACAGCCCATCTCCCGGTTCAAAGGACGGTTTAAGTGGCGGCTGAGATAGACATCCGCACTGTAGCGGTTGGCAATCCCGGTCAGAGGATCGGACCAGACAGCGTTGTCCAGTTCAATATTCTCTCTGCGCAGTGCTGTATAGGAATTGAAATCATAGAACAGAAATGCCAGAGAGATGCCGGTCAGAATCCACAGCAGCAGACAGAGAAAACGGACATGGCTGTCTGCCGCAATCATCGCATACAGTTCGCCGTCGCTGAAAATGACCGTCAGCGCCGCTGCGGCAATCAGTATGATCAGAACCATCTGTATGGTTTTTACAATGTCAAACCGCTTCATGAGCCTGTCCCCGTTTCAAAATGCATGATGATTTTCCCTTTGATCTGTCTGCGGTTCACTTCTCCGAATGTCCGTGAATCCATGGATACCTGCCGGTTGTCACCGAGCACAAAGACATTTCCTTCCCGGACGGTATACGGAAATATGACTGCCGATGTCTGTTCTTCCGTCACGCCGGAAGCATTTTCATCCGCAATGTCAGCGCCGTTGACCAGAACACTTCCGTCCCTGATGTCAACCGTATCGCCGCCCACGGCAATCACCCGCTTGACATAGTAGTCCCCGGCCGGCACCCGCATCGATACAACATCGCCCGGCATATATTCCGGAACAATGCGCAGATAGACAACGATGTCGCCGCTGTGAAAAGACGGCTTCATGGAGTCTCCGCCGATGATTGAGATACCGATGACGAACCGGAAGAGAACGAAAACAAGAACTGTCAGGATGATAAAATGCATGGAATCATGAAGCCATTCCAGTTTTGACCCGTTGTATTTTTCCAGAATCCTTTTCTTTGCCATATTCTCATCCTGTCTGAATGCAGATTACTGCCAGTCTGTCGTCTTGTCTTTGTCTTCCTTGTACTGTTCCATCGCGCTGTCGATCAGCTTCATCATTTCCCAGGCTGAGCGGAAATTCATGGTCTTGTCCTCATCGACCCACGTAATTCTTCCCTGCCAGCTGCTGTTCTGACGGTGCTGCACACGAATGATAAAAGTACCCAGTTCTCCGTGTTTTTCCAATAATTCCTGATCGCTCATAACCTGCTTCCTTTCTTCTTTTACGGGAGTATGAAACTGCTGTGTAAACAGTCTCGGATTGGTTCCTGAAAACGGGAACCGGAGTTCATCGAACAGGTCTTCCAGCTGGAACAGAAGCTGTTCCTCGGAAGAGACCCGGACTCCGATCCGCGAGAATTTATGATAGAACGTACAGTCAAATCTGCCGACGCCGACACTGTCGACGCACAGTATGACACCGTTCAGCATGCCGATATATTTCTGTGTTGCCATAGCTGACTCCTAGCGCATCAGTCCCTGTGCATCCGTATCATGTCCGTAGATGACACTGTTGACATGATACTGCACACCGGTGCGCTGACGGCCGATGACAAAGTGCTCATTGATACGCTTCTGCACGATCCGGCAGTTTTCCAGCGTCGTATTGGCCAGCAGGACCAGATACTGTCCCTTGGAATAGCGGTTGATGACATCGGTGCGGCGCACAGATCTGTGAATAGCATCGTTCAGCCGCTCGGACAGTTCATCCCGGCGCGGTGAATCGCGCATCGGATTGCCCTTGGAATCGACGATCGTGCACAGCATCAGATATACGGACTGACCGCCTCTTTCCAGCATTCTTTCAATGACCTGATAGATACCCATGAAGACCGGATAGGAACAGATATAGCCGCCGGCTTCATCGCTTTTCTCGGAAAGATTGTACTGGATCTCATCCAGAACTTCATACTGATGATCGATCTGCGCTCCCAGCTGCGAAAGCATTTCAAACATTCTGTCGCTCGGCCGCATGCCCTGTTCCTGCATGTAGTAGTCGACCGTATCCTCATACAGCTTCATCGCATCTTCATATCTGCCGGTGGCGACGATGGCCTCCATCGTGACGGTTTCCCAGTCGGACAGGGGCTGGATCACACTGGCATAGCTGCCGAGTTCTTCCATCCGGGCAAATTCGCCGTTTTCCCGCAGCAGCGCTGCTGTCTCATCGACCAGTTCGATAAACAGGTTGCGGTATTTGCGCGCTTCTTTCGCCACCCATACCTGGCTGATCTGCTGTTCCATAAACTCTCCGGTATACTGATGGATCGCATCCCAGCACATTTCCAGCTTCTTTGCCTTGTCTGTTTCCTTCCGGATCTCCATGGCCATCTGCTCAAATACATCCGCATCTTCACAGACTTCGATTTCATCCGTCCAGTAGAACATGCCTTCTTTCTGAATGATATAGTTCACATCCGGCAGTCCGAGTGCCTTCAGTTTTTTCTTGGCATTATAGACGACTGACTGCGCGGCATGATGAACATTGGTCAGATCCTTATTGCGGAAGAGCGTTTCTTCCAGCAAATCGCGGCTGACTCCCTTCTGTCCGTAATGAAGCAGTATCTGCATCAGATACACAAACTGCGATTCACTGGATTTGGACTTCCCGGTAATCAGCTTGCCGTTATACCGCATGGAAAATACACCGAATGTTTTTACATACAGAACATCTCTGCGTTCCGTTTCCATATCCGTTTCTCCTTTCCGTCAGATGCGCTTGACGATATTTTCATAATGCACGCAGTAGCCCAGAACTGTTTCTTTTGTGATTCTGCCTTCCTTATACAGTTTCAGCAGACTCCCGTCCATTGTATACATGCCCTGGTCCGCACCTGACTGCATTGCTGAATCAAGCTGATGAAGCTTTCCTTCCCGGATCATATTCTGAATGGCAGGTGTCATCTTGAGCACTTCGAATACCGGAATCTGTTTTCCTTCCTTATCCGGCACCAGCTGCTGGCAGACAATTCCCCGCAGGATCTGCGCCAGCTGGATCTTGATCTGCTGCTGCTGCGAAGCCGGAAAGACATCAATGATCCGGTTGATGGTATTGGCTGCGCTGCTTGTATGCAGCGTACTGAACAGCAGAACGCCTGTTTCCGCTGCGGTGATCGCCGAAGAAATCGTGTCATAGTCCCGCATCTCACCCAGCAGAATTACATCCGGGCTTTCCCGCAGAGCCGAGCGCAGAGATTCAAGATAGCCCGGTGTATCGATAAAGATTTCCCGCTGCGAGACGATCGATCTGTCATGGCGGTGGATATACTCAATCGGATCTTCCATCGTGATGATATGGCAGGAACGGGTCCGGTTGATCCGGTCGATCATGCATGCCAGCGTCGTCGACTTGCCGGTCCCCGCTGCCCCGGTCACCAGCAGAAGTCCTTTATTGTTGTCCGCCAGAGACAGAACGCTTTCGGGAATGCCGAGCTTTTCAGGATCGGGCAGACCGAAATGAATGACCCGGATGACTGCCGCAAGCGAACCGCGCTGACGGAAAATATTCACCCGGAAGCGGCCGAGCTCATAGATTGAAAACGAAAAGTCATCATCCGACCCGCTCTGAATGGCATCATCCTGGCGTCTGGCCAGGGAATAGATTCCATTGATCAGCACCTGGATGGAATCCGGCTTGAGAATATCGGATTCCAGACGGTTCTGCCGGCCTCTGCATTTGAGCGTCACCGGCAGCCCGGCAATCAGAAATATATCCGACGCGTCTTCATCAATTGCTTTTTTCAGTATTTCTTCAATCGTCATACAGTTACCTCACTGTCCCGGCCAAAGTCCTTCGATGTGTTCATCCTGGACCCATTCCCGGGTAATTTTCCATTTTCTGACCGTATAGGAACCATCTTCGGTTCCCGCCTCTATTTCCAGACGGTATCCGTCCTTTTCAAATTCTTTTTCGATCGTTCCGCTGTAGCCTTCCGCCAGTCTCTGGCTGACATAGCTGCGCCCTTCTTTTTCCAGTTCATAGCGCACGGCCACGGCATCCGCGAAACGCTGGGCCAGCGCAAGATCTGCTTTTGCGGTGGAGTATGTCAGGATCGCAAACGTCGACAGACAGATTGAAATCACTGTCAGGACCAGTGCCAGCGGTCCGAGTCTGACTGTTTTCCCGTTCATTGGCCCCCTCCTGTGATCCGTCCTGTTTCCAGACGGTATATTTCTTTCTCTGATGCGTATACGGTGATTTCTCCGGCACAGAATCTGTTTTCCTCCTGCCAGGTGATGCGCACCTGCAGATCGCCGCCGGCAGCCGGACGCATGTCCCAGTCATATGTACAGATGACCGCATGGTCTTCCGTATATGCGTTGCCGTTTTCATTCAGCACTGCCAGCAGTTCTTCTTCTGTCTCCGTGCCGGCAAATGCTTCTGCGCTTTTTTCCGCCAGAATGACGGCGGAGGTCAGCGTTTCCGCTTTCTCGCTTTCCTGTCTGGAACCCGTGAAGGTGACAGCCAGGATCTGGATGACAAGGAAGAATACAATTGCCAGAACAACCGTTTCCATATAGAAAACCGTATGATTTCTTTCCGGACTCATTGGCTGCCTCCCCGGAAGAGAAGCATACTGCCGGCATCCGTTGTAATGCGGTACAGCCGTTCTCCTTCTTCCTCGATCGTAAATATTTCCGTTTCGCCGATTTCACTGGCATTCGCCGGATCCGGCACCGGTGCATCTGTGATCTTTGTATATTCTTCCAGCAGTCTGCCGTCCCTGGCATAGATCATCAGACCGTAACCGGTATCGCCGTCCGCAATCATCAGAATATCACTGCCGGACTTTGTGATCGTACCGTCCCGGCCCGAACCCGCACTGGTGACCAGATACGACAGCAGCTGACGGTTCATATTATTGCTTTCCTGCACGGCAACCGCGCTGCGGTAGCTCATCGCTCCGAAGACGACCAAAAGCAGAAAGCCCGTCAGAAAGAACGCAGCGATCGCAATTGTATAGACTCCCAGCAGCGACTTTCTCTTTTTTTCCATGCCGTCTCCTTTCTATTCGTATCTGTATCTCACTCTTACTTCCGGCAGAAGATTCTGCGCAAACGCATCATAGGAAATGTAAAAATCTTTCGTGTTGACATGCAGTCCGTAGTTTTCCTGCAGATATTTCAGATCCGGCGGATAGACACCTTCCACCACATAGCACTGGCGGGCAGCCTGCAGCACTGCGGTTTTCACCGCGGTCAGGGATTCTTCGCTGATATCATTCTTCAGTGCCGAAGAACGCAGCATGGAAACCAGGGCAGCCGCGCAGATGCAGAGCAGAAGAATGCCGGGCCAGCGCTTCTTTCTTTTCTCCGTATACATTCTCTCTCCTTATCCGATCGACCCCATCATGCCGATCAGCGGCAGCATGACACTGAGCAGCGTCATCGCAATCGTCACCATCAGAATTCCCGACAGCAGCGGTTCCACCGTATTGACCACCTGATCGACCTGACCCATGCATGATTCCTTCAGCAGCGAAGTCAGACGCTTCAGCACGGATTCCATATGTCCGCTTCTTTCGCCCGGCAGCAGCATTCTTCCATAGATCGGTTCATACAGTTCCTCATCATAGGCGGCCTGGGCAAAGCCGATGCCTTCTTCCATCCGGGCTGCGCATCTTTTCAGTTTTTCTTCAACTCTGGGGCTGTCGGTCATCGCAATGGAATCCAGAACGGCATTGTCCTGCATTTCGCCGCTGGCCAGATACATTTCCAGGGCACTGGTAAATCTGAACATTGCCATTTTTTCCAGGATCGAAGCCGACGCCGGAAACTTCCACAGGAACTCTTCGACCTGTTTCCGCTTTCCGCTGTTCCACAGCAGCAGTCCGGCTGTCATTGCGATGGCAAGAATGACCATGACAGCCAGGGCGATCCGGCAGAATGCATATGACATATTGATATAGCGGTAGGAGGAAACGGAAAGACTGCCGGTCAGCCGTTCATAGACAGACGTAAAGGTCGGCAGGACCATGACCAGAAGCACCGCCAGGACAACGATGATCATGGCGATCATCGACGCCGGATAGATCACGGCTCCACGGATCCTGTCAGCAATCGTTTTCTGATCGCGGTAATAATCGGAAAGCTGGAACAGAACATCTTCCAGACGGCCGGTCGATTCTCCTGCTTCGATCATCTTCAGCGCATATTCCGGGAAGATGCCTGTGGCTTCCGCTGCTTCTTTCAGCGTCCGGCCTTCTCCCACCATCGACGCCATCTGATCCAACGCTTCCCCAAGCGGACCGGTCTGATGTTCCCCCTGGCGCAGCAGCGTGATTGCCTCATCGGTCTGTATGCCGGAGCGTACCATCATGCCCATGCTTTCGCAGAATGCGCTGACACCCAGCTGATCTAATTCCTTCTTTTTCATAAGCGTCTCCTAATACTCATATACATCGGCGTAATTGTCGCCGTTGCCGATAAATCTGTTGTTGGCTCCGTTGGCGGAAAAAGTCAGATCCAGTCTTGTCCATGTTTTTCCGTCAGCTTTCAGTTCTACGGTTACCCAGCCGGTTTTCTCTGTATAAAACATATTCCATGCATGATAAATGTCATTGGGTGAGACATAGCCGAAGATTACTTTTGTCGGTATGCCCTGGCTGCGCATCATGCTGGCGGCAAGCGAAGCATAGTCGAAGCAGATGCCCATGCCGGTTTCCATCGTTTCATCCGGCACCGGCATATAGCCGGACTGGATGTTCTCCGCTTTTTCATCATCGTATTTCACGGTATCGCAGATAAACGTATAGACGCTGGCAATAAAATCGCTTTCATCCTTCGCTGCGTCTGCCATCTCTTTTGCCTTCTGCACGCATTCGGATTTTTCGGTATAGCTGACATAGTCGCTGGGCCGGATAAACGGCTGAAACTCATCGATCAGTTTTACCTGTGCTTCTTCCCGGTACAGCTCCGCATATTTGGAATCAACAATGTTTTTCATGACCCGGAACAGATATGTTCCGTCGCCTGACTGCAGCGGAAAGAATGCCGGTGTACCGTCATTATCAACGTTATATGTATAGGTCTGATCATCTTTGATGACCATCAGCTTGATCCTTGCGTCTTCGACGACCGAAACGGCAATGTAGCCTTCTTCGGTATGGGACAGATCGAGATGAATGTTTTCCGTGCCGCTGCTGGCCGCTTCGTCATAGACGCTGTCCTCAAACGGATCCGGCTCAAATCTGCTTCTGGCTTCTGCCGGCACAGCTGTCTTTTCCGCCGGCTCTGTCATGGCCGCGGCCTCGCCGCTGCAGGCAGTCAGAAAAACACTGCACAGCAGAAACAGTGCACCTCTACGGTTTCTTCTTTTATGCCTGGCGGAAAACGGTTTCATACTGGTTTCATTATAGCATCCGCCGCCCTTGCTTATATATAGAGCTTTCAAAAAAAGAACGGCTTTTACCGTTCTTTCAGCAGTTTATTGTCTATATTATATATCCTGTTATTTCTCCATACGGGAAATGCCGATGAACATCAGGACCGCTCCGAGCACAGAAGCCGCTGCACCGATCATCAGAACGTTCGACGTGCTCATCGCCTGGTAAAGCTGACCGCCGACGGAACTGGCAAGCAGGCCGCCGATCGTCATCGTAACGCCCATGACAGCCTGTCCCTTGTTGCGGTCCTGCGGACTGACGGCTTCATTGGCAAAGTAAACCGATCCCGGTACCAGTACCGCATATCCCAGCATCTGCAGAACCATGACACCGTACAGCATGACCGTACTGCCGCACATCCAGGTCAGTATGTGCTTGACGGCAAACATCACTGCCGCAAAGATCATCAGTCTGTTGATGGAAACCTTCTGCAGGATCTGTGAGAACAGGAACATCGTCGGCAGTTCAACCATTGCCTGGATGAACAGTGCTGTTCCCTGAATGCTTTCAACCGCGCCGCTGACCGCAGCCGCCTCTTCGCCGATGATATTGGAGATGACCTTGGCGATATAGGTATTGATCAGCATATGTCCGAAATACAGAAGGACCATGGACACGACGATGAGAATGATCTGCCTGTATTTGCGGAAAAATTCGCCGTATGACATATTGGAGGATGTTTTTTCCTCCGCTTCCGGAACATCAGCTGCCGGACCCTCCGGCACCGGCATCAGTCTGACCAGAAAGAATGTCAGCAGAGCAAACACTGCCACATAATACGGCAGGACTGTTTTTCCCTGCCATCCCCACAGCTGGCCAAGCAGAGAAGAACCGACCGCATACGCAGCTGAACCGACCCCGCGGCCCAGACCGTAATTGATTTTCTGTCCGTCTTTTTCATAGATGAACGCCATGGAGTTAAAAAACGGAAGACCGATCGCAGCCGCCGTAAATGCAAGAATGACGACCGGAATCATCAGGAAAGACCCGGAAGGAATAAACGCCATGATCAGTGCAAGCGCAACCGTTACCAGCATGGCGCCGGAAATGAAGGTCTTCTCATCGATCTTTTCGGAATTATCGATCAGTGAGCCGGATAAAGTCTGTCCGACCAGACCGCAGAGGGAGATCATCGTGATGATGATTCCGACGGTGCCGTCCGCAAATCCGCTCTGCGAAAGAAAGTTATAGGCATAGCCTGCTGTTGCACAGACAAGCATCATGAATGTCGCATTGATCAGCGCATATTTGAGATTCAGATTCCTGTATTTCATATATTGATACCCTCCCGAGCACTGCAATAATCATATCATGCATGCAGCAGACATAGTACTCTTTCGCAGTCAGGGACTTTATTGACTCTGTCACTGCAAAGTACTAAACTGATTTCATTGAACGGCATCAGTCCGGGAGGCACTATTATGATCAATAACACAATGAAAAATTATGGCAATAACCGCTCCGTCATCCGCGATCTGTTCGAATTCGGAAACCAGAGAAAAGCCATTGTCGGCGCGGACAATGTATTCGATTTCAGTCTCGGCAACCCGAATGTGGCAGCTCCCAAAGAAGTCAATGAAACGATCATGGAACTGCTGCAGACAAAGAATGATATTTATGTCCACGGCTATACATCCGCCCAGGGCGACGCAGCCTGCCGGCAGGCAATCGCGGAAGACCTGAACAGACGTTTCGGCACTTCCTTCCGGAAAGAAAATCTGTATATCACCTGCGGCGCCGCCGCATCGCTGAAGATCACCATGACCGCGCTGTATGCGCCTGAGGATGAGGTTGTTGTCTTTACTCCGTATTTCCCGGAATACCGGGTATTTGCGGAAACCTCCGGCTATACCGTCAGAGAAGCTGCCTGCGATCCGGATACCCTGCAGATCGATTTCAATACCCTGACACAGGCATTGAATGAGCATACAAAAGCAGTCATCGTCAATTCGCCCAACAACCCTTCCGGCGTTGTCTATACAGAAGAAAGCATTGCCGCACTCGGAAAGCTGCTGGAAGAAAAATCAGATGAATACGGCCATCCCGTCTATCTGATCACCGATGAACCGTACCGGGAACTGGTCTATGACGGAATCACCGTTCCGTTTGTCACAAAGCATTACCGCGATACGGTTGTCTGCTACTCCTATTCCAAGTCGCTCGCCCTTCCCGGCGAAAGAATCGGATACATCCTGGTACCGGATGAAATCGCAGACAGCACGGATATCTACGCAGCAGTCTGCGGTGCCGGCCGGGCACTGGGCTATGTATGCGCACCGAGCATGATGCAGCATGTCATCGAAAAATGCACCGGGCTTGTTTCCGATATCAATGAATACAGAGAAAAGAGAGATCTGCTGTACAATGCTCTGACCGGTATGGGATTCAGCTGCGTCCATCCTGACGGAGCGTTCTATCTGTTTGTAAAATCACCGGTCGATGACGCAAAGGCATTCAGCGAGAAAGCAAAGGAATATGATCTTCTGATCGTTCCGGCGGATTCCTTCGGCACACCCGGCTATGTCCGGATCGCCTACTGCGTCGCAACGGACATGATCCAGAGATCCCTGCCTGCTTTTGAAAAACTGGCAGAGCACTATCATCTGAAATAAACAATGCGGGCGGAAATTTCCGCCCTTTCATCTGAAAAAAAGCAGGAGTGCTCCATACACTTCTGCTTTACAGGAACCTGATATTGGCAGGTCTGCTGCAGGGAATCTCCCTGCTTTTTTTCAATGTGCCGTCCGGCTGTATTCTGAATACCGCAATGACATCGCTTTCGGTATTGCATACATACAGGAATCTTCCGTCTCTGGACAGATTGATGCCTCTGGCATTCTTTCCGCCTGCGTCAATTGTACCGATCAGATGGGGCATGCCCTTCTCATCGGCAGAACAGACAGAGATGACATCAGCCATCCGCAGTGCCGTATACAGATACTTCCCGTCTGCCGTGATAACGGTGTCCGATGCCATCGCGATCAGCGGCTGATCCATCAGCTGCGTTTCCCCGATCAGCTTCAGCTTTCCCGTACGCTTATTGAAGCGGACCGTATAGAGCACGGACCTCTGTTCATTATTGGCATAGAACAGCGGCAGAACCGGATGAAACGCTCCGTATCTGGGATCGGATCCTTCCGGCAGAGACAGTGTATCTTTCAGTACCAGTTTTCCTCTGCGGACGGCATATGTATAAATGCAGTCCAGACCTTTGTCGCAGATCAGCAGCAGACCGCTGTCCGGCACATTGTATATACTGTGCAGATGCGACTGTCTGCCTTCTTTTTCATGGAAGACCGCATCCGCTGCCTCCCCGATCGTTCCGTCTGCGTGCAGTTCAAACAGAACGGCCGCAGCGTCATCATGGACCACTTCACTGATGATCCTGCCGTTTTCTTTTCTGATCTTTGTGGCGCAATTGCGGGATGAACCGTGATGCACGGCGATCAGATACCTGCCGGTACTGTCGACAGTACAGTACGATGGATTGACAGCCAGGGACGGACGCTGTGAAATAATCTCGATTTCTCCTTGACTGCTGACCTCTGCGGCATACAGGTATCCTCCCCCGCCGTTTGCGTTTCCCTTCAGCGTTTTCTGTTCATCGGTGAAATAAATGATATTGTCCCGGACAGCTGCAGTGCATCCGGATTTCACATCCGGCACATAGTTCCTGAACCGGCTGAGATTGCCGGTCTTTTCATTGACGGCAGCGGTGTTCACGCCTTTGACGGTATCGGTTCCGTCCCAGTCCCAGCTGCCGATGATCGCATATTTTTTCATATAGTTAAATTCCCTGTTGAAAAGACCGTCTGAAGCAGACGGTCTCATAAATCAGTCAGTCAGATCTTCGCCGTTGGAAGCGATGACCTTCTTGTACCAGTAGAAGGAATCCTTTCTGTAGCGGTTGAGCGTTTTGAGATCGAATTCATCACGGTCGACATAGATGAAGCCGTATCTCTTCTTCATGCCTTCATGGGTCGAGATCAGATCGATTGCGGACCACGGGCAGTAGCCCATCATCTCAACATCATCGGTAATGGCAAGACGCATCTGCTTGATGTGCTCTCTGAGATATGTGATTCTGTACGGGTCATGTACCTTGCCGTCTTCGGTCAGCGTATCATAGGCACCCAGTCCGTTTTCGGTGATGATGATCGGCAGTCTGTAGCGGCCATATACTTCACGCAGCGTATTTCTGAATCCGATTGGGTCGATTTCCCAGCCGAATTCCGTCTTCATGAGATTCGGATTCTTGACGTTTTTCGCAACCCCGCGCAGACCTCTGGAGTTCTGCTGGTCGCCGCCTTCCTTTTCATTGCCGTCGGATACTTCTACCGTACCGGTGGAATAGTAATTGAAGCCGATGAAATCCGGATGTCCGTTTGCCAGTGCTTCCGCGTCGCCTTCATGGAATTCCGGTGTCGCATCGTTTTCTTCCAGATAGGACCAGACAAGGTTGTTGTACTTGCCGTAGACTGCCATATCCAGATACAGCCAGTTGCGGATCGCGTTCATGTTCTGGGCAGCGATCGTATCTTCCGGCTTGTTGGAATTCGGATAAATCAGGGAAATATTCGGAGCAGGTCCGATCTTTGCGCCTGGCAGCATCTCATGGCACAGTGCCATTGCCTTGGCCTGGGCAACGAGCATATGGTGGTTCTGCTGGTATGTTTCTTTGAGAACATTGGTGCAGCCTTCCGGAATGCACAGCGTACCGATCATCGGTCCGACCAGTGTCAGCATGTTCTGTTCATTGATCGTCAGCCAGTATTTGACGCGGTCGCCGAAGTTTTCGAACATGACTCTGGCAAAGTTGACAAACCAGTCGACGGATTCCGGATTGGACCAGCTTCCCCGTCTGTCCAGGGCAGCCGGCATGTCGAAATGGAACATCGTTACCAGCGGCACGATATCATACTTCAGACATTCATTGATCACATTATTATAATATTCGATGCCCTTGGGATTGACTGCGCCGGTACCTTCGGGAAGAATACGGGTCCAGGCGATCGAGAAACGGTATACCTTGAATCCCATCTCCGCCATCAGAGCGATATCTTCTTTATAGCGGTGATACTGATCGGCACATACATCGAGTTCGGATGTTCCCTCAGGAACTTTTTTTACATCCTGGCAGGACGGTCCTTTTCCGTCTTCCAGATTTGCACCTTCAACCTGGTATGCGGATGTACTTGCGCCCCATAAAAAATTCTCAGGGAACGGCTTGAGCGTTTTGTGCATCATAATGATCTTTCCTCCTGTTCTGCACTTCTGTATTTATTATCCGGGTTCATTCCCGTTTTCGCAACTGAATGCAGGCATGTTTTTGAGCAGTCTTTCGATTTCTTCTTTCGATGCGGAAACGCTTCCCTGCACCATTTCCGCACTGCCGCCGCCTCTGCCGTTGCACTGGCTGCTGAGCTGCGCTGCCACCGGCCTCAGATCGGCCGCATGGGAAATGATGAAGTAATTCCAGCGTTCATTCTCAAAAGAGAATACCGCAGCTGCCAGGGCATTGCATTCCTCCAGCAGAGCATTGCCGTATTTCCGCATTGCCGTACGGTCCAGTGCTTCTTCAAAGGCACAGACCAGAGGCACATCATGGGGCAGTTCCCTGATCTTGTACAGCAGGTGCGTCAGGGTCTTTTCCTGAATGATCTGCTGTTTTTCGCCATTGTCCTTCAGCAGCCGCTCCACTGCCGCAAAGGTATCATCCAGCGGTGCCGACAGGGCTTCCGATACGGCATGGTTTTCATCCATGATCTTCGCGATGATCCGGAATGCCCGCATACCGGATACGATTTCAATGCGTACGCCTTTTTTGTGTTTCTGATGGCGCAGAACCTTGACCATGCCGATTTCCCCTGTCTTTCTGACATGGGTGCCGCAGCAGGCGCACACATCGGCATTTTCGATCCGGACGATGCGCACCTTCCCTTCCAGTTCTTTTTTGGAACGGTAGTCGATATCCGCAAGTTCCCGGGCGGAGGGATACAGTTCTTCGACCGGTATGTCTTTCTGGATGATGCGGTTGGCTTCCAGTTCCACCTGCCGGATCTGCTGTGCATTCAGGGGTCCGTCAAAGTCGATCTGGATGATACCGCCCATATGGAAGCCGACATTCTCATAGCCGAACATGCGGTGGACGATACCGGAAAAGATATGTTCGCCGCTGTGATTCTGCATGAAATCAAACCGTCTGTCCCAGTCGATCTTTCCATGGACTGTTTCTCCCGGGCAAAGCGGCTGATTGGTGATATGGACGATCTGTTCCCCGCGGTACTGTACATCTGTAACTTCTGTATCATTCAGGAAGCCGTGATCAGCCGGCTGGCCCCCTCCTTCCGGATAGAAAGCAGTCCTTTTCAATACGGTTTCATAGCCGTTCTTTCCTTCCGTGCAGGAAACGACTTCACTGTCAAATTCATTGATATAGGCATCTTCATAAAACAATGCATTCCAATCAGGCATATTGTCTTTCTCCTTCTGTGCTGCACCGTCATTGTACAAAAAAACGGTGCATCCTGCACCGCCTTGTTAGCCCTTGGTATAGCTGCAGATGATTTTATCATGCTTTATGCCATTGATTTCAAGTCCGTCTTTCTCCGTCAAAACCTGCCGCATGCCTGCTTTCCGCATGGCCTTCAGACTTCCGGTATTCTCGGCAGTGCACCAGGCAGTCACGGTCTGTATGCCTTCCTGTTCACAAAGATAGTCCAGCACGCACCGCAGTGCCTCTGACGCAAAGCCGTTTTCCCAGGAAGCGCGCTCAATGCTGAATCCCGTTTCGATCGTGCTGTGTACACTGTCATAATCATACGCACCGGCCGTTCCGATCAGCCGTCCCTGATATTCGATGGCCCAGCCATAGAAATCATTCTCCTGATAACTGTCAATAAACCTCTGTACGGTTTCCTCTGCCATTTCCATTGTTGCGTACGGATTCCATCCGGACCATGCATACATCTGCGGATCGCAGCCGAAGTTTTTATACAGAACAGCGGCGTCTTCGATGCGGTGACGGCGCAGTTTCAGTCTCTCAGTTGTCAGTTCAGACGTTCCTCTCATAGTCTCATTCTCCATTCGCCATTATACGGTCTTCTGTTATAAAAAGGATACCCTTGCAGGTATCCGTGTCCATGTCAGATCATCAGATATTTCAGTATGAACAGCACAGCAAGTACATACATCAGTTTTGACATGCCTTCTGTTTTTCCGGTCAGTACATGCAGGATGACGTAGCTGATGATACCGAAGGAGATGCCTTCGGAAATGGAATAGGCAAAGCCCATCATGGTCATGGCAAGGAAGCAGGGAATTGCTTCTGTGAGATCATTCCAGTCGATGGCTGTGACCTGCTGCATCATCAGGAAGCCGACGACGATCAGTGCCGGTGCTGTCGCAAATGCCGGAATCGTCAGGAACAGCGGCGACAGGAACAGCGAGATCAGGAACAGGAAACCGGTCGTTACAGCGGTCAGACCGGTTCTGCCGCCTTCCGCAATACCGGATGAAGATTCAACGAACGTCGTAATGGTCGATGTGCCCAGACATGCGCCGACCGTTGTGCCGACTGCGTCTGCCAGCAGGACGCCGCGGATCTCCGGCAGCTTGCCGTCATCGTCCAGCATATCCGCTTTGGAAGCACAGCCGATGACCGTTCCGAGCGTATCGAATACATCAACGAACATGAATGCGAATACGACGATCGCAAAATCCAGGAAATGCGAACCGATGAAACCGAAATCAAACTGGAAGAACATATTGACCGATCTGTCCGGCAGAGCGAAAATCTGCGTCGGCAGAACGGAGTAGAAACCAAGAGAAGGATCCGGAATATAGACACCGGCCAGCTCGCAGACAATGCCGAGCAGCCAGGTGATCAGAATTCCATACAGCATATAGCCCTTAACGCCCCTGATCAGCAGCCATGCGGTAATGACAACACCGACCAGTGCGAGCAGAACGGTAATGCCTTCGGTAAAGAACATGTGATTCTCGATCGATGCCCGCAGCGAATACAGACCGACAAGCGTTGATGAATCAACGATGACATGCGCATTCTGCAGACCGATGAATGTAATAAAGAAACCGATACCCACGGATACAGCCGTCTTGAGCTGCCGGGGAATGGAATTGAAGATTGCTTCACGCACATTGGTCAGAGACATGACAATGAAAATCAGGCCTTCGACGAATACCGCGGTCAGCGCAACCTGCCAGGAATAGCCCATGCCGATGCATACCGTATAGGCAAAGTATGCATTCAGACCGAGTCCGGCCGACAGACAGAACGGCTTGTTGGCAAATGCGGCCATGCAGAAGCAGGCAATGGCAGAAGAGACAGCGGTTGCCAGAAGAATCGATCCGCCGGCATTTTCCAGTCCCGGTGCAGCGCACAGAATGGACGGGTTCAGTGCGAGAATGTATACCATGGTCATGAATGTCGTTACACCGGCCATGATCTCCGTTTTCACATTGGTTCCGTTTTCTTTCAGTTTGAACAGTTTTTCAATCATATGATCCCCCTTTGATCATTCAGAAGAAATACTATGTCATCATATTCCAACAGCAGAAATTGTCCACTGTTTTTTTTCTGTCAGCGCAGAAACGGATCCAGTGCCGCATCGACATCTTTCCGTCTTGCATACTTCGGATGATTGATAATCTTTCCTTGGGCGATGACCATTTCCACATTCCGCAGGGCTGTAAGATCCTCCAGCGGGTTTCCGGACGTCACGATCATCTCGGCTTTCTTACCGGCTTCGATCGTTCCGGTGATGTTTTCCAGACCGGCCAGACGGGCATTGACTTCGGTAGCGGTATGCAGTGCAAACGCATTGGATACGCCGCAGTATTTCGTGAAGTAAACCAGTTCGCGCCAGAAGTCATACTGCGATACATACGGGCAGCCGACATCATTGCCCAGACCCACCGGGATATCATTCTTCAGTGCTTCCATGGCACAGTCGCGGATGCCTTCAAATACGATATTGCCGTTATAGCGTTCCACTTCCGATGCATTTGTCAGCTTCGGATCGAGCATTGCATACGGCAGTGCCGGTGAGAGCGTACAGATCAGGAAGGCGTTCTTTTCTTTGAACAGGCGGATCGTTTCCGCATCCGGCTTAGCGCCGTGTTCAATGGAATCGACGCCGTTTTCCAGAGCGATGCGCACTCCCTGCGGCGATTCCACATGGGCAGCGGTATACAGTCCGAGGCGGTGCGCTTCATCGCAGATCGCCCTGACCATTTCCGGTGCCATCTTGACTTCACCGGGTACGCCTTTTTCCTTTGCGTCGAGTACGCCGCCGGTGATCATGAGCTTGACGAAATCGGCATTCTGTTCCTTTGCCTTATGTACCAGCTGCACTGCTTCATCGATGGAAGAAGCCGCAGCGGCAACCGAACCGGCCATATGTCCGCCGGGAACGGAAATGCCTTCATTGGAACAGATGATCCGCGGTCCCGTCTTCTTTCCGGCATTGATCTCATCGCGGATCAGCGAATCGTAATTGCGCAGACCGCCGACCGTACGGATCGTCGTGACGCCGCTGAGCAGTTCAAGTTTTGCATAATGGGAAACCAGTTCATAGGCAGCCCGGGCGGATACCGGATTGGAAAACAGCATATTGACCAGCTTTGTATTGTCTCTCTGCTTTTTCTGCGGTTTTCCGTTGCCGGCAAGATGTACATGCATATTGATCAGACCGGGCATGATGTATCTCCCGTTCAGATCGATTGCTTTGAATCCGGCGGTGCTGATGGAACTGGCGGCAATGCCGATGATCGTATCGCCGTCCGTGAAAACGGTTTTATTGTCCTGTACGGACATATCTTCTTTTCCGTTCAGGATCCTGCCGTTGATAAATGCATATTTCATACTGAAAACTCCTTAATCACCATGCAATTATTGTAACGCCGCTGTCAGAAAAAAGAGCAGATCATAATCGATCCGCTCTGTATTTCCATTCAAAGGATTCCATTCCGCCTCTGTGCAGACAGACTGCACCGGCCAGAAACAGAAGCATGCCGGCAGTATTGACCGTTTCGCCGATCCAGTTCATGGCCGGATCCGTAAAGTCGCGCGAAGACAGGTATCCCATTGCCATCATGCATGCAAAGGAGAAGGCAAACAGCAATGCTGTCTTCTTCTTTTTCATGCGCAGTGCGACATCTGCCAGACTTCCCCAGAGACCTGCCGTGCCCAGGACCATGAGAATGACGAACGGCATGGACGATGCATATACCGGTACGATGGCATATGCAGCTTTCTGATGAAAGAACATCAGTCCGGCCATGCCCAGGGCAGCCAGAATGAATCCGGTCGTCTGCATCGGAAAGAAAGCGTTGTTGAGAACCGTGAAATCGCAGATATTCAATGCATACAGCAGCTTCCACAGTGCTTTGTAGAAACCGGCTGCGCAGACGGTGATCAGTCCTGCCGAGAGCAGTGCAAATGCGCCTTTGGACATCATATGGTACAGATCATGCATGAGCACCATCGAAGCTGCCGTAAACAGCAGTACCGGCAGAAGATCCATCAGCGCCATCGGAACGCTCATCAGTCTTTCTCCTTTGCCAGATGATAGATCGGCACTAACGGCAGGATGATCGGCGTCTTCGCACAGTAGGCGTTATATTCCGGATCGTCGCCGTAGCGCTTCTTCTGCCGTGTTTCCAGACGCTTCGCCCCGTCGAACATGATAATGCATATCGCAATCAGCGCAATCACTGCCATCAGCCACTGGCCGGCTCCCCGGTATGCGCTCAGGCCGCCGATGAACACACCCAGCCACATCAGCAGCTCGCCGAAGTAATTCGGACAGCGGCAGATCTTAAACAGACCTTCCATTGCGACTTTGGAGGGATCTTTCTTTTTCTGGGCGCTTTTCTGGGCATCCGCCAATGCTTCGATCACGGCACCGGCCAGTGCAAGCAGCGTACCGCACAGCGGCACAAAGGTATCGGTGCAGCCGTTGTACAGGCGGTAGAATACAGGCGATACCTGCATCGTATACAGCACTCCCATGAACAGCCACATCACGATCATCACCGGCAGCGGAACCGTCGCGTCGGCGACGCCTTTCATCGCATCCCGGTAGCTCTTGGAGCCCAGTTCTCTTTTCAGCAGGAAGATGCCGAGTCTGAGGCCGTAGAAAATCAGCACCGCGCACTGGAAGACAGACAGAAATGTCAGGTTTCTGCGGAAGATGAGAAGGATCGCAAGGCCGCCTGCCGCAATGCCCAGGCCATATCCGACCGACATGAACCAGACGAATTTTCTGAATCCGACCGCACAGGCAGCCAGACAGAACGCAAATACGATCCAGAGAAGATTCCATCCCATATCAGGCACCGGTCTTTCCGTTTTCCTCGATGTATTTTTTGAAGGAAAGCTTGCCGTAGTGTACATCTGCGACCATCGATTCGCTCAGAGTCCATTTGGAGAACCGGATCAGACCTTCTTTGCCGGTCTTTCTGACTTTCTGCACCCATGCCAGAACATCGAACAGCCATACCGGTGCCCTGGAAATATTGGGCTCTTTGCCGTTGACCGCAAACATCATCTTTGCGATTTCTTCATAGGTATAGGTTTCCGTGCCGCCGATATTGTAGGTTTTGTTTTCATCGCACATATGCTCAACGATGAAATCCGCCAGATCCGTCGTATCAATGACGTTGCAGGAAACCTGATCCTTGCCGAGCAGCGTGACCTTGCCTTTTTCGATCATCGGCTTGAACACCTTGACGATGTCATAGAAATAGCCGGTCGGCCGGTAGATGACATACTGCAGACCGCTCTTCTTCAGTTCTTTTTCGAGCATGGCTTTGGCATCCAGCATCGGAATATTCTTCGCTCTGGGATCGTCTGCCTTGAGAACGGATACATAATCGAAATAACGGACCCCTGCTCTTTTCGCTTCCTGCAGCAGATTCAGGTTGCCCTGGTAGTCAATGTCATAGTTGGTCACATTGACCCCGCCTCTTGTCAGACCGACGGTAGTGATCAGTGCTTCTCTGCCGTCGCAGATTCCCCTGACCTGATCCGGCTTTGTGACATCGACGATCTTCTTTTCGTATTTTCCTTCGATACCTTCAATGTCCCTGACGGCCATGTCCACTGCCAGTACATCATGTCCTTCTCTGACCAGTGTCTTCAGAATATCGGTGCCCAGTTTCCCGAAGGCACCTGCAAGTATGACTTTCATTTTCTTTTCCCCCTGTATTACTTTTTGTTCTTTTCTTTGTTCCGCTTGTCGTTGATGATCTGCATTTCTTTTTCCGTGATCGTATCCACGCCGTTTTCCTTTGCCCATTTGATGCATCCCTTCAGCACCGTAGGAAGGAAGATGCGCGGCACATTGACGATCATAGCGCAGGCTTCATCCGTAAAACGGACGGAAGGATCGATCCGGTCAGCCGCATAGCGCACCGACTGCACCGTTGTCTGACGCATCGGCAGAAGCTCCGGAATCATCCTCCTGTGCTTGTGATACCAGAAGTTTTTGGAATCGCGGTAGCCGTAGTCGACCGGACAGGGCGGAAAGTCCCTGGCCGTAACGCCGTTGATGATTGCGTTGTAGTATTTTTCCTTCATCAGGATCTTATCGACCCGCAGGACAAAATGGGCGCCGTATGGAGATGTAATCCCGTTGAAATCGTTGTAATGATCCTGCTCATAGTGATCTTCACCTTCTTTCAGAGGCTGAGTATCCTGGCAGTTCTCCAGATTGTCCATCCATGTGCATTCCATCGCCTGGAATGCTTCTTTGATGACTTTCGGATAGATATGGTCCGTATCCTCTCTGGCCATCAGCCCTTCTTCCAGGGTGAAGCGGAAATCCTTCATCTTTTCCGCCGGCGTATCACCGGGCCAGCCCAGACGCACTGTTTCCCTGAATGTTTTCCTGTCATCGGGCAGGAAGTTGAGAACGCATTTCTTGTGCTTGATCAGATTCTGTGCAGTATTGCTTGAGTTGCGGCAGCACAGCATCATCGCGTAGTAGTCTTTTCCGGCAATGTAAAACGGCTGAACAAGTGAATACGGTCCGCAGGTTGTCTTTCCATCATCTGTCAGCGTACTGATCAGTACGACAGGCATGGGAAAGAACAGCGATGTCTGATAGAAGTTATCGACGATCCGCAGATCTTTGAAATCCGACATGATAAAACTCTCCTTTCGTGTCAGCTATGCGGCGATGTATCTGCAGAAACGCAGAAGTTCATCGCATGTAATGTCTTTTCTTGTGGCGGCGATCATGATCATTTCACTCAGCAGCCGGCTTGTATCTTCGCTTCCCGGCGCAAAGCGCTGCAGCAGCGTGACGGCATGGCTCTGGATCTGTCCGATCAGTTCACGGTGGCGCCAGTTGTGTACGCTCATGTAATTCCCGCTGTTGCTGTAGTTTCTCCATATTCCTTCATAGATGCGGATAAACTCAGTGATCGCATTGTAGATTTCCCGGATGCCGGCCGTGAAACTAATCGCTTCTTTTGTGCAGCTTTCGATTTTCTTCAATGCCGTATGCCAGTCATCGATCATAATGGATGC
The DNA here is from genome assembly GCA_902786245.1 of uncultured Erysipelotrichaceae bacterium. Lineage (GTDB taxonomy): Bacteria > Bacillota_I > Bacilli_A > Erysipelotrichales > Erysipelotrichaceae > Bulleidia. The sequence goes on from CADABS010000010.1 coordinate 47,848, forward strand.
GATCAATGCGTCCTTATCCGGAAAGTGATTGTAGATCGTACCTGCGGAAACACCTGCTTCCGCAGCGATTGCCCGCATGGAAAAGGCATCATTGCCGCTCTCAAACAGCTGTTTTCTGACTGCAGCCTGAATCTTCTCGCGTGTTCCCTTCGCTACTCTTGCCATATTTCCTCCTCCCGTAAAAAAACAATCCATTGCATATACAGCTGATAACTGAACATGTTCAGTTTCTTTCTTCTACGATTATAATATTTATTTCACAAATTACAAGAATTTCCGGCTTCGGTTCAGACCGCTTTCTTGTCTGTGCCGGAGGATTGTTTTATCATAACTGCGGAGAACACTATGGTAATCAGACAGGACTTTTACTATCCGCCCAATGACGGAAACAGGCAGCTGCATATCTGGCTGCCGGATGAATATGAAACCAGCGGTGAGCGCTATCCGGTCATGTATATGTTTGACGGACACAATCTTTTCTATGATGACTGTGCAACCTTCGGCAGAGCCTGGCGCTTTGCGTCATTCATGGAACGCTGGGAAAAGAAAATGATCATTGTCGGCATGGAATGTTCCCATGAAGGAAATCAGAGACTCAGCGAATACAGTCCGTATGATAAACGATGGCAGCGGGGAAGAATCCCCGGCATCGGCGAGCAGACATTCCAGTGGATCATCCATTCCGTCAAGCCCTGGATCGATTCGCATCTGCGTACATACGGCCACCGTGAAGCGACGGCCATCGGCGGCTCTTCCATGGGCGGACTGATGAGCATTTACGGCGTGATCCGGCATAATGATGTATTCTCGAAGGCAGCCTGCGTATCGCCTGGTATCTTCTGGAATCTTTCCTCCCTGCGCAGAGACCTGTATTCTGTTTCCCTGCATCCGGATACCCGCATCTATATGTCCTGGGGTGAAATCGAAGCCGGCAGGGCCGCCCATCACGGCAATCCTGCCTTTGATACAAGGGAAGCCAGGTCGGTGCGGAAGTTCGAAAAGGAACTGCAGTCATGCGGTGCGGATACATATCTTTTCTTCCAGCACGGCGGCAGGCACTGCGAAGAGGACTGGGAAAAACAGATTCCCGTATTCATGCACTATCTCTGGTTCTGAACTTTTCTTGCCTTATCTTCCGTTGATGGCACATAATGAATACAGAAGCATCCGTATACGGAAGAAGGTGAATTATGGATCTGAAACAATATGATCTGCAGTATGTCAGGATCATCGATTCCTTCGGCAATGTCATCGACGGACTCGCCAGACATGACTCGGCAGATTACAATTTTCATGAACTCGGCAGAGATGAGGAATGTCTGAACATATGCAACTGGCTGTTTTTTGAAGATGACATCGCACAGATATCCGTTCTGGAAGACCAGGGTCCTCCCTACGGCCATTTCCGCGATGCGTACGGACGGCTGGAAGAAATGTTCTTTGAATCGGGATTCGATATGGTTGAAAATATGCTTGATTTCGAAGATCCCGAGACCGCCCTGCGGATGATCCGTTTCCTGGATCATTGCCCGGAGTCAAAGAAAGAAGCGCTTCTGGAAATGCGCGGTGAACTGCTTGATAAACTGCAGGAACTGATCGGCTACTGCGATGACAGTACAGTCGTTCAGGAAGCAGAGCAGCTGAAAGAGAAACTCGGAAAACTCTGAATGCATACAGAAAACAGCCGGCAGCGGCTGTTTCTGTTTTTTACGGGTATAATAATCATCCACCAGCTAAGCTGGTGGTTTTTCACAATACGGGCTGTTAGCCCTCATATTGCTGGCTGCGCCAAGAGGCGCATGTGCGGTCCGCCACA
>CADABS010000011.1 GCA_902786245.1 uncultured Erysipelotrichaceae bacterium
TCATAAGTAAAACTGACGAACAGCGCTATATGCACTTTTCGTCAGTTCCGTAATGGTCATATTTATTGTTGTCAAATCCTTAACTTACCAGCATTGGGAGAAATCCGGATTTTTCTTTTGGAAAGTAAAAAAGCAGCCGCTCAGGACTGCCAGGATGTCAGGGATATTTCACCGGAGCTCAGGGTATAGGTGCGGTCTGCTTCCACGATGAGATTGCCGTCCGCATTGATGTCTGTGGCGATGCCGGTGATGGTTCTTTCCTCCATGATGAAGGAGACTTCTTTTCCCAGGATCGCCGACCAGGCTTTATAGCGCTCCGTCAGTTCTTCAGAATCGAGACGTTCAAGCCAGTACATGAGACGGTCGGCAAGGGCTGCGGCCAGAACGTTGCGGTCGAGATCCGGCTGGTTCAGTGAGCCGGCGATATCCCGGATTTCTTCCGGGAATTCTTTCTGTGATACATTGATGCCGATGCCGATAATGATGCCGGGCAGATTCCCATGCATATCACGGGGTGCTTCGCACAGGATCCCGGCGATCTTTTTCCCGTTCAGGTAGAGGTCATTGACCCATTTGATGCCGCAGGCGATGCCGGCGGTTTTTTCGACTGCTTCACACAGCGATACGGCTGCCGCAACGGTTGTTTTCGCAATGGCTGCTTCTTCGTTTTCAGGCCGGTACAGCATGGTAAAATACAGACCGCTTTCCGGGGAATAGAAGGAATGGCCCCGTCTGCCCCGTCCCTTTGTCTGTTTTTCTGCCAGGATCAGGGTGCCGGAAGGGGCACCTTCCATGATCAGCTGTCTTCCTTTTTCATTCGTTGAGTCTATTTCCTGATAGACATGCACAGGCGCTCTGCGCTCTGTCAGATTCTGCACGGTCTCTGCCTGCAGGGGGATGATTTCTGTTTTCATAGCCAACATTATACTACCGTTAAAGCAGTATGGTAAAATACAGACAGGAGTATAAAGCAATGGATAATAAAATCATGAATATCGGCATCATCGGCAACGGCAAATCCGCCAACCGCTACCATGCCCCGTTTATCTGCACCCGTCCGGAAACGATGCGCATCAAAACAGTCTATGCCCGCAGTCTGAACAAGCAGGACTGGCCGCGTATTGAAGGCGTCCGTTATACAGATGATCTGCAGGCGCTCCTGACGGATGATGAAATCGATGTGATCGTTCTTTCACTGCCGCACAATGTCCATTATGCATATGCAAAACAGGTGCTGGAAGCCGGGAAGAACTGCGTCGTTGAAAAACCGTTCTGTGAAACACCGGAACAGGCACAGGAACTCTTTGCTCTGGCAAAGGAAAAGGGACTGCTTCTTGAATGCTATCAGAACCGCCGGTTTGACAGCGATTACCTGACCGTGAAGAAAGTCATCGAAAGCGGCATCCTCGGCGATCTGCTGGAAATGGAAATGCATTTCGACTACTACCGGCCGGAAATTCCCGAATCGGTGAAAGAATTCAATCCGGTGATGTCCTATCTGTACGGACACGGCTGCCATACCCTGGACCAGGTCATCGCACTGCTGGGAGAACCGGATCATATTCATTACGATGTGCGCCAGCTCCTGGGTGAAGGAAGAATGAATGACTATTTCGATCTGGATCTGTACTACGGCGTTTTCAAGGTATCGGTCAAGTCTTCCTACTTCCGCATCAAGGAACGGCCGAGTTTCATCGTATACGGGAAGAAAGGCATGTTCATCAAGGCGAAGAAGGACCGCCAGGAAACCGATCTCAAGCATTTCTATCTGCCCAAGGGACATCCGGATTTCGGCATCGACAGACCGGAAGACTACGGGATCCTGACATATATCAAAGACGGCATCGTACACGAAGAAACCGTTCCTTCGGAAAAGGGCGATTACGGTCTGTATTATGACGCATTGTATGAAACGGTCATGCATGGCGCACCGCCGCTTGTCACCGAGGAACAGACGATGCTGCAGATGCGTATCCTGGCAGAAGGCATCAGTTACTGCAGGTGAAAGGAAGAAGTATGAAAAGATTTCTCTCATTGATATTTGGGGCGGCGATGCTGTGCGGATGCACGGCAGACGATCCCGGACAGATCATGGACGGCGACGGCATGGAATATGATTTTATCACATACAACATCAAAGGCGACTGGGTACAGATCGGTACGGATACACCCTGGCACCTGCAGTTTACCAATGACACCGTGAAATGGACCGATGAAAACGGAAAGGAAGGCACGGCTGATTTCAGCGCGGCGGAGAGCGGATACACCGCGGAAAATACGCTGACGTTCAGCGGCGGAGACATTCCGTTTGAAACCATGCTGTTCAGAAGAATGAAAGTCGGAGCCTGGCCGGTATCGCTGCTGTATCAGACGGACAGCGCCGATGCAGAACCGGAGCGTGTCTTTGTCTATTACGAAGATGAACGCCATATCCCGGAAGGATTCATTCCGCCCCTGACGCCGCCGGCCACGGATGAAGAAAAGCTGAACCGGACCCTGATGGATGAAATCCTCAGAGGCAGCTGGACAGAAATCAGGACGGATGAACCTGCCAAACTGGAGTTTGAGCAGGATCAGCTGCGCTATACCGGTGAAGAGAGCACACTGGAAACGGCGTATATTCTCAAACCGGCAGGCAATGCGGAAAATCTGGTCCGGGTGATCGAACCGTCTGAAATGACAGTGGATTTCATGGAACTCCATTACCGTCTGAAAAACATCAATGGCAGCAAAGTCCGGATGATATTCGGCATCGAACTGACAGACGGCGGCGCAGACGATATGCAGGTCACAAAGGTATTTGCGCATACGGATGATCTTGATCTGATACCTGCAGACTATGTACCGGGCTATGAAAAAGACGATGTCTATGTCTATGCGCCGGAAACCGAACCGGCAGACGGCCTGTTCGTCAGCGACGCAATGGAAATGCTGGAATGGCTCGGCCGGACACCGGCAGATGCAGGGATCGATGAAAAATACATCACGGAATGGAATATTCCGTTTGACGGAAAACTGTTTGGGAAAACCGCTGTCGGCCGGATCGAAAACAAAAACGAGATCGAACGGATCGTCATCTATACAGAACTGATCGGGTTTGATGAATGCTGCGCTGCTTTTGAAAAAATCTACGGCACGCCGGAAGAATATGATATTCCCTATATGGGCGGCAGGGGTACAGGTACCGGCCGGAAGTATACGGATGACAGATTCCGGATCGATGTCAGTACCTATACGGAAGCGGATTTCACGATGGTGGAATTCTCATTGATAGACTGAGAGGACGATGAAACAGTATATTATCGATGCGTTTGCGGATGCTCCGTTTACCGGAAATCCGGCTGCGGTATGCGTCATGGACGCATGGCCTTCGGAAGAATCGATGAAGCTGCTGGCAAGGGAAAACAATCTTTCCGAGACGGCATTCATCGTCAGAGAAGAAAACGGGTACCGACTGCGCTGGTTCACACCGGCAGCGGAAGTTGAACTGTGCGGACATGCGACTCTGGCATCTTCCTTTGTCATCATGAATTATATTGAACCGGGCACGGATACGGTACGCTTCAACACGATGAGCGGCATTCTGACCATCACGAAAGAAAACGGCTATTATGCCATGGATCTGCCCCGGTATGCACTGCAGGAAATACCGGTGACGGAGGATATGGAAAAAGCCTTCGGGGTCAGACCGCTGAAAGCAGTACTCGGTCTGGACCTGGTCTGTGTATTTGAAAACGAAGAACAGGTACGGACCATGTCGCCGGATCCGAAACGGCTGGAGAAGCTCCCCGGCAGGATCCAGAACGCTACGGCACCGGGAAAGGAAACCGACTGCGTATCGAGAAGCTTCTGTCCCAAACTCGGCATCGAAGAAGACCCGGTCTGCGGCTCTGCCCACTGCCAGATCGCCGATTACTGGGCAGATGTATACGGCCGAAAGGAAATCCTTGCATACCAGGCTTCCGCGCGGGGCGGAACTCTGCGCTGCAGGCTGACGGATGAAAAGCGCATCTCCATCATGGGCAGGGCGGTGCTGGTTGCCGTATCGGAAATCTATGCTGAACTGAAATGAAACCGCGGATATTCTATGCGGTTTTCTTTGCCGTTCCGCATGCATGCGGATGGGTATTCCTTTTCATGGTGCGGTTTTATGCTATAATCATTCTCGCTTATGAAAAAGAAAGAATGGATACTTCTGGCAGTGATCGCGGTTGTGTCATTGGCCGCAATTCTCATCATGAGACTGCCGAAAAATACAGCGGAAGGCACAGGCACAAATCATCAGCCCTATGTCTATGCGGATGACAGTGAAGACCCGTATGCATCTGCCGTTCTGCCGGACTGGGAGCCGGAAGGGGAATGGATCGCAGTCGTGTTCCGCAGCTCGAGAGTCGTGCTGTACTTCGACTCGGGCGTCGATGGGGAATACACTGTCCATGGCAATGTCGGACATATGGATATTGAAGTCAAAGACAGAAAATGGCATGTCAAAGATGTTGACTGCTATGACTATACATGCAAGAACATGGGCTGGATGTCAGCGGATGCGCTGCTGCCGATCATCTGTCTGCCGAATGATCTGGTGATCATCGACGCGGAAACAGCACAGAACATGACCGGAGGATGACCATGGGAAATCTGAAAACAAGGCGGTTTGTATATCTGGCTCTGTTTACCGCCATGGCAATCGTTCTGAGCATTATCGAATCCATCTATATCGGCCCGGTCTTCTTCATGGTGCGGGTCGGTCTGGCAAATATCGTTGCCCTGGTCACGATCAAGATCCTCGGTACGAAGGAAATGATCATTGTCAACGCGATGCGCGTCGTCATTTCCACGCTGATGAGAGGCATGATCTTCTCCAGCACCTTCTGGATCTCACTGGGCGGTGTCGCATTGTCATCGCTGGTGCTGATCATCATGGACAGGATGAAATCCTCGCTGATGTTTACATCGGTGATGTGCTCCATATCCCATTCCGTCGGACAGGTCATCGTTGTTGCGCTGTTCTACATGCAGCCGCGGATTGCTGCGATCCTGCCGTATCTTCTGCTCGGATCGATCCCGATGGGTATTCTGACCGGCATTGTCGCACAGATGGTGCTGACAAGGATCAGACCGCTGAAACAGCCGCAGTAAATGCGCTGTTTTTTCTTTCGGGCATAAAGAAAGACACCGGACCTCTGACGCTTTTATCAACGGTTGGAAACGCGGGTCCGGTGTCCTGTCTATCATACACCTTTTCTGCAAATATTGTTTAAATCATGAAACAGTTGTAAAATATATGAGCCATGCGCTGTTAATTCAATGGCAGAATGTCAGCTTCCCAAGCTGAATACGCGGGTCCGATTCCCGTACAGCGCTCTTTTTATTTGCAGAGTCCGATGAATTCATCGATTTCATCGGCCAGGATCTGCAGCGAGCTTCTCCAGAAATTGATATCGGTCAGATCGATGCCCGCAACCAGAGCAGCTCCTTCAACAGTTGTCGTGCCGGTTGCTTTCAGCAGTTTCTTGTACAGCGGGACAAAGGAAGGACCGTCCTGCAGATACTTCGCATAAAGGCCTCTGGCGAACAGACCGCCGAAGGCATAGGGGAAGTTGTAGAAGCTCAGATGGCCGCTGTAATAATGGCTCTTGCAGGCCCACATGTAAGGATGCAGGTATGTATGGTCAAGACCGTCGCCGTATGCCTTTTTCTGTGCTTCCGTCATCAGTTCGCAGAGTCTGTCCGCAAACAGGAATTCGTTTTCCCTGTTTTCAAATACAGCGGTTTCAAAGAGATATCTGGAATAGATGTCGCAGATGATCTGGTTGGCATCCATCAGCTGGCTCTCGATGAGCGCTCTTCTTGCGGCAGGATCTTTTTCCGCTGCGATGGCTGCGTTCATTGCGACGACTTCGTTAAAGGTGGATGCGGTTTCGGCAACCGGCATCGATACATCCTGGTTGAGAACGCTGTTGTCGCGCAGACAGTGGTTATGGAATGCATGGCCGAGTTCATGGGCCAGGGTGACGACATCGCCCAGCGTACCGCCGAAGTTGGTCAGCACCCGGCTTTCCTTCAGGGCCATGACCGGAGCACAGAAAGCACCGCCGACCTTGCCGTCATGGGGATAGAAATCGATCCATGCTTCATCAAAGGCACGGGCGATCATTTCCGTTTCTTCCGCATCGAAGCCGGAGAACAGCTTCACCAGATATTCTTTTGCGTCTTCGGCTGTATATACCGCATCATTGCCTTCCAGCGGGGCAAACATTTCATAGAAGGGCAGACCGTTTTCATAGCCCAGCAGTCTTCCCTTGGCTTTCATGTATTCCCAGAATTTCGGCAGATATTCTTCGATCGCACCCATCAGCGCATCGAGGGTTTCCCGTTTCATATGGGCATTCTTCAGCGTTTCATCCAGAGGCGATTCATAGCCGCGCAGCTGGCAGTGGCTGATGACTTCCATCTTGATGGAATTCAGCGCAAAGGCAATACCGTCTTTGATTCTGTCATATGCCTTCAGTTCCGCTTCATAGGCGGATTTCCGCACTGCCGGATCGGGATCGTATGCCTTGTTGCGGATGTCGGACAGATTCGTCGTCTGACCGTTGTATTCGACCGGTACCGTGGAGGTCAGAAATCCCTGCAGATCGCTCCAGGCCGAAGAACCGCTGATCTCGTACAGGCTGATCGCCTTTTCGACTTCCGGCGAAAGGGTATACTTTGCGTCTTCCTGGATGTTCTGCAGGAAGAATTCATGTTCCTTCAGAAGCGGATCGCTGTCGATGACGGACTGCAGATCTTCCAGGGAAGAAATGTACTGCACCAGTGCCGTACGCGGCGCGGCTGCGGCCGAGAGCTTTCTGGAAAGACGGCCGATGACTGCGGTTGCGGCAGCGTCGGATGTATTGACGGACTGATTCAGCTGGGCGAAGGAAAACAGGGTATCTGCCTTCAGGGTCAGATCGCGGTTGAGCCGGACTGCCTTGACCAGGATTTCTTTCGGATCGCCGGAAAGATCAGCAGCGAGTGCCTCATATTCTTTCAGCATTTCATCGACGGCTTTTTCGTCTTCCGCAAACTTCGGATCGTCATATCCGCGGTAGAGTTTTTCAAGTGACCATTCTCTGTTCATTGTTCTTTTCTCCATATCTTCTGCAATCATGGTAACATATTCGGAAGAATGGAGAAAAAATGAAAAAGAACTATGTATGCTCGGATGTGCATGCACATGCCGGCGTATTGAAAAAAGCACTGGATACCCTGGACGCAGATGACCGTCTGTTTATGATCGGCGATGCGGTGGACAAGGGACCGGACGGCATGCGGGCACTGCAGATCCTGATGGATGATCCCCGCTGTGAAATGCTCATCGGAAATCATGACCTGATGTTTCTGCAGCACTGCATCTGCCAGCAGAATGCGGATATCCTGCCGCAGGATATCGTCAATGACGTAGCGGTACGCTGGCTGATCCGCAACTACGGCATCGTCACCTGGGAAGCATTCCTGGAAGAAAGCGAAGAAGAACAGCAGCGCATCATCGCATATCTGCAGCATAGACCGGTCCTGAAGATCGTTGAACCGGAAAACCGGAAGTTCATCCTCGTGCACGCTGCCGTTCCCAAAGACTTTGATTCCGCGCAGCTGAAAGACATGGATATGGATGTTCTGCGCGACCCTGTATATCCGTTTCTGTATGACTGGAAGAGCGATTTTATCTGGGGCAGATATCCGACCCATATCGAAGGCTATACGACAGTTGTCGGACATACAGCCTGCCAGCACTTCGGCGGCGAATATGTGCAGAGCGAAGGGAATGACTGGATGGATATCGACTGCGGACTGGCCTATAACGAACCGTCTTCCAAACTGGCGCTGCTGTGTCTGGAAGACATGAGCGTACAGTATTTCCTGCCGGACGGGGAATGAGAAGGCATCACCGGAAAAAGAATTGTCACAGCCGGGGCGGATTGTGTGGAAAACAGGGTTGATTCACAGACCGCAGATGATAAAATACAGTGTATTATTTTAATGACTTGAAGGCATATGCCTGACACAGAAAGGATTGAATGTTTATGAAGCCCTATACAGAAATGACTCCGGAAGAACTGACAGAAGAACTTGCTGCGCTCAAGGCAAAATATAAAAAGGTGCAGGCCCTCGGCATGCGTCTGGATATGAGCCGGGGCAAGCCCTGCCAGGAACAGCTCGATCTTTCCATGCGTATGATGGATGTCCTGGATTCCTCCAGCGACCTGACCTGCGAAGACGGCACCGACTGCCGCAACTACGGTCAGCTCAACGGCATCATCGAAGCCCGTGAACTGATCGGCGATATGATGGAAAACAATCCCAAGGATATCATCATCTACGGCAACTCCTCGCTGAATGTCATGTTCGATGTCATCAGCCGGGCATATACACACGGCATCATGGGAAATACACCCTGGTGCAGACTGCCGGAAATCAAATTCCTCTGTCCGGTGCCGGGCTATGACAGGCATTTCTCGATTACCGAATACTTCGGCATCAAGATGATCCCGGTCGCCATGAGCGAAAGCGGACCGGATATGGAAACGGTGGAAAGAATGGTCAGTGAAGACGCATCGATCAAGGGTATCTGGTGTGTTCCGAAATACTCCAATCCCCAGGGCTATTCCTATTCCGATGAGACCGTCCGCCGCTTTGCAAGACTCAAGCCGGCGGCAGCGGACTTCCGCATCTTCTGGGACAATGCCTACGGCATGCATCATCTGTATGATGACAGACAGGACTATCTGATCGAGATCCTGGCGGAATGCAAACGGGCCGGCAATCCGGATCTTGTCTATAAATTCTCTTCGACATCGAAGATCACATTCCCGGGCAGCGGCATCGCCGCAGTGGCGACCAGCCCCAACAACATGGATGATCTGCTCAATCATCTGCGCCATCAGACGATCGGTCACGACAAGGTCAACCAGCTGCGCCATGTCCGCTTCTTCGGTGATATTCACGGCATGGTCGAGCATATGCGGAAACATGCGGACATCATCCGGCCGAAATTCGAAGCGGTCGAGGAAATCCTGGAAACAGAACTGGGCGGTCTGAACATCGGCACATGGACAAAGCCGCTGGGCGGATACTTCATCATGTTCGATACGATGCCGGGATGCGCGAAAGACGTCGTCTCCAGAGCGAAAAAAGCAGGTGTCGTCCTGACCCCGGCCGGTGCGACATGGCCGTACGGAAAGGATCCCAATGATTCCAATATCCGTATTGCGCCGACCTTCCCGAGCCTGGCAGATCTCTGCAGTGCCATGGAAGTATTCAGCCTGTGCGTCAAGATCAGCAGTATCAAGAAACTGCTGCAGGATGCCCGGTCCTGATTGCTTGAAAACATTGCCATATCCATGCGGTATGGCTTTTTTCATATCCGGGCGGCAGGGGACAAAAGGCACGAAACTATTTACTTTGAAGCGTAAATGATTTAGCATTTTTATAGTAGAAAAAAGGAGTAAACAAAATGAATATTTCACCACTTCAGAAGGCTCGTCTGCAGTATGAACCGAAACTTCCGGGAATGCTGAGAAACGGTATTGCCGAGATCTGCGTATGCGAAGGCGAAGAAACGCAGAGCGTTGCGGATCAGGAAAAAATCAAGGAACTGTTCCCAAATACATACGGCAAGAAGGAAATCACTTTTGCCAAGGGCCAGAACACATCTGAGACAAAGAAGCAGGTCGTCGGCGTCATTCTTTCCGGCGGTCAGGCTCCGGGCGGACATAATGTCGTTACCGGTCTGTATGATGCACTGAAAGCAACCAACAGCGAAAACGTTCTGTACGGTTTCAAGAACGGTCCGAGCGGACTGCTGGACGATGACTATCTCATCTTCGACGATGAATATATCAATGCGTTCAGAAACACCGGCGGATTTGACATTATCGGTTCCGGCAGAACAAAGCTGGAGACAGAAGAGCAGTTCGCAGTTGCGGCAGAAGTCTGCAAGAAGCACGGCATTACGGCAATCGTCATCATCGGCGGCGATGACTCCAATACAAACGCTGCTGTTCTGGCTGAATACTTCGCAGCTCACAACACCGGCGTACAGGTCATCGGATGCCCGAAGACAATTGACGGCGACCTGAAGAATGAAGATATCGAATGCTCATTCGGATTTGACACCGCTACAAAGACATACAGCGAAGTCATCGGCAATATCGAAAGAGATGCCAACTCGGCAAAGAAATACTGGCACTTCGTCAAGGTCATGGGCCGTTCCGCTTCCCATGTCGCACTGGAATGCGCACTGGAGACACAGCCGAACATCTGCCTGATCTCGGAAGAAGTCGAAGCGAAGAAGATGTCCCTGTCGCAGATCGCCGACTATATCGCAGACGCGGTAAACAAGAGAGCGGACAACGGCATGAACTTCGGTGTTGCCATCATCCCGGAAGGCGTTGTCGAATTCGTTCCGGAATTCAAGACACTGATCGCTGAAATCAATGAACTGCTGGCCGGCGCAAAGGCAGAAGAATTCAATGCACTGCCTACCTGGGCTGATAAGTATGCATTCATCGAAAAGGGCCTGACAAAGGAATCCATGGCAGTCTTCGCAATTCTGCCGCAGACGATCCAGCAGCAGCTGTTCCTCGAAAGAGACCCGCACGGCAACGTTCAGGTATCTCTGATCGAATCCGAAAAGCTGTTCTCGGCACTGGTCAAGGCCAAGCTCGACGAGAGAAAGGCAGCCGGCACATACAAGGGCAAGTTCAGCGCTCTGCATCATTTCTTCGGCTATGAAGGAAGATGTGCATTCCCGTCCAACTTCGATGCGGACTACTGCTATTCCCTCGGATACAACGCATTCATGCTGATCCAGTACGGATACAACGGATATCTGTCCAAGATTTCCAACCTGTCCAAGCCGGCGGATGAATGGGTTGCCGGAGGCATGCCGATCACCAAGATGATGAACATGGAAAGAAGACACGGCGAAGACAAGCCGGTCATCAGAAAGGCTCTGGTCGAACTCGACGGCAAACCGTTTAAGTACTTCGAAGCGCACAGAGACGCATGGGCAGTTGAAACTGCTTATACGTACCCGGGCGCGATCCAGTACTACGGACCGTCAGAGGTTTGCGATCTGACCACAAGAACACTTGCACTGGAAAAGGGCGAGTAAGAATCTGATCTGAAGGACACGCATTGCGGTGCGTGTCTTTTTTATATTTCTTTTTTTGTGAAAACTTTAATTTATTCAATGACAATCTCTATTATCCGGTTATAAAATAAACATGAACGTGTTCAATTTTGGATGGAATGGAGGAATATCATATATGTCAAAAATTGATGAGCGCGTCTGTATCATCGGAGGCGGACCCGCAGGTATTTCTGCTGCGATGTATCTGCAGTTCAAGGGATATAGAAACTATCAGATCTACGAAAAACTCAATAAAGTCGGAGGCAAATCCTGGTCGCCGAAGATCATGGTCAACGGAGAGGAGAGAAGCTTCGAAACCGGTGCAATCATGGGTGCGATCACATACCACGCAGTGCATGAAGTCGAGAAATTCGGCGGTGTCGGCCACTATGACGGACCGAATATGCGCCGTATGTACCGCAACAGTGCCGGTGAGGAAATCTATCCGTTCGATGTCAAGAAGAATCCTTCGCTGCAGAAGACAAAAGACCTGCTGCGGCTGAAGAAGCAGATGAAGAAACTGGTCGAAATCATGGAGACCAAATACAAAGGCTATGACTGCTACGGCCACCGCGGAGTTGCCCAGGGCAGATACAGCGGTCTCTCCAAGGGAATCGATGACGCACTGCTGCCGATCGAAGGCATCAACCCGAATCTGAAAGATCTGGCTCTGCCGTTCAGCGAATTCTGCAGACTGAACGGTGTCGAAGATGTCATGAAGATCTGGATCGGACCGTACACCTCCTTCGGATACGGCTACTTCGATGAGATCCCGGCTGCCTATGTCATGAAATATCTCGATACGACAACGGCGATCGAATTCGTGAATATGCGTCTTTGGACATGGAAAGACGGAACCCAGTCGATCTATGAAGCAGCCAATAAGAAACTGATCCATCCGGCAAAGCTGAACACCGAAGTCGTCAAAGTTGTAAGACCGGCGGAAGGCGAAGAAGGAAAGATCAAGGTCACCATCAGAGATGCGGACGGAGAAAGAACCGAAGAATTCGACAAGCTGATCGTAACGACACCGCTCGACTGGTTTGCGCAGTACGCCGATGCCAGAGAAGAAGAGAAAGAGCTCTTCTCGAAGATCATCCATGAGAAGTATGTCGACTTCATCGCAACCTTCGAAAAGAACGAAGGACCGACGATCAGCGGCTACATCTTCGATAACATGACACCGGAAAGACTCGGTCACGCAATGGTCTATTATCACCGCTGGGAAGACCTCGGCGCTGACTGCCCGTGCTGCGTCTATGCCCTGAGAAACCATATGGGTTCCAAAGACGCGGATTATGATTATACGATCAATGCCATGATCGATGACATGCGTCTGTGCGGCTTCCGCGTCAAAGAGCGCCTGTATGAACAGGAAACATACTACTGCCCGCATGTATCGCCGGAAGACTACGCAGCCGGATGGTATGACAGACTGGAAGAGATGCAGGGAAAGCAGAACACCTATTATGCCGGTGAGATCATCAGTTTCGGCGATATGGAAGACACCTGCGCAGCGTCCAGAGATCTGATCGGAAGATTCTTCTGATTGCAATGGAGGAGGATACGATATGAAAGACCAGCTCAACCGGATGGTCAATGAAAGGGATTTCCGCCAAGCGCCCGATTATACTGCTCCGGATAAAGAAAAAGAAAAACTGATCCTGAAACTCGGTACGATGATCACCGACCGGTATCTGGTGAAATACACCAATACCATGAAGACCGATGATCCGGAATACTGGGCCCTGGATGCAGTCCTGACCAAAGAAGAAGCACAGTTCCTGCTGAACTTCAAAAAGACGCGTACGGCGTATGATACGGAACAGCTCGCGGAAATGAACAATATGACCGTTGAGGAAACCCAGAAGATGATCGATCATCTGCTCTGGGTGGGCGTTCTGGAAATGAACCGTGAAAACGAAGACCATCACAAACAGTACAATGTCCCGATCTTCGTTCCCGGCTCGGCCGAGTTCATGATGATGAACGATGAACTGACGGAAAAGCATCCGGAGATCGCAACGTTCTTCAACCTGATGACCCAGATGCCGCTGGAAGGCGTCACCCCGATGATCCCGCTCGGCGGCGACGGTGTCGGCATGCACGTCATCCCGGTCGAAAAGGCAATCGAGCAGGAAAGCACATCTGTATCGGTGGAGCATCTGTCGCACTGGCTGAGCAAATATGACAAGTACTCGGTCGGACAGTGCACCTGCCGCAAACAGCAGACAATGCGCGGCGAAGGCTCCGGCGAAATCAACGGTGAATTCTGCGTCGGTGTCGGCGATATGGCGGAATACTGCGTAGACCGCGGTATGGGACGCTATATCACCTATGAAGAGGCAATGGAGATCTTCGAAAGGGCAGAGCGCCACGGCTTCGTCCATCAGATTACGAATATCGACGGCGAAAACAAAATCGTCGGCATCTGCAACTGCGCACCGGGCGTCTGCAACGCGATCCGTACATCGCAGCTCTATAACACACCGAATATGTCCAGATCCGCATACCGGGCCCATGTCGATGCGGCCAGATGCGTGGCCTGCGGCAAGTGCGTGGAAGTCTGTCCGGTCGGCGCTGCCAAGCTGGGACAGAAACTCTGCACCATCAACGGCGAAGTCGAATATCCGCTCTCCGAACTGCCGGACGGCAGGCCCTGGGGACCGGAAAAATGGAATATCCATTACCGTGAAGATGCGAAGATCAACTGCTATGACAGCGGTACCGCACCCTGCAAGACAGCTTGTCCTGCCCACCTGGCAGTACAGGGTTATGTCAAGATGGCCAAAGAAGGCCGCTACATGGATGCACTGAAACTGATCAAGCAGGACAATCCGTTCCCGGCTGTCTGCGGTGCCATCTGCAACCGCCGCTGTGAAGATGCCTGCACCAGAGGCATGGTCGACGCACCGGTCGCCATCGATGAAATCAAGAAATTCATCGCAGCCCAGGAACTGAAAGCGGAAAACCGCTATATTCCGCTCTGCGAAAACGATGAAGGAAAGATGTGGGGTCCGGATTACAAGATGGCAGTCATCGGTGCCGGTCCGGCCGGCATGAGCGCTGCCTACTATCTGCGTACAAAGGGCTATGATGTCACGGTCTTTGAAAAAGAAGAGAAACCCGGCGGAATGCTGACAATGGGCATCCCGAATTTCCGTCTGGAAAAAGATGTTCTGGAAGCGGAGATCCAGGTGCTCAAAGATATGGGCATCGAATTCAGAACCGGTGTGGAAATCGGAAAAGACGTTACCATCCCGCAGCTCAGAGAACAGGGCTATAAGGCATTCTATCTGGCAATCGGTCTGCAGGGCGGCAGAAAAGCAGGTGTCCCGGGTGAAGAGGCGGAAGGCGTTGAATCCGGTGTCAGCTTCCTGAAGAAAGTCAGTCTCGGCCAGAGCATCCGCCTGCAGGGCGACGTCGTAGTCGTCGGCGGCGGCAATGTCGCAGTCGATGTCGCAAGAACAGCCATCCGGACAACGGACGGAAAGGTAACGATGCTGTGCCTGGAAGGCGCAGATGAAATGCCTGCGGCAGATGACGAAGTCGCAGAAGCGAAGCAGGAAGGCATTGAGATCCTGAACGGCTGGGGTCCGAAGGAAATCATTGTCAAAGACGGAAAAGCAGAAGCCATCGTATTCAAGAAGTGCACCAGAGTCTATGATGAAAACCACAGATTCGCACCGGAATATGATGAAAACGAAACCATTACCGTCAATGCGCAGAATGTGCTGATGGCAATCGGCCAGTCCGCTGTCTGGGGCAATCTGCTCAAGGATACAGCAGTCGAGCTGAATCCGAACGGTACGGTCAGACATGATGCCATCACATTCCAGACGGCAGAGCCGGATATCTTCGCCGGCGGCGATATCGCCCATGGTGCGAAGTTTGCAATCGACGCAATTGCGGACGGCAGAAAGGGATGCGAATCCATGCACAGATCCGTCCATGCCGGTCAGTCTTTGACAATTGCCAGAGATCTGCGCGAATTCATCGAGCTTAACAAGGATGAAATCGTCGTTCACGGCTATGACAATGCCGGCCGTCAGGTACCGGGCCATACTGCTGCAGATCCGCGGAAATCCTTCTCTGACACAAGACTTCCGTTCACGGAGGAACAGGTCAGAAAAGAAGCAGGCAGATGTCTGTCCTGCGGACGCACCGTCGTCGATCTCAACCGCTGCATCGGTTGCGGTCTGTGTACGACAAGATGCGAATTCGACGCAATCCATCTTTCAAGAGATCTGCCGGACGCATCGAAGATGGTCAGATGCGAAGATAAGTTCGGCTATGTCGGTGCTTATGCCGCCAAGCGCGGTGCGAAGATTGCCGCCAATGCCGTCAAGGATGCAATCAAAATCATCCGCAAAAACAAATAGCAGAGCATAAGAAAGGCGTATGGCAGAACCGTACGCCTTTTTATATTACTGCAGACCTCTGATCATCTGCCGGTATTTCTTTCCGTCCGACTGCCGGGTTTCGGCCGGCAGATCGACAAACCAGTTGCGCTTGAAGAATTTCGCGGCGGCTGTATTCTGAGGATCGAATCCGGCCTGTACCCACATGAATCCGCAGGCCGCAAACGCATCCAGCATATCGCGCAGGATCTCCGAGCCGTAGCTGAATCCCTGCAGTTCCTTCGAAAGGATGATCAGATCGATGCATACCGCATCCTGCCGCGGCCAGTGCAGGATGATATCCGCTGCCGCAATGACATCCGGATCGCGGAAGATGACAAAATGCCGGTTTGCCGGATCGCTGCCTTCCGGATACCGGGCCATGTCCGCGATGACTGTATCCCTGTCCGGGACAATGTCCAGGCTTTCAAAATACTCCGTATTCTCCCGGTACAGAGCTGCAGTCTCATCGATATCGGCTTCTGTGATCTCACTGACCGCATATGTTCCGGATAAGGAGGAAACCTGAAAGTCATATTCTGCCATGCGCAGTCCGTCGACCGCATTCACTTCGCACCGGTATCCGCGGCTGCGGTCATTGAGAACGTTCATGATCATTTCATAGAGCGATGCATCCGCTGAGCATGTGCTTTCCGGATGTTTTTTCCTGTATTCCGCTGCCGCATTTGTGTCAAAGGTGATGCGGGAGAGGTCCGCATTTTCCCACACCAGCAGGATCACCCGGTCTTTCTGCGTTTCCAGAAGTGCCTGCAGGTTTTCCAGGGATGGAATGCTTGTGCTCTGTCCGTCGCTGAGCAGCAGTTCCATCAGCGCAAAGAATTCGTCAAAATTGCTGAAGAATGTTCCGTCGATTACAATTTCTCTGGTCTGCTCCGTTTCCATTTTCCTGTACCTCGTTACCGCTATTATGACATGGTTTTATCTGTATGCACCAGTATTCTTCCAGCCGGAGGTTTTCTGCGTGATGGTTGCGAATTGCGCTCTGTTCGGCTAAAATTTTCTTAGAGCCAGATGAATGGCTGATTATACTTTTTTTAAGGAGATATCATACATCATGCAGAAGAAACTTATGGAGTACCCGAACCCGAAAGGTTCACTGAAGCTTCGCTTCATCAAAGGACATTTTGCGACAAGTCACAGCCATATCAATTATTATGTTGATCTGACAATGACAAAGCACCGTCTTTCCGAGGCAAAGGAAGCTGCCAGACTCTTGGCCAACAAATACAAGACTTCAACGATCATTGATACGATCCTGTGCCTGGACGGTACGGAAGTGGTTGGAGCCTGCATGGCCAGCGAACTGACCAGACTGGGCTATTCTAATATCAATCAGCACAATACGGTTTATGTGGTAACGCCTGAGCATACGACCGGCAGCCAGCTGATCTTCCGCGACAATACCAAGATGATGATCACCGGAAAACATGTTCTGGTCCTGGCCGCATCGGTAACGACCGGCTATACGGTGCAGGGCGGCATCGAAGCGATCCGCTATTACGGCGGCATTCCGGCCGGTGTATGCGCGATCTTCGCATCGGTCGATGAATGTCTCGGCTATCCGGTTTCCTCCGTCTTCCAGGCGGAAGGCATCCTGGATGACTACCAGAGCAGACAGGCACCTGAATGCCCGCTGTGCAAAGCCGGCGTCAAGGTCGATGCCATCGTCAATACATACGGCATATCCTTCTTCTGAGCAGGATACAGAAACTTACATAACCGGAAAGTGCGGACACTGTCCGCGCTTTCTTTCAGGGAGGAACCATGCAGGAAAAACTGACAGAAAAACAGGCAGAGCAGCTGACCGACTGGTATGAGAAAAACAGAAGAAGTCTGCCCTGGCGGGATACCGGCAATCCGTATCATGTCTGGATCAGCGAAATCATGCTGCAGCAGACGCGGATCGAAGCCGTTATACCGAAATACGAAGCGTTCATCCGGGAACTGCCGGATACCGCAGCTCTTGCCCGCTGCGATGATGACCGGCTGATGCGTCTGTGGGAGGGGCTCGGCTATTATTCGCGGGCACGGAATCTCAAGAAATGCGCAGAGGTTCTGACGGAGAACTTCGGCGGCAGACTGCCGGAAGACTATGCACTTCTGAAAAAACTGCCTGGGATCGGTCCCTATACTGCCGGTGCCATCGCTTCGATTGCATTTTCCATCCCGGTGCCTGCGGTTGACGGAAATGTACTGCGCGTCCTTGCCAGAGTCTTTGCGGTCCGTGAAGATATCCGCAGTGAAGAAACGAAAAAGCATATCACGGATACACTGTCAGAGGTCTATGCCTCTGCCCATGTGAGCTGCAGCAGTTTCAATCAGGGAATGATGGAACTGGGCGAGACGCTCTGTCTGCCCGCAAAACCGCACTGCAGCACCTGCCCCTGGAATGAAAGCTGCCTTGCCCTGCAGCAGGGCACCGTCTCACAGATCCCGTACCGCAGTCCGCTGAAACAGAGAAAGATCATCCGCCGGACCCTGCTGGTGATCCGGGAAGGGGAAAAATTCATGATCCGCAGACGTCCGGAAAAGGGACTGCTGGCAGGATTATATGAATTTATCGGTATTGATGAAGATCTGGAAGCGAAAGATGCACTGGCAGAAGCAGAGAAAATGGGAATGACGCCGCTGCGGATCCGTCCGCTGCCTGATTCCGTGCATGTATTCACGCATCTGGAATGGCATATGAAAGCCTATGAAATCAGAATTGCCGAAGGGGCTAAACTCAAAGACGGCTGTATTCTTGTCAGCCGCGCAGAAATCGCTGATAAAGCACTGCCGTCCGCATTCCGGGCATATACGCGCTGGTATGCACTGCGGGAAGATGAATGATCTTACTGCAGACAGCGCCGGAATCATATACAATCAGAATATACGGAGGTATGATCATGAGCACATATGCAATCGAACTGATGGGTGACGAAAAAACCGAAGAACTTCTGAACAGAGCATTTGAACTGGCCGTCGTCCTGCCGGAGAATGCGGAATACCTTGATAAGCCCTGGTTCACCCGCGAGTATCAGCTGGTTATTGCGCTGCAGGGTTCAGCTGCTTCATCCGGCAGCCGTCCGCTGCACGATACATGGATCAATGAGAGTCTGACGGATCATATCCGGGATATGGAAAGGATTCTGTCACAGAAAGAATAACGGAAGACAATGTGTGCTGTGCACATTGTTTTTTTTCGGATCAACGGAAAAAAGACCGGTTATTCCCGGTCTTCTGAAGCTTCTGCAGAATCAGTGTCCGCCATGCGGGCCGCCCATCATGCCGCCGCCCGGAAAGCCATTACCGTTCATCTGACCCGGCATACCGCCTTCCATCATGCCTCCGCCCATCATCATGGAATTGGAGAGCTGTGTGATCTGGCTGCCGTTGACAATCACCGTGCCGCCGTTGAGAGCACCCTGACCGTCATAGTCGAATGCGAACTGGGCACTGATATTGATCGTTCCGCCGTTGATGAACAGGCTGCCGTTGGAATCCAGTGCATCTGTATCGCCGGCGCCCATTGCGACTGTCAGATTTCCGCCGTTGATTTCAAGAGAAGCAGAATACGCAGAGGACTTGTTCGCCGCATTGATGCCGTCATCAGAAGCACTGATATCGATATCGCCGCCGTTGATCTGAACGATGGTCGCCTCGAGGCCTTCAGCTGCGCTGATCTTCAGTGTACCGTCATCGATCTGCAGGATCGTTGTGGCATGGACTGCGTCATCGCCCGCATCGATATTCAGGGTTCCGCCGCAGATATAGATATAGCCGACACTGTCATCTTCATCATATTCCGCTTTCAGACCGTCATTCTGTGTATTGATCGTGATATTTCCGTCGGCGATCCGGATCGAATCATTTGCTTCGACTGCGTCGGATGTACATGTGATATTCAGTGTGCCGCCGGTGATCTTGAGATCATCCTTGCAGGAGATGCCGTTGTCTGTGGAAGAGATATTCAGCGTACCGGTTCCGTTGAGGA
Organism: uncultured Erysipelotrichaceae bacterium; assembly: GCA_902786245.1. Classification (GTDB taxonomy): domain Bacteria; phylum Bacillota_I; class Bacilli_A; order Erysipelotrichales; family Erysipelotrichaceae; genus Bulleidia. The sequence continues at coordinate 19,574 of CADABS010000011.1, forward strand.
CAAGATCGGATCTGGAGAAGATCGCTGCGTCTGTATTTGTATCGCCGTCAGCGGTGAATGTACCGGTGACCGCCAGTGTATTGTCTGAAGATGCGGATGTCACAAATACCTTATCCGCGGATTTGACATAGATGCAGGGGAAGTCTGTATTGGTGATGGATACACCGTCCAGAACGATCTGTACTTTTGCCGTATCATCTGCTTCAACCGTGACCGTAACATCTTTTGCACTGCCCTGGAGGACATAGACGCCTTCTTCCGTGATCGAGATATCCTGACCGTCGGAAACGGTGTAATAGACGGCGTCTGTAAGATCTGCTGTCTGCTGCAGATCGCGTTCCGTAAACAGATCGGATGCGTCAATGGCACCGTCAGAAGTCGTATTCGCCGTAGTTGTTACAGCTTCATAGGTGACTGTTTCCGTTTTTGTATCTGTTTTTGTATCTGTTTCTGTTTTTGTGTCTGTTTCTGTTTCCTGTACTGCGGTTTCTGTTTCCGTATTCTCTGCGGCAGCTGTGCTGCAGCCGGCAAGGCTGAGACAGAGCACGGATGCCAGGAAGGCTGTACTGTATTTCATCTGTTTCCTGTTCATGTTTTCCTCGCTTTCACATCCTCTTTACTGGATGTGCTTTCAGAATACAGGCCGATTGTGAACGTTTTCTGAACATACGATGTTTTCGTACTGAATTCGAAAAGAAAACCGCAGTTCTCAGGCTGCGGCCGTCTTCTTTTTCTTTCCTTTGATTTTCCGTACTTCCCGGCGTACTTTTCCGGTATTTCTGCTTTTCTTTTTTGGTTCTGCAGGCTGTTCCGCAGTTTCCTTAACGGAGGCAGTTTCTTTTTTCCAGGCTTCCCGGTTGTCTCCGCCTCTGTGCATCAGGAACTGGGCAGCGGTATTGAGGTCTTTGAAGTGCCAGCTCTGGGTAAACTGGATGCGGCCGCCGTCGATGGTATGGAAGATGCCTCTGTCATCAAGATCCAGATACAGGCTGCGCATCGTTTTCATTTCCCGGGCGCCGTATTCTTTCATGACTGATCCGGCCAGTACTTCGACATCGCTGTCGCTGTGGCGGATCGCTCTGGCACTGACGGTCGGAGCACTGAGGGAGTAGATTTCCTCATCCACGATCACTGCCGGCTGCGGTTCTTTCCGGACTGCGTTTGCGCCGTTATACGGATAGATGCGGATAATCTGTGCAGCCAGTGCATCGCAGCGCTTCAGGATCTGGTCTTTATTCCATTTCTTCTGCTTCAGAATATCCGTATTCATGCGGATATGCAGGGTTTTGGAAAGAATGCTCTTCTTGAAGGCAAAGTCCTCATTGCCCATGTGGCTGTTGTCATATTCCGCGCACAGCGTCAGATTGCCGATCAGATTGGCATAGAATGTATATTCATCTTCGTCTTTCGTGCCGGAGTTCTGTTTCCACCATTTGTTCGGATTTTGTGGCATGATGTGCTCGATGTTCAGTGCAGAGGTATCGACAGCGGCGGTTGCGCCGAAATGCTCGATTCTCTCCAGCACCGGACGGATGCACATCAGCGAATAGGCATTGATTTCCCTGAGCTGGGTGCGGAGCTGGTCATCCGTAGGCATGGCCAGGGATTTGCCCTTGTTGTAGGTGATCAGGTTGATCTTTGTCAGAGACAGGATATCCTGTTTCGGATTCTTCCGGCAGGCGGTCATGACCGAACGCAGCAGGGTAGGGAAGTAGCGGCTCAAGGCGCTTGTGTCATTGCCGCACAGGGCTCTGCGCATCAGGTAGGAATCGATCAGCCGGATCTCGGCGACCATCGTCTTGTTATTGATCTGGCCGTTTTCCAGCAGGTTCATCATTTCCATCAGGAACGGAGCCGGCATCCGGGAATCGCTGCGGCGGAAGTCGCGCAGTGCTTCCTCTACTTCTTTATCTTCAGCCGGTCCTTCATAAATATCATGGTAATAGCGGCAGTAGCGGTTGATCTGGCGCAGCTTTGTTTCGGAATCCGCCGGATCCTGGTTCCAGAATGCCTTGAATCCTTCATAGACATCTCTGCGGTTGAGCAGATCGAATGTTTTGACAGCCAGATAGAAACGGAAGAATTCCTCCAGCTTCCGGGATTCCGGATACTGTTCCTCGAGCGGTTCCCAGTACATTTCGTACAGGCGTTCCTGTTCTTCATCGGTATGATTCATCAGGACATAGTTCCGGATCAGATCGGCGGATGTCAGCGGTGCACCGGTGCTGTTGATCGATTCGAAGATCTGCTGGGCATTGTCCGTATCCAGCAGCGGGAAGGCAAGAATATCCATTCCCGAAAGACAGTCGAGGATCTCCAGCAGGGAATGCTTTTTCAGCATCTCCCGGATGCGCCGGCAGATATAGTCATAATTCCGGTAGACACCGGATTCTTTTTCTTTCCGGGAAAGATCATGCGCCGATCCGTACACCAGACGGGCATAGACATCATCGGTGGAGACCGCCGGCTTCAGACGCAGTTTCGCGAGTCTGTCCGTATGCCGGTTGTACAGGTAGTAATCATCGATCATGCCGGCAACAGCTCTGTCTTTGGCGGCTTCGGCTGCGTGTTTCAGGGCAAGAAGAAAGATGAAGGTGGTCGTCAGTCTCTGCTGGCCGTCCACGATCTGCAGCTGCTGGAACATCGCCGAGATCTTGGATTCCATATAGATAATGATGCCGAGAAAATGATTGGTCTTTTTCCTGTCCAGCAGGTCCTGAAGATCATTCATAAAGCGGGCGGTTTCGCGTTCCGGGTTCCAGGTATAGTTTCTCTGGTATACCGGAATGACGAACTGCGAGCCCATCGTTGTCTTTATAAAGTCAGATAAACTTGTTCTGACGGGAGCTTTCATAACAAATACCTTTCTGTTCTGATGCAAGTATACCATTCTGTAAACAAAAAACAGTGCATGCACTGCTGATTTTTACCGGACGTATACAGTTTCTGTGCCATGAAATGCTAATACAGAATCGCGCTCATGTCAATTTGTGCCGTTCTGTACGGAAACGGATGATCAGCAGAGAAAGAATGCAGGAAAGAACAGAAGAAATGACAAAACCGAACAGGGAAGGCAGACCGAGTGACTGGCCCATCCAGTTGAAATAAATCTGGGTCATATAGATATACAGACTCAGATCGCGGAAGCAGGGACGGTACAGAGAACAGGAAGGATGCTTTTCGGCGGTTTCAAAAAGGAAAACGGCAGTCAGCGGCATCATGAGATAACAGTTGGCATCGGCAGCGCCCATCAGCTGTGTCACATTGGCTTCGGCAATCAGAAGAACCAGACAGAGCAGCAGTCCCGCTTCCGGATGAGGCAGGCGGCCTGGTTTCTGATACAGGCATACACCGATGGTCATAAACAGCACCGATTCCATCAGACCGGCCTGAGGCCAGCGGAAAACAGACTGATGCATGGCGATGATCCGGCTGAACGGTGTGTCCGCAAAGAGAAAGGAATAGCTGTCGCCGCTCATCGCTGTCAGATACAGAATTGTACCGATGACAAGCAGAATACCTGTTTTCTTTCTTTTCCATAGCGGTGTGCACAGGGGAATGGTCAGAAGAAGGGAAACCATATACCAGTAGATATGGTTCATGCCGGTCGTCAGTGCCATCCATAGAATATTGAAAACATTGCCATGGGCAGTGACGCCGAGAATCAGCACATCAATGGCTTCAAATACGGCATAGGTCTTCAGTACGGACAGATAGTATTTCTTCGAAGCATCCGGATCATGCATGCGCCTCGCATAGAAACAGCCGGAGACAATGAAAAAGAAGGGAACGCTGATCCGGAACAGTCCCTGGGTCAGTGTCCGGTGCAGAAAAAGATTCATGTCCTTGAACAGGGTGACATGAATGCCGATGACCGTAAATGAAAAAACAAGTTTCAGTACATCGATTGTCTGATTCCGCTTCATACGCATATCGTAGTGTATTTTGAGCACCCGGACAACCGAAATACTTCCCGTCACCGGGTCAGAAGAAAAGCCGTGCGGACACGGCTGTTATGCAGAGAATTACGCTTCGTCTGAAATCAGTGCCTGAATATGTGCCGGTATTGTCTTCTCTGAAGACACAAAAAAAACTTCCGTGTTATACCGGAAGTTTACAGGCAGGGGCAGAGAGAATCGAACTCCCATCAGCGGTTTTGGAGACCGATGTACTACCATTGTACGATGCCCCTAAAGCAAAAAATGACGCGTACGGGATTCGAACCCGTGAATGCCGCCGTGAAAGGGCGGTGTGTTAAGCCGCTTCACCAACGCGCCACATCGTGCTTAAAGATAATAGCATACATGTAAAACGATGACAATATCTTTTTTTAAAATTTGCATGCTACAATATTTTCGGCGAAAGGAACACAGTTTATGGAACAGGGATCATTGTTTGACGACCGCGCGGTCAGCGGTCCTCTTGCCGACCGGATGCGTCCGGAAACACTGGAAGAATATGCCGGACAGAAACATCTGCTGGCTGAAGATAAAATACTCCGCCGGATGATCGACCGTGATGAAGTACAGTCGATGATCTTCTGGGGGCCTCCCGGTGTCGGCAAAACAACGCTGGCAAAGATCATTGCCAGATGCACAGAATCGAATTTTATCAATTTCTCTGCCGTGACATCAGGAATCAGAGAAATCAAGGAAGTCATGAACAAGGCCGAGCAGGCCCGGGCTATGGGCGAGAAGACGATCGTCTTTGTCGATGAGATCCACCGCTTCAACAAAGCCCAGCAGGATGCCTTTCTGCCGTATGTCGAACGCGGCAGTATTATCCTGATCGGCGCAACAACGGAAAATCCATCTTTTGAGATCAACAACGCTCTTCTTTCCCGCTGCAAGGTATTTGTCATGCAGCCGCTGACCCAGGAAGATATCACAGAGCTTCTGAAACGGGCACTGAAAGATCCCAGAGGATTCGGCAGCTGGGAGGTGGAAATCGATGATTCCCTGATCGATCTGATCGCAGTCTATGCCAACGGCGATGCCCGCACCGCTCTGAATACGCTGGAACTGGCAGTCATGAACGGACAGGGAGATGCCGTCCACAGCACCGTCACAAAAGATATCATCGAACAGTGCATCCAGGGCAGATCGCTGCTCTACGACAAAAAAGGGGAAGAGCACTATAACCTGATCAGTGCTCTGCACAAGTCGATGCGCAACAGCGATGCGGATGCGGCCGTCTACTGGCTGGCAAGAATGCTGGAGGCAGGAGAAGATCCGCTGTATGTCGCCCGCAGAGTTGTCCGGTTTGCCTCGGAAGATGTCGGCATGGCTGACAGCAGAGCCCTGGAAATTGCCGTAGCTGCCTATCAGGCCTGCCACTTCATCGGCATGCCGGAATGCAGTGTCCATCTCACCCATGCCGTCGTATTCTGTGCGCTTGCCCCGAAATCCAATTCCCTGGAAACGGCTTATATGGCAGCGGCGGAAGATGCGAGAAACATGCTCGATGAACCGGTGCCTCTGCAGATCCGCAACGCACCGACAAAACTCATGGAAGAACTCGGCTACGGAAAAGACTATATGTATGCCCATGATTACGAAGGACATATCACGGCCATGCAGTGTCTGCCGGATTCCCTGAAAGACAGACAGTATTACATTCCTTCCGAACAGGGTGTGGAAAAACGGGTGAAAGAACACAAAGAACGGATCGACGCCTGGAAGAAACAGCAGCGTGAAAAACAGAAATGAGGACAGCGATGAATAAACAGGAAATGATCAGCCGGTTTGAACAGTGGGAAAAGAAAACAGCCGCATACCGCTATGCGGAGATCATGATGGGGCTGGATGCCAATGCCCTGCCGCCGGCTTCCGGCAGTGCCGCCCGCAATGAATGGCAGTCGGTTTTCGCAGAAGAAGCATTCAGGATTCAGAATGATCCGGATATCTATGCCCTGATCAGCAGACTTCTGAAGGAAGAGGATCTCGATCATGAAATGCGCAGAAAGCTGCAGCTCCATGCCCGGAGCCTTGGCCGGAGCCTGAACATTCCGGCGGCGGAGTACGGTGCCTACAGACGGGCGCTTGCCGAATCCGAACAGGCCTGGCTGAAATATAAAAAAGAAAAGAACTATGCCGGATATGCACCGTATCTGGAAAAACTGGTCAATGCCTTCCGGGCCCTTTCGGAAAAAAGAGCATGCGGAGAGAATCTCTTCGATTATCTGCTGGAAGAAAACGAAGAGGGCTGGAACCGGGAAAAATATGATGCATTCTTTGCGGAAGTCCGGAATGAACTGGTGCCGCTGATCAAAGAGATCGCACAGCGCCCGCAGGTACGGACGGATTTCCTGAAGAAACCGTATGATCCGGACAGGCAGCGCATATACATGCAGGATATCCTGCAGTATATCGGCTTTACAGCCGACTGGGGCAAACTGTCGGAATCCGAACATCCGCTGACGACCTGCGTATGTTCCGGCGATATCCGCTTTACGACAAAATACCGTCCTTACGACGGTGCGGCAGCGGTTCTTTCTTCGGTGCACGAAGGCGGACATGCATGGTTCGGCCACAATGTGAACAGCGCCTATGACGGAACCATCCTTGCCGAAGCAATCAGTGCCGGTCTGCATGAATCGCAGTCGCGGCTGTGCGAGAACCATCTCGGCCGTTCCCTGGCATTCTGGCAGGCCAACTATCCGGGTCTGCAGAAAATGTTCCCGGAGAATCTGCAGGATATCAGTCTGGAGACATTCTGGCAGGGCATGAATGCCGTGCAGCCTTCTTTGATCCGGACAGAAGCTGATGAACTGACCTATCCGCTCCATATCATGATCCGCTATGAAATCGAAAAGGAAATCTTTGACAGTCATGCGGATATCCGGACCCTGAATAAACTCTGGAACAGGAAATATAAAGAATACCTGGGTGTCGATGTGCCCGACGATGAAGCCGGCATCCTGCAGGATATGCACTGGCCGTATGCCTATTTCGGCTATTTCCCGACCTATGCCCTCGGCTCTGCCCGGGCTGCCCAGTTCTATGCGGCGATGTGCCGGGATATCGACCCGGATGCACTGCTGCGCCAGAACCGGTTTGCGGAGATCATGGCCTGGCTGAAGGAACATGTCCATCAGTACGGAGCCCTGTACACCGCCGATGAAATCGTCGAAAAGGCGACCGGTGAGCCGTTTACGGCAAAGTACTACACGGATTATCTGAAACAGAAATACAGCCGGATCTACGGCCTGTAGACAGTAAAGAGACCTTGCGGTCTCTTTTGATTTGCTATAAGCCGAGGAGTGCCAGGATCAGTCCGCCGGCAAGCGATGCCAGCCAGACACATCCGAGCACCCGGAAGTTTTCTTTCATATCAGGATTGACCCGGAACAGGACGAGCATGCCGGTGCCGGCATTGGCCAGCAGTCCGGCGGTCACCGACGCAAACGGGATCATCCCGTCCAGATACATCTGCGACAGCAGGATCGAAGATGCACAGCTCGGAATCATGCCGACGAGGGCACAGACCGGGATCGATGCATTCTGATGCGAAGAAACAAATGTCTGCAGGGCATCCATGCCGATGAGTTCAACCAGGCCGTTGAGCAGCAGGGTGATCAGCAGCAGCCAGCCGGAGATCTGGAACGTATGCATCAGCGCCGAATAGAGAATGCCGTGGCTGTGATCGTCATGTTCACGGTCGCAGAAGGCATCCACATCCACCGGTCTTGATTTCAGCAGGAACGATATGAGATAGCCGGCAATCACGGCAATGACGAATTTCACAGCCAGGACCGGCAGCCAGACAGAAGGGGACGCATGGGAAGAAACCATGATGGCAAGCATCTCGTCGCTGGTCGACAGATATACCGCCGCCAGTGTTCCCGTACCGATTACGCCGGTCGCAAACAGGCTTCCGGCTGCCCCGGAAAGACCGCAGGAGGGAACCAGTCCCAGCAGGGCTCCGAAGAAGGGAGCCAGGCGGTGATGCTTTTCAAGAACCGCTTCAAAGCGGTGTTCGGTCTGCTGTTCCAGCCATTCCAGAAACAGATAGGTGATGAACAGGAAGGGAATGATCTTGAGGACATCTTCACAGGTATCCGCAATGATGCCGGTTATGAACTCCATGTGATCCTTCCTTCCAGACCCTCTGTATATGCAATATGGTAGCGGTCCGTGTCTTTTCCTTCAGTATCCTGGGTTTTATCTTTGGCCATGATCCATACCGCATCTGCCGTATGGCCGCTCTGCTGTTCGTATTTCTGCAGGACTGCTCTGCCTTCTTCGACGCTCAGACAGAACAGGGCAGTGCTCAGACAGTCGGCGGCCGAACTGTCTTCGGTGATGATCGTAACGCTGCGGTAATACGCAGCCGGCATCAGCGTTGAAGGATCGATGATGTGATGATAGCGGGTGCCGTCTTCGCCTTCATAGAAGCGTTCATAGTCGCCGCTGGTGACAAACGAACAGCTGCCGGGTTTCGAAATGACCAGCAGCGATGACCCGGTTTCCGGATCGACGATGCCGATCCGCCAGTCGCTGCCGTCTGCCTTCGTATGCACGGTCCGGATATTGCGTCCGGCATTGATGGAGGCATAGCTGCTGACCCTGTCATCCAGAGCCTGACCGATCATCTCCGCGGCATATCCCTTGGCGATGCCGCCGGCATCCAGAGACATTTCCGGATCATCGAGGTACACCGTATTTTTTTCTTCATCGATCGTGACATGGGACCAGCCGGTATGGGCAGCTGCTTCCTGCAGTTCCTCCATGGAAGGAACCTTTCCCGGTCTGCCGGCAGCGTTTTCCTCAATGCCTTCTTCCCGGTAATTGTGCCAGACTTTCAGTATGGAGCCGATCGTGATATCAAAGGCACCGTCCGTGAGTTCACTGAAGTTCTTCGCTTCTTTGAGCATCCCGATCAGTACCGGATCGACTTCGACAGGTGCCTTGCCGGCATTGTCATTGATCTCCTTGAGACCGCTGACGCCTTCATAGCTGTTATAGATATCAAACAGCGCATTGCACTGCGAGAACATGCCGGTGCCGGTTTCGAAGTTTTCCTTCATCGCTTCCTCATCGGTGCCGTATTCGGTATAGGCATAGACGGTATCGAACCCTGCATCATACGACAGGTTGGAGTATTTGATCAGTTCTTTCTGTTCCTCTGCCGGGGCAGCTGTGCATCCCCACAGCAGTACTGCGGCAGCGGATATTTTTAAAATTCCTCTTTTTTTCATAGCGGAACTTAGTATAGCATGAGTTGTTTTGCAAATTGCAATGAAAACACTGTATTCAATGATATAATTTCAAATAGTAGAACAAAGGAAGGTATTCGAATATGTCATTGTTAACAGGACCGATGAAACATCACCTGAACGGACATAAAGGCCTGACCAAGGAGAAACCGGTACTCAAGACAATTGATCCGGATGTTGTCTGGATACCGCTGGTAAACGGAAACGCTCCCTGCAAGCCCTGTGTCAATGTCGGTGATGAAGTCAAAGTCGGTACAAAGATTGCGGAAAGAAATGATCATTTTTATTTGCCGCTTTTTTCGCCTGTCAGCGGAACCGTTACAGGAATCGAAAAATTCATGACATCCGGTCTGACACCGGCTGATCATCTGCGTATACAGAATGATCATAAACATACGGAGGTCCGCGCATTTGAGCCGTTTGATTATGAAAAGGCATCCTGGGAGGAACTGCTTGAATTCGTGAAAAATGCAGGCATGCTGGGTCTTGGCGGTGCCGGCTTTCCGACCTATGTGAAGTATCTGAAGCCGGAGAACGTCAGTCTTTTTATTGTGAACGCGGTTGAATGCGAACCGTATCTGACGGCAGATTATAAGAATATTGAAGAAAACATGGATCTGCTCAGAACCGGAACACTTGCGCTTTTCAAGCTCAGCAAGGCAGAGAAGGGCTGTGTCGCAATCAAGGAAGATAAAAAGCATCAGATCGCCGAACTGCAGAAGGCATTTGCCGGAACACCGATCGAGATCCGTACGGTTCCCGATATGTATCCGATGGGCTGGGAAAGAACGCTCGTATATCAGCTGACAAAGAAGCGCTATGACAAGCTGCCGATCGAAGCGGGATGCATTCTGAACAACGCTTCCACGGCAATCGCCCTGGGCAATGCAATCGACAACGGACACCCGATCACGCATAAGTACGTGACAGTATCCGGCGATGCGGTCAAAAATCCCCAGAATGTCCTGGTTCCGGTCGGAACGAAGGCACATGAGATCATCGATGCCTGCGGCGGCTATACAGAGGGAACGGAAGAAGTCCTGATGATCGCCGGCGGACCGATGATGGGACGCACGATTCCCAATGATCAGTTTGTCATTGCCCCGCCCAATAACGGCCTGACGGTGCTGATCAATAAAGAACCCGAAGAAGTCAAGTGCCTGCGCTGCGGACGCTGCACGGAAACATGTCCTTCCGGACTGCAGCCGATCCGTATTGCCATGACCGCGGCGATCTTCGATGAAGAAGAACTGATGAAACTGTCTGTCCTGGACTGCGTTGAATGCGGCATGTGCACCTATGTCTGCCGCTCCAAGCTCAATGTGACGGAACTGGTACGCAGAGGCAAGAACTTTGTCAGGACCAGACAGGCCAACAGAGCAAAGGAGGCGAAGAAATAATGAAATTCGTATTCAAGCCTTCGCCGAACTACCGGACAGAGCGCTCAACGATCGGCATCATGAGGGACCTGACGATCTGTCTGTGCGCGGTCGTTCTCTTCTCGGCAGTCTACCACGGAACGGCATTCGGCTTCAGCTACGGCCTGCGGGTCGTGCTGATGAGCGCGGTATCCGTGATTGCGGCTCTGGCAACAGAGGCGGTCTATTTCAAGATCATGGGCAGCAAGGACATCGTCAAGGATCTGCGCCATTCATTCGGATGGGTGACAGCGCTGATCCTGACCCTGATCACGCGCCTGGATGTAACCTATTACGCACTGGCAGTCGCGACTGCCATCTGCATCGTGTTCGGCAAGCTGGTATTCGGCGGCTTCGGACAGAACATCTTCAATCCGGCGGCGTTCGGCGAAGCCATCATCATGAACAGCTTTGCGGCGCATAAAGCGGCCCAGGTCACAGCGGATGTCTATACCGGTGCGACCCCGATGGCGGCGATGGACAGTTACGGCTGGATCATGAGCTCGGATAAATTCGGCGAATTCGTCCAGCAGTTCGGCGGCCTCGGAAATATGTTCCTGGGCCAGTACCCCAGTGTCATCGGCGGCAGCTGCGCGGCTCTGCTTCTGCTCTGCGGCGCATATATGCTGTGGAAGAAAGATATCGACTGGCATCTGTCGGTATTCTATCTGATTTCCGTATTCTGCATGTCCCTGATCGTCGGCCTGATCAAAGGCGCCGGCATCTGGTATGCGGTATTCAATATTCTCGGCGGCGGCGTTCTGTTCGGTGCGGTATTCATGATGACCGACCCGGTCACGACACCGATCACGATTCCCGGACGCATGATCTTCGCGTTCGGCTGTGCCGCATTGACCCTGATCCTGCGCTGGAAGTCCAATCTTCCCGACGGCGTTCTCTTCTCGATCCTGCTGATGAATATGCTGACACCGGCAATCGACAAACTGGTCGACGGCAACCAGATCAAGAACGCGGGAATCATCCGCCGCAAGGTCATCATCTCCAGTGCATTCGCAGTGGCGGTATGCATGGCCGTCGGTCTGACGATCGAAGGAAAGGAACCTGCTCCGGCAGCACCTGCGGGCGGTTCTGCAGAAGTGACACCGCTGGGTGCTCTGCAGGAAGAAGATCTCAGTTCTGCCAAGGCAGCCTGCACAGAGTCTTCCAATGACGGCAAGACAGCAGTATACGCCTGCGAGGCATTCGGCTTTGAAGGAACAAACAAGGCGGATGTCACAGTCGATCTGAAGAAGAATGAAATCGTATCGGTCAAGGTCACGGAATTCAATGACACCGAAGGCATCGGCGATGCGGCAGTGACAGAGGAAGCGCTGAAGGCATATAAGGGCGTTACCCTGGAAGGCAATGTCGATGACGCAAGTGCAGCTACGCCGGCGACAATGACGAAGAAAGCACTGCGGGCAATGGTCCAGAAGGCACTGCTCATGGCAACCGGACAGGAAGCTGCAGCCCCGGCAAAACCGCCTCTGTCAGAAGAAAAACTGAAGGGCTACCACGGTGAATGCACTGCCGAAAGCACGGACGGCGATATCACGGTATACGCCTGCAAGGCAACCGGCTTCAGCGGCGGAACCAATGAAGCAAAGGTAACTGTCGATACGGCAAAGGGAACGGTCACGGATATCGAAATCACGGTATTTGCGGATGACGGTGACGATGTCGGCGATGATGCGGCGGATGCGGATAAGCTGGAACGGTATATCGGCGCATCCCTGGATTCGTCCATCGACAATCTCAGCGGCGCAACCAAGACGACCGGTTCCTTCAAGGCAATGGTCAGAGCTGCGCTGGAAGCAGCGGGAGCGGATGAGATTCCCGAAGGCGGTTCAGCTGCTTCGGCCGGTACGATCGGCAATGAGGCATTCAGCCTTTCCCAGAAGTGCACGGAATCATCCAATGACGGCAGTACCGCGGTCTATGCATGTTCCGCAAAGGGATATGCCGGAACCAATGAGGCAGAGATCACTGTCGATCTGAAAGAAGGAAAGATCACGGCAATGGAAATCACGACATTCGCCGATGACGGCGACAATGTCGGCGATGATCTCAACAGTGCGGAAAAACTGGGTGCGTACGTCGGCGCAACGCTGCAGTCGGCAATCAATGAAACAGGCGGCGCAACGATGACCGCTGATTCTTTCAAGGCAATGGCAGCGGAAGCCCTGAAGGCTGCGGCCGGAAACTGAGGAGGTGCAGACAATGAAAAATTTTGACAAAGATTCTTCTGCATACAAGGCAGTTCTTCTCGGTATCATGTGCGCCATCTGCGGTCTGGTTCTCTCCGTAGTCAATTCCATTACCGATCCGATAATCAAGGAAGCGGAACTGGCTGAAGTCAAAGCGAATCTTGAAATCATGTTCCCGGGTACGTCCTATGAAGAAATCAAGGATTTCACAGATGAAAGCGGACTGATCCAGTCTGTATACAGAGCGAAAGACCAGGGTGTTGTATTCAAGATCCATGCGGTCGGATACAACTCCAACGGATTTACGTTTATGACCGGCATTGCCGATGACGGCAGAGTCGCCGGATATATGGTGCTTGAACACGGTGAAACAAACGGTATCGGCAGCCGGGCGTTCGAAGATGACTACATCAGTAAGGTCACTTCGCTGAATGCCGGCGATGATGTGCCGCTGCTGACCGGCGCGACACTGACATCGACCGCTGTCAAGACCGGCATCGAAGCTGCATACAAAGTCTTCGATGCAGTGAAATAAGGGAGGCAGTCATGAGCGAAAATAAAGAAAAGAAATCCGTCTTCATGTCCAAGCTGCTGAAGGAAAATCCGGTATTCGGACTGTATCTCGGCATCTGTTCGACCCTTGCGATTTCCACATCCATCAACAACGCAATCGGCATGGGTGTCTGTGTAACGATCGTCCTTGTCCTCTCGAATATCCTTGTTTCCTGCGTCCGCAATATCACTCCGGAAGATATCCATATTCCGGTCTATATCGTCATCATCGCGTCTCTGGTTACAGTCGTATCCATGGTCGTGCATGCATTTGCCCCGACGCTGTTCAGTTCGCTGGGTGCGTTCCTCGACCTGATCGTCGTCAACTGCATTATCCTGGGCAGAGCGGAAGCGTTCGCTTCCATGAACCCGATCGGACCTTCTGCCAAGGACGGTCTGAATATGGGACTGAGCTATACGGTCTCACTGCTGGCAATCTCGCTGATCCGTCAGCTGCTCGGCACCGGCATGATCACCTGGGACAATCCGTTTACGGGAGCCAATGTATTCTCGCTGCGGATCATTCCGGAAACATTCACGCTGCCGCTGATGACATCGCAGGTCGGCGCATTCCTGACATTTGCGTGCCTGGCAGCTGCCGTCGCCGCAATCAATAACAAGGAGGCGAAGTAATGAATCTGTTTACATTGTTTCTGAGCGCAATGCTGATCAACAATATCATTCTCTCGAAGTTCCTCGGCATGTGTCCGTTCATGGGCGTATCGACCAGAACCTCCAATGCCTTCGGCATGGGCATCGCGGTCATCTTCGTCATCTTCGGCGCTTCGCTTCTGTCCTATGCGCTGTATTATCTGGTTCTGGTACCGCTGGAACTGGAATACATGGAACTGATCACATTCATTCTGCTGATCGCCGCATTCGTACAGCTGACGGACATGATCATCAAGAAGCATTCCCCGACGCTGTACAAGCAGCTGGGTATCTACCTGCCGCTGATCACCACCAACTGCGCAGTGCTCTATGTGGCAATGGACAACATTACCCAGAAATACAATCTGATTGAGACCATTGTCAATTCCATCGCAGTACCGGCCGGATTCATGCTGATGCTCGTCATCTTCGCTACGATCCGCGAACGTCTGCAGGGAAATGACGTACCGAAAGCGTTTGCCGGAAATCCGATCGCATTTATCATTGCGGCGATCATGGCAATTGCCTTCACATCTCTGTCCGGACTGGTATAAAAAATGAATGCGCTTTTGGGAGCTGCCATCGCATTTGCCCTGGTCGGGCTGAATGCATGGCTCTATACAGCCAATAAAAAAACGCCGGTACCGGAAGGCTGCGAAGAACTGAAGCCTGACTGCAGTGCCTGCGGAATCAGAGACTGCGCACTGCGCAGTGCCCTGACGGAAAGAAAAGAGGAGAATAATGGCGATAATTAAAGCAGTAGCTATGATGCTGGTGATCGGTGCGCTGATCGGTCTGTTCCTCGGCATTGCCGGCAAGAAATTCTATGTTGCGCCTGATACAAGAGTCGAAGATGTTCTGGCGATGCTGCCGGGATACAACTGCGGCGGCTGCGGAAATCCGGGCTGCGCAGGCATGGCTTCTGCGCTTGTCGAAGGAAGCTGCACCGTTGATAAATGCAAGCCGTGCAAAGCGGATGTGAAAGAGCAGATCAAAAAATATCTGGCTGAACACGCTAAATAGTATGGAAGAGGGAAGAGCGATCTTCTCTCTTTTTTTTTCAGGGCAGAAGAAAAAGCAGGGCCGGGCCCTGCTTTATGATGATTGCTGTCAGTCGCCGAAGCAGATGCCGAGCATCTTTGCTTCCTTGATGATCTCTGCATTCGGATCGATCGTCTTGAGTCTTCCGGCAACTTCCTTGAGCGGAACCTTGACCATTTCACGGTTCTTGTAGCCGACCATGAATCCGTACTGCTTCTTCAGGATCAGCTTGCCTGCTTCCGCACCGAGTCTCGATGCGAATACACGGTCATACGGGCAGGGCTGTCCGCCGCGCTGTGTGTGGCCCGGTACGGTGACACGCACTTCGCGTCCGGTAGCTTTCTGGATCTCTGCTGCGATTTCATAGGATACAGAAGGGAATTCCGACTTGGCGAGCTTTTTCTTGTATTCTTTCTTGGAAAGCTTTGCATCTTTCTTGGAGATTGCGCCTTCTGCGACAGCGATGATCGAGAAGCGGTCGCCGCGGGCATCTCTTTCTTCGATACATTCGATGACTTTGTTGATATCATACGGGATTTCCGGCAGAAGGATGATATCCGCACCGCCGGCCATGCCTGCATTCAGCGGCAGCCAGCCGACTTTATGACCCATGACTTCAATGATGAATACACGGCCGTGGGAGAAAGCAGTTGTATGGATTTCATCGATTGCCCGGGTAGCGATATCGACCGCTGTCTGGAAACCGAATGTCATATCTGTTCCCCACAGGTCATTGTCAATGGTCTTCGGCAGGGTAACGACATTGAGGCCTTCTTCACTGAGAAGATTTGCTGTCTTATGGGAGCCGTTGCCGCCCAGCATGACAAGGCAGTCAAGCTGCAGCTTGTAGTATGTCTGTTTCATCATCGCGACTTTGTCATGGCCTTCTTCATCGGGTTCATGAATTGTCTTGAACGGAACCCGGCTGGTGCCGAGGAAGGTACCGCCCTGTGTCATCAGACCTTTGAAATCACCTGCTGTCAGAAGCCGGAAACGGCTGTACATCAGACCTTTGTAGCCATCCAGAAAACCGTAGAATTCAACCGGTTCCTTTGCGTTCTCCATAATGGATTTGTAAACACCGCGCATTGCGGCATTCAGTGCCTGACAGTCACCGCCGCTCGTCAGCATTCCGATACGTAACATGATAGGATCCTCCTTCTGATTATTTTTGCAATCCTTTAATTAAATAAATCATACTCCAAAACACAGAATTCTGTACAATAAGATTAACATTGACAGGAGGAACAATATGCTGAAGGGTGCAATCTTTGATATGGACGGACTGATGTTCGACACAGAGGCGATCTGGCAGAAAAACTGGAACCTGATCGCAGCGGAAATGGGAATCGAACTTGACCCCGAATTCAAGTTCAGCATCTGCGGCACAAGCGGCGCACTGATGAACAGCGTCATCGAGCGTTTCTATCATGTGGAAGACGGTGCACCGATCGCAAAGGACTGTGTCGGCAGAGTCCATAAAGATCTGGAATCGTTCGTTCCGGAAAAGCCGGGCGTGCATGAGATCCTTGCGTTTTTCCAGGAAAACGGCGTGAAAATAGCCGTTGCTTCAAGCAGTACACCGCAGCAGATCCGCTCCAATCTCCGGATGACGGATACCGAAAATTATATTTCAGCGGTCGTCAGCGGCCAGTCCGTACCGTACGGAAAACCGGCTCCGGATATTTTCCTCAAAGCAGCGGAAGAACTCGGACTCGATCCGTCGGAATGCTATGTCTTTGAAGATGCGTTCAACGGCGTCAGGGCCGGATACAGAGCCGGATGCCGGACCGTCATGATTCCGGATATGTCGCAGCCGGATGACGAAATGAAAGAAATCGCCGCAGGAATCTATCCCGATCTGCTGCAGGCGATGGAAGCGATCCGCGAAGGACAGATCTGAGCATCTGTCTTTTTTCTTCTGTATGCCGCCGGATTCTTTCTGTGAAGAAGCGGCATTTTTCTGTATAATGTTCGGGTATGGACATATTTGCGAGCGATTTTGACGGAACCCTGCGCATCTATGACGGGCAAAGACCGTATTTCCGGCCTGAGGATATTGAAGCAGTCCGCAGTTTTCAGAATGAAGGCGGGCTTTTCGGCATCTGTACCGGACGGCCGCTGTTCTGGATGCTGGAGTGCCTCGATCCCGGTATTCAGCCGGACTTTGCCGTCGCATCGACCGGGGCCCTGATCAGCCGTTATGACGGTACGTGGAAGACGCTGTATCAGCGTACGATTGCCTATCAGCCGCTGCTGACCTTATGCAGAGCGCTGTACAGGGATTATGCCATCAGCGTCAGCGATGCACAGCATATGTATGTGTTCAATGAAGAACGGATGAGCAGCACCCGTTCCATCCTGCTGAAAGATCCAGACAGTCTGCCGGATACGGAAGTGACAGCGGTATCGGTATTCGCAGGCAATGCGGAAAAGGCATCTGTACTGACAAAGCAGATCAATGCGCAGTACGCAGGCAGTCTCAGCGCTTATCAGAATATCGATTATATTGATATAGTTGCGGACGGGGTATCCAAGGGAACCGGCATGGCGGAGGCGAAGCGGATCCTGCAGGCAGACAGGACGGGCGGCATCGGCGATTCATTCAACGATCTGCCGCTGCTGCAGGCAAGCGATATTTCCTTTACATTCAGAAAATCACCGGCAGAGCTCCAAAGCAGAGCCGATTACGCCATAGACAGTGTTGCGGAAGCACTGCAAATATTCAGAAATACGGAAGGTTAGACCATGACAAAAGAAGAAAAACTGCAGAAGTATGAAGACTGGCTGTTCAGACGCTCAGCCTATCAGATGGCACTTGCCGTCATCGGAATTGACAAGCTGACGGTTGCACCGCCGGCAGGCTCCGCATACCGCGACAGCCGGACTGCATATCTCGCCGGGGAACTGTTCAGTATCCAGAACGATCCGGAAATGATCAGTCTGCTGAAGGAAATGAAAGATGATCCGTCCGTCGATGCGGATGTGCGCAGAGGCATGCAGCTGTATTATGAAGAAGCGATGAAGACGATGTGCATTTCCAAGGAAGAATACGTCGCCGCAAGGGAACTGGCAAACCGTTCCTATGACGCATGGCTCAAAGCCAAGACGGAAGATGACTATTCCGTTTTCGAGCCGTATCTGAAACAGGTGATCGAAACCCAGAAAAAACTGTACGGCTACCGGACCGGTGATCTTTCCCTGTATGACCGGATGCTCGATGATTTCGAACCGGGCATGACCCAGGAGAAATACGACCGTTTCTTCAATGCACTCAAAGAACGGCTGGTACCGCTGATCAGAAAGGTAACAGAAGCACAGCAGATCGATGACAGCGCTCTCTTTCAGCACTACGATATCGATGCCCAGAAGAAATTCATGGATGAGCTGCTGACATATCTGTGCTTTGATCCGTCCTGGGGCTACCAGAATGAGACGGAACATCCGTTCACGTCCTGGACATGCGAGAATGACTGCCGGACGACGACCAAATATCTGGAAAACAACGTCGCTTCAGCCATTCTTTCCACCGTGCATGAAGTCGGCCATGCGACCTATGAACACGATGTCGATGACCGCTATGACGGCATGATCCTCTCCGAAGGCATTTCTTCGGGTATGCATGAATCGCAGTCGCGTCTGTTTGAAAACTATCTGGGCCGTACCGAAGCGTTCTGGCAGTACAATTATCCGGTCCTGCAGAAATACTTCCCGGACCAGCTCGGCGGGGTGACGCTCGGGGAATTCGTACGGATGCTGAATGTCAGCCGTCCTTCCCTGATCCGGACTGAAGCAGATGAACTGACATATCCGATGCATATTCTGATCCGCTATGAAATCGAGAAGGGACTGTTCAACGGAACGATTCCGACCGAAGGCCTCAATGAGACATGGAAGAAGATGTACAAGGAATATCTCGGCGTGGATGTGCCGAATGACAGAGACGGCATCCTGCAGGATGTGCACTGGTCTGACGGCAGCTTCGGCTATTTCCCGACCTATGCCCTGGGCAGTGCATTCTCGGCCCAGTTCACAGCGAAAATGCGTCAGGACATCGATGTCGATGAAGCCCTGCGCAGCGGCAGATTCGATGCATGCGTCAGCTGGCTGAAGGAACATATCCATCAGTACGGATGCCGCTATAACGCAGATGAGATCATGAACATGGTCTGCGGCGAACCGTTTGATGTGAATTACTATATTGATTATCTCGAAGATAAATATACAAAGCTCTACGGGCTTCAGGCAGAAAAGGAGACAGACAGATGAAACTGCTGGAAGAAAGGATCCGCCGCGACGGACGGGTGATCGGAACGGAAATACTGAAAGTCGACAGCTTCCTGAATCATCAGATCGATGTACAGCTGCTGGATGAAATCGGCAATGAACTCTACCGGCTGTTCAAAGATGCCGGCATCACCAAGGTCCTGACGATCGAAGCATCCGGCATTGCCATCGGCTGTGCGGCTGCCCGGGTCTTTCAGGTACCGGTCGTATTTGCCAAAAAGGCGCGTTCGCTGAATATCGGCACGGATACATATACATCCAGAGTCCATTCGTTTACGTATGGAAACGACTATGATATCACGGTATCCCGCAGATATCTTTCCGATGCGGACAGAGTCCTGATCGTGGATGATTTTCTTGCCAACGGCGCTGCTCTGAACGGTCTGCTGGCAGTCTGTGAACAGGCCGGGGCATCGGTCGGCGGCATCGGCATATGCATTGAAAAAGGGTTCCAGCCCGGCGGCGATGAGATCCGTGCAAAAGGTCTGCCTCTGCAGTCCCTGGCCCGGATCCGCTCGATGAGCGAAGAAGGAATCGAGTTTTTTGAAGACTGAACGCGGAGGAAGGAATGACAGAATTCTGTGAATTGACAAAAGGGGAATACGCGGACTTCTACGCGGAACATCCGTACCGTACATTTCTGAATTCGGTGGAGGCGATGGAACACCTGCGCATGCGGGGCCGGGACATCGTCTATTTCGGCGTGAAAAGAGACGGGAAGCTGTGCGCTGCGGCAGCGGTTTCCTCTTTTCCGATCGCCAAGAAAATGCTCCGCTGTTTCTATGCCCAGCGCGGCTATCTGATGGATTTCAGCGACCGCGAGGTCCTGCACTGCATGACGCAGAATATCAGCGCCTATGCGAAAAAGCACCGCGGTCTGTTTCTCGTCATCGATCCGTATGTTCTGTATAAGGAAAGAGATATTGACGGAAACATCGTGGAAGGCGGCTTTGACAACAGCAGCGTGATCGCAGCCCTGGAAGCAGAAGGCTATGTGCACAAACCGTTTACTGCCGGGGTCGGCACGGATTCGCAGGCGAATTACATGTTTACCCTCGATCTGTCCGGAAAAGATGAAGATACCGTCTGGAAGGAAATGGCCCAGCAGACCCGCTGGTCCGTCAACCGGACGCTGAAACAGGGAATCGAAGTCCGGGAACTGGGGCCGGAAGAACTGGATGTTTTCCTGGATATGGAAGAAAGAACAGCACAGCGGCGCGGCTTTTCCATGTTTCCCCGCAGCTACTACCGGCAGATGGTGGAAGCGTACGGCAGACATGCCAGAGTGCTTCTGGCGTATCTGGATACGGAAAAATTCGCTGCGTCACTGAAACAGGAAAAAGAAGAAACCGATCTTCAGATGGCGGAAACAGAGCAGAAACTGGCTGAGATGCCCGGCTCGAAGAAATTCCAGAAAAAGAAAAAGGTTCTTGAGGAAGCCCTTGAGATCAATGCGAAAAAAAACCAGGAGGCAGAGCGGCTGCGGAAGCAGTACGGTGCTGTCATCCCGATGGCATCTGCTTTCTTTACGCTGTATGATAATGAAGCGGTATACTATGCCAGCGCTGCGGAGGAAGAATTCAGAAACTACTATGCGCCGTATGCGATCCAGTGGTATATGCTGAAGGAATGCATCCGCCGGGGCATACCGCGGTATAATTTCTATGCTGTATCCGGAGATTTCAGCGAAAACGCTGTCGATTACGGCGTCTATGAATTCAAGAAGGGCTTCGGCGGCACGGTCGAACAGACGGTCGGCGATTTCACCCTGGTGCTGAACAGACCGGTATATGCATTGTATGAAAAATTGAAATGAAGGTTCTGATATGAAGTTTGAAATACTGAATGAAGAAGAATTCCGGGCGTTTTCCGAAGCCCGGGATGATTACAATCTGTGGCAGAGCGTCGATATGGCCGAGCTGCGGAAGAAAGAAGGATTCTTTGTCGAATTCGCAGGGGTCAGAGATGACAGCGGAAAGATCCTGTGCGGCGGCATGTTCTCCTACCGCATGGTCATGGGACACCGCCAGTATTATTCGCCCCGCGGATTTCTGATCGACTGGAACGATCGGGAACTGGTCCGCTTCTTTCTGCAGTCATTCGCATCCTACGCAAAGGCGCACAAAGGCCTGTCGCTGCGGGTGGATCCGTATGTGCCGCTGAAAGCAAGAGACCTGGACGGCAATGCCGTCGAGGGCGGTTTTGACAATACCTGGCTGGTGGAACTGATGCAGGAACTCGGCTTCCGCCATCACGGCTATACCAGAGGCATCGATCTGCAGAGAGAATGCCGTTGGATCTATACGATTCCGCTCAAAGGCAGGACCCTGGATGAGATGCTGGAGAGCTTTGAAAGAAAGACCCGCCGCAGCGTGCAGAAGACGATCAAATACAGGATCTACACAAAAGAACTGGATGAATCCAATATCGACGAATTCATCAAAGTCATGGAATCGACGAGCGAACGGCGCCAGTTTGAAAACCGGACCAGGGAATACTATATCGATCTGCTGCGCATCTTCGGAAAGCGCGGACACCTGAAGTATCTCTCCGCCATTGCGGATATCGATGTCTATATCGAAGAACTGGAAAAAGACGCACAGAAAGAAAAGGATACGATCGCCGAATGCGATGCGAAACTGGCAGTCAATCCGAATTCCGCCAAGATGACGAAAAAGAAGGCAATCGCCCAGGATGTCCTTGCCCAGTATGAAAAGCACATTGCGGAAGCACAGCAGATGAAGGCGGAAAAGGGAAAGGAAATCACGCTTTCCTCGGGTGTCTTCTTTATCAATAAGAACGAAATTCTCTGCCTGTTCTCCGGTGTCTATGAGGAGTACATGCAGTTTGCGTCACCCTATGCGATGCACTGGCAGATGATGAAATACGGCATCGAGCACGGCATTGGCAGATACAATCTCTACGGCATCAGCGGCATCTTTGATGAAAGCGCGGATGACTGGGGCGTCTATCTGTTCAAGAAGGGATTCATGGGCGAGGTCGTTGAGCTGGTCGGCGAGTTTGAATGCGACTATACACCGCTCAACCGTGTCTATCACTTCCTGAGCAGAATCAAAAATCACGGATGAGGTTCATAAATGCGGAATAAGAACGCGGAAAAAAGAGAAGAAAGATCGTCGAATATCAAGAAGTCGGTCGTGCTCAGCGGGCTGGTGGGAACCGGCGGTTTGTTCGTGGCCAAGCTTCTGGGTCTTTTCTATTCGATTCCGCTGTCTTCGATCCTCGGATCGGACGCATACATGGCCTATTACGGCAATGCATACAGGATCTATAACTATATTCTGAATATATGCACGGCCGGATTCCCGATGGCGGTCGCGACGGTCGTTGCCCGCTATAAGGTCAAGGAAGATTACAAATCCCTGCTGGTGATCCGGAAGCTCGCGCTGGCGATCCTGGCGATGCTGGGACTGTTCGGCATGGGGATGCTGATGATCATGGCCGGCGTCATATCGAAGATCATGCTGCAGAGCGATACGATGAACAGCGAAAGCGTCACGATCATGTCGAATCTGCTGCGGATCATTTCCATCTCGGTATTCCTGGTGCCGATCCTGGCTTCTTTCCGGGGTTTCTACCAGGGTCTCAAGGAGATGGAGGAATATGCCTTCTCGCAGGCCTTCGAACAGTTCTTCCGGGTCGGATTCATGCTCAGCGTCTCCTGGCTGCTTGTGTATGTTCTGGGCTATGAAAGAAAATGGGCGCTGTATGCAGCGGTTCTTTCCACCGGCATTGCAGCGCTGGCCGGCATACTGCAGTACATCTGGTTCGACCGGAGAAAACGGCCGGATCTTGAGACAGCGGCAGAGGCACAGGAAGGGGAGGCAGTCGACCGCAGGACGCTGACCAGGGAATTCCTGGTGCTGGCGGTCCCGTATCTGATTTCTTCGATCGTCGGATACGGCGATGACATATTCAATACGATGCTGCTGCCGATCGGTCTGCGCCGCAAAGGCTATGACGAAGCGACCCGCAGTATCATTCTCTCCGCATGCAACTATGTCGGCTCCAAGCTCAATGCCATTCCGATGATTCTGGCCCCGGGCTTTACCGCTGCGGTCATTCCGCATATCGCCGGTGCGATCGAAAAGAACGATCATGAGATGGTCGAGAAGAATATCCTCGACTGTCTGAATATCATCCTGTTCATCGGTCTGCCGGTTTCCTTCTGTATCGCCGCCTATGCCCCGGGCATCTATCATGTTCTGTACTATACGGCAGATCTGAAAACGAGTTCCGAGGTTCTTGCCTGGAATGCGGTGGAGGGCATCATGGGAACCATCGGTCCGGTCGTCAGTACGATCATGATGACGGTCGGTTTCCGCAAAAGTCTTCTGCGGCGTCTGGCGATCAACTGTATCGGCAAGGCAATCATCATCGTACCGATGGTATCCGCGTTCGGCTATCCCGGCGCGGTCATGAGCTCCGTGATATGCAACGGATATGCAATTATATTCAATCTCAAGGAGATCCACGACAATTACGGCGTTGAATTCAGACCGCTGCTGAAAACACTGGTGCAGCTGGGCGGAGGACTGGTGCTGATCTTTGCGGTCAGCCGCATTCTCAATATGGCCGGTCTTTCCGCGGCGGAAGGGGGGAGACTGGCAGGTCTGATCAGGCTGGGTGTCAACGGTCTGTCGGCACTGGCCGTATATCTGGTCTATACATCGTACTTCGGCATTCCCCAGAAGATCTTCCACCGGGATTTCAGAATATTCAGACACAGAGGCTGAGCTGTATGCCCGGTCTTTTTTCATGATTCTGTTGACGCGCCGGGTTAGTTAGTATAAACTAATGTTTGATTGAGCTAACCAGGAGGCGCAGATGATGCCTATTACATTTGCAGATAAGGGTACCGAATATACGATTCAGAAACTCTCCGGCAATGCGGAGATGAAAAAGCACCTTGCCGATCTCGGCTTTGTGGCCGGCGGAAAAGTCAAGGTGATCAGTGAAATCGATGGCAATCTGATTGTCAACGTAAAAGAAAGCAGAATTGCGATCGGCAGAGATCTAGCCAACCGCATTATGATCTGAAGGGGGTAATATGAAAACTTTAAGGGAAATTCAGCCAGGCAGTACGGTTAGTGTTGTCAAACTCCATGGCGAAGGTGCGGTCAAGCGCCGCATCATGGACATGGGTATCACAAAGGGCATTGACATTTACGTGCGCAAGGTTGCACCGCTCGGCGATCCGGTGGAAGTGACAGTCAGGGGATATGAGCTTTCGCTGCGCAAAGCCGATGCAGAAATGATCGAAGTCCGTTAGAAAAGGGGAATGCATAATGACTGATAAAAAGATTACGATTGCCCTTGCCGGCAATCCGAACAGCGGCAAAACGACACTGTTCAATGCGCTGACCGGTTCCAATCAGTTCGTCGGAAACTGGCCGGGTGTTACCGTAGAGAAAAAAGAAGGACGCCTGAAGAAGCACAGCGATGTCATGATCGAAGACCTTCCGGGTATCTATTCGCTTTCTCCGTATACGCTGGAAGAAGTCGTATCCAGAAAGTACCTGCTGGATGAACATCCGGATGCGATCCTGAATATCGTTGACGGAACCAACCTGGAAAGAAACCTGTATCTGACGACCCAGCTGACAGAGATCGGCATTCCGGTCGTGATTGCCGTGAATATGATGGATCTTGTCAGAAAGAACGGCGATTCGCTGAACACCAAAAAACTCAGCGATGTATTCGGCTGCCCGGTCATTGAAATCTCGGCCCTGAAGGAAGACGGAATCATGGCAGCGGCAGAGGCGGCAGTGGATGCTGCGAAGCGTTCAGCTGCTGCACCGAAGCATACATTTGCGCCGGAAATCGAGAAAGCGCTGCAGGAGATTGCGGATATTGCTTTAGGTTCGGTGGCGGAAGCGCAGAAGCGCTGGTATGCCGTCAAGCTGTTCGAACGGGATGACAAGGTCATGGGATCCATGAAGTTCTCCGCCGATACGGTACAGAAGATCGAATCGGTCATCTCACGGGTGGAAAAAGCGGAAGATGATGATGCGGAATCGATCATCACCAATGAACGCTATGTATTTATCGAGAATGCGCTGAAAGGTGTCTACCGGAAAAAGGGAGCCGGTGAACTGAGCGTATCCGATAAGATCGACAATATCGTTACAAACCGCTGGCTTGCTCTGCCGATCTTTGCGGCAGTCATGTGGCTGGTCTACTACATTTCCGTTACAACGGTCGGTACATGGGCAACGGACTGGACCAATGACGGTCTGTTCGGTGACGGATACTTCCTGTTCGGCCGGGGCAGAAGTGAATATGATGAGGCAATGACCGAATATTATGCGGAAAACATCTGGACAGATGATGTTGTTGAAAAAGTCACTGCTGCAGCTGAGGCAGAGATTCCGGGTGCGGATGAGATCCTCGGCGCGATCGAAGATGAAGACTACGGTGCATTTGATGAATCCTATGGTTTCTATGGTGCAGAGCTGGATGACAAGATGGATGGTGTTTACAGCATTTCCGAAACCGTAGACGCTGCTCTGGATGAGGAAGCACCGGTTCCCGATCCGGCGGAATACGGCACATGGGTGCCGGGTGTTCCGGTCATCATCGGCAATCTGCTGGAAGCTGTTCACTGCAATGAATTCCTGAGCGGACTGATCCTGGACGGCATCGTCGCAGGTGTCGGTGCGGTTCTCGGTTTCGTTCCGCAGATGCTCGTTCTGTTCGCATTCCTGGCATTCCTGGAAGCCTGCGGCTATATGGCCCGTATCGCATTCGTCATGGACCGTATTTTCCGCAAGTTCGGTCTGTCCGGCAAATCCTTCATTCCGATGCTGATCGGTACCGGCTGCGGCGTTCCGGGTGTCATGGCATCCAGAACGATCGAAAATGAACGCGACCGCCGTATGACGATCATGACGACGACATTCATTCCCTGCGGTGCGAAACTGCCGATCATTGCAATGATCTCGACAGCGCTGTTCGGCAAGGCATCCTGGGTTGCGCCTAGCGCATACTTCCTCGGCATGGCTGCCATCATCGTTTCCGGTATCATTCTGAAGAAGACGAAGATGTTCGCAGGCGATCCGGCTCCGTTTGTCATGGAACTGCCTGCCTATCACTGGCCGACTGTTACCAATATCCTGCGTTCCATGTGGGAAAGAGGCTGGTCCTTCATCAAGAAGGCCGGTACGATCATCCTGCTGTCTTCCATTGTGATCTGGCTCGGTTCGACATTCGGCTGGACAGATGGTGCATTCGGATGGAATCTGGACATGGAACTGGAAGAGAGCGTTCTCGGTGCCATCGGAAACGGCGTGAAATGGATCTTTGCCCCGCTTGGATTTGACAATATCAAGGCGACGATTGCAACCGTCATGGGTCTTGTTGCAAAAGAAGAAGTTGTCGGCGTATTCGGTGTTCTGGACTTCGAAGGTCTGACACCGCTGGCAGGCTATTCCTTCCTGGCATTCAACCTGCTGTGCGCTCCCTGCTTTGCGGCAATCGGTGCCATCAGAAGGGAAATGAACAATGCGAAGTGGACATGGTTTGCCATCGGCTATCAGTGCCTGCTGGCATATCTGGTTTCCTTTGTCATCTTCCAGCTCGGCTCTCTCATCAGCGGCACAGGCAGTATCATCGGCGCGATCCTGGCGCTGGCAATCATCGCCTGCACCGTATGGCTGCTGGTGCGTCCGTATAAAGAAGCGGACAGACTGACTACAGCCGTCGCAGAGGCGGACTGATGTACAGAACAACAGTGCAGATCGACGGCATGATGTGCTCCATGTGCGAAAGCCATGTCAATGATGCCATCCGGAATACACTGCAGATCAAAAAGGTATCTTCCAGCCATAAGAAGAATACTGCAGAGATCATCAGCGAAGAACCTGTGTCAGAAGCAGAACTTCACCGGGCTCTGGACGATACCGGCTACCGGATCATATCTGTAACCAGTGAGGAATACAGGAAAAAGGGACTGTTCTCACGTTGAAACGAATGAGGAAACCGCAGAGATGCGGTTTCTTTTGCGGTGTAAACGGCTTGACCGCATCGGAATGCAAAGCTATCATCGGCTTATTAGATGATGGAGGAAATAAGTGTGAATAAACAGACGTAGGGGCTTCGAAAAAAGCCCGCATTAAAAACAAGTGGTGAAGCGAAAGCGAAAAATCAACTTTGAAC